>NZ_JBWKJZ010000009.1:0-300881 GCF_056431945.1 Streptomyces sp. NPDC045778
AACCACCCCAAAGCAACAACCCAAAAGAGAGAGAAGCAGCAGAAACCAACAAACGCACAATAGAACCGGTGGCCTTTGGGCCCTCCGGGGGGGACCCCCCCCCCCCCCACCCCACGTCTACTCACACCCCGCCCGCCCCCCTGCATCAACACGGCGGCATAAGCGCCCAGACGCCGCGGACCCGTCCACCACGCCGAACACCGCCACCTACACCGCCCCATCCACGCCCGCCCAAACCACCACAGCGCCAGCCACCGACAACACCTCACACTCCCGCAGACACTCGACGAGCCGCAGCGCGTGGATCGCCACGAGCTGACGGGCCTGCAGGGGAACGCGTGTCCCCCAATCCCACGTCCCCCAAGGTCCGCCCGGCCGCCAGATGCGTCACCAGGAGAGAGGGAGACACGCAATGCGTAGCGGTCGCATCAGCCGGGGAGCCGGAATGCCGGTCCCCACAAGCAAGGTCAGCGCGTAGGCCTCCCTGTTCAACCAGTCCGCAGCATGCCCCGTGGGGGCGAAAGGCCGCAGCACCAGATATCGAGTGCCTCCGTCCCATGTGCGAATAGCCAGCCTGCACACGCCAGCGGTGGTGCCACCATGCAGTGCCTGGGCTCTGACGAACCGTTCACCGACCTTCAGGTGCCGGTTCACCCAAGCCAGCGTCAGCGGAGGGACCAGGGCTGCCCCACCGTGGTCGCCCACCATGCCACCTCATCACCCCAGGACAGCAGCACGCACAGAACATTCTCAAGTACGCAACCCACTCCTGGGCAGCAGCGCAGACCCAGATACAGGCACATCGACCCGAGAACGGACCCGGTCAGCGAAGAACCGCCCAACAACCGCGCCAGCCACGAAGACAGCGAAGCCCACGCCCGCCAGGCCCGCAGACGCGTCCGCCACCTCGTGCAGGTGGACCACGCCCCAGTCGTTCACGACCCCCTCCCCCGTCAGCGCGCAGAACGCGACGAGGCCGGGGATAGTCCGGGGCCGGGCAGCGCCAGGAGTGGGCCGGAGATTTCCGCCGCTCGTTCCGCCCGTCCCGGTTCGGATGCCAGGTCGGTCGACGCCCACGCCGCCACCGCGCACGGGGCCACCACGGTGACGGCGACGTGCGGGCCGATGCCCACGCCCGTCGACGCCGCGAATCCGCCGACGCCCGCCCCCACGATGCCGCCGAGGCTGAACATCGCGTGGAGGCCGCCGCGCACCGGCCGCGCGTAGGCCCGCTCGGCCAGGAACCCCTGGGTGTTCATCGCCACGTCGACGGTGGTGCTTCCGCGCCCGAACACCGCCAGAGCGAGCCCTGGTCAGCGCCGCCAGGTGCACGGCCATGCCCGCGCGGAGCAGCGTACGGCTGCCGTCTGCCGGGCCGCCAAGCCGACCACCAGCGGCAGGCCGGCGAAGGCCCCGTCGCTCAGGCCCGCCAACGCCGTAGCCAACTGCCCCGCGGAGAGGACGAGCCAGTCCTGGACGCAGGCGGCCCAGGTGGCGATGCGACGCCTGTGACGGAGAAGTCCGCGCTCGCGGCCAGCCGCATCGTTCGCAGACACGCCGCGGGGTGGGAGGAGCCTCGGGTCGGAGAGGGCGTGTCCAGGGTTTTCAGGGGTGAGGGCTCCGACCGGTTCAGTGGTGTCGCATCCGAATTCCCTGCCCCCAGCGCGTACGAGACCTTTTCTAGGACGCTTAGGACCCTACGGGGTTTCGGTCGACCCGTGCCGTACCAGCGCGGGCAGGGGAACCTGCCCCCTGTCAGAACCTTGTGGCAGGCATCGGCGAACGATCGTATGGCGCGCTCCTCGTTCGGAAGGCCCCAGGAGCCCCCGGGGCGGCGTGACCTCAGTTTCACGGCAGCCCCGTCGTGTCGGAGGGCCGCAGTCTCGGTCCGGCAGCCGAGGCCCCGGTGGTGCGTAGCGAACCGGCTGCGGTTGCCCGCGCTCGATGCCGGGGCCCTTGGCGTACACCCCCTTTGCGAGCGCTACGCGGAAGTGAAGTCGAGGGCGGTCAGGCGTGGCCCTTCCGCTGGTGAGGGGGGCCGTGGTTCCAAACCCTCAGCAGCGCGCGGCAGGGCAGGGCCGCGCGCTTGGGCTGACCCGGCTGCGGTCCGTCAGAAGCGCACGTCGGAGCAGGCGTAGAAGGCGTTGCCGGTGTCGGCGATGGTCCAGACGCCGAGGATGAGGTGTCGGCCGGTCTTCTGGGGCAGGACGCCGCTGTGGGTGACGGTGGAGCCGGGCAGGCGGCCGCCGAAGGCCACGGTGAGGAACGGCTGCGGGTCCAGGTCGGCCCTGGTCAGTGGCTTGGTGGAGTCCCAGCCGTCCTTGGTGATGTAGTAGCGGAAGTCGGTGGTGGAGTGGCGGGCGGTGATCCGCCAGACGAAGGTGTGGCTCTGGCCCGCGGTCAGGCTGGTGGCCGGCCAGTTCCCGCCGCGCGGGTCGTCCAGCTCGTGGAAGCGCCCGATGCCGCCCGAGCAGATGTGTCCGTCGGCGGGCCCGCGCGCGGGGAAGCCCTTGGGCCCCTCGACGCTCGGCGGCTCCCACTGGATCTGCCCGCAGTTTCGGACGGTGCCGTTGCCGCACAACTGCTGGCGGCTGACGGGCGAGTCGGTGTAGCCGTGGCTCTGGGCGCTGCCGCTGGTGGCGAGCACGGCCGAGCCGGCGAGGCCGAGGCTCAGGAGTAATGAGGTGAACTTCTTGCGCATGGGGCGCTCCCGTGGTCCGGGGTTGCGGGTGGGGGGGGACGCGCACCTCGGATGCGCTGCCGGAGCGAACAGTGAGGGCAGGGCGGCAGCACGGAATCAACCGGAGGGCACACGTCCGACGCGGTCTAGACCAAGTCCGAGAGTAGCCCCGAGGGCTTCGTCATGTCCATACCAATCGCGCACCCTCAGGACGCGTTGAGCAATTCCGAGCCCTCAGAGCGCCCGCGCCACCTTGCCCCCTCTGGTAGCTGCTGGGTGGAGGAGCCACCCCCGGGCGCACGCCAGTCCGGCCGCGCAGGAGGAACGTGCTCAGCCAGGCAGCTCGGGTTACGCGGAGGGGTGCGCGAGTGACGCCGTCACGACCACCGGCGCCAATCGCCCCGCCTCGCGCAGCGCCTCAGCGGTCATCTCCACGAGCCACACCGCCAGATCCGGCGACCACTCCCGCGTGGCACAGCCGAATCGGATCACCTCGCGCATTCCCTGGGTGTGCGTCATCCCGCCGAGATCGAGGCCCAGGCCCGCGAGTTCGCCGCCCGGCACGGGGGCGGAGACGCCCACCGTCCCCCGCGCCCTTTCCCGTACCGCCTCGCGGAGGGCCGCCGCGTCGTCCTCGGCCGGTCCGCCCTCGCCGGGGCGGCAGGAGATGGTCACCACCACCTCGTGCCGGGCGTCCGGATCGGCCAGGTCGAACCACGGCGCCAGCTCGACCTGGTGGAAGGCCGTGTCGCGCTCGGTCGCCTGCAACGGCAGCAGGGCGTGCAGGCCGGTGAACGTGACCGCGCCCACGCGCGTCAGCGTCTCGGACAGCACCTGGGCGATCGGCCGCACAGGAAGCCCCGGACGCGGAGGGTCGAGGTGGACCCCCGCCGCCAGCCACGCCAGTTGGCGCACCTCGCCGTCCTGCGTCCAGTCGCCGCCGACCTCCTCGTGAGCCCACGCGGTGGGCTCATGGCTGGCCGTGACCTCACCGCCCTCGTGCAGCAAGCCGCTCACGGTCCGCCAGCCGCAGGAACCGGCCCGGTCGACGGCGAGAAACAGGAGGTCCTCCTCGACGGAGCCCTCGGCGTCGGCATCCCGCGTCACCACCCGGTCGAACCAAGGATGCCGCTGAAGAGTCCCATGCAGGCCGACGACGACGGTGGAGGAAAACACAGGCAGGCACTCCCGGGAGAAAAGCGGACGGTGCCGGAAGATTACTCTCCCGGCTTCACCTCGACCGTTGAGCACAGACCGCGGCCCCAGCTTCGCCGCGATCCTGCGGCATCCCGACGGCGCCCCCCCCCGGGCCGTTACCGTGCCCTGCCGCCGCAGCCACCCGACAGCAGCCTCGCCCTCGCCGATGCCCCGAGCCCATGGCCCAGTACACCCACGCGGCCAGGGCTCCCACTGCCGCGTCATACTCCTCGTACGTCACGACGTACGTCTCGAAGTACGTCACGAGGTACGTCGCGACGTACGTCACGAAGTGCGTATCGACCATCGATGTGGGCACCGGAGGGGATGGCATGAAGTGGCTGCGGAAAGGCGGCGGACGGGCGCCCGGGGGCGCGGGGCCGGTCCCGCTGCACGGCGTGTCCAAGACGGACAAGCCCATGACCGTGGCCGGCAGGCCTGCCCCGGGGCCGGTGGGCGCGGGCGCACCCGTGCTCCAGCGGCTCACCGGCGACGGCAGCCGGGTGGGGGAACTCACGAGCGGTACGGGACCGGTCATCCTCGGCATCACTCACCACGGCCCCGGCCACTTCGTGGTGGACGCCCTGGACGACCGGATGCGTTCGGGAAGCCAACTCGTCTATGCGGACGGCCCCTTCGCGTGCCGTCATCTGGTCAACGCTGACGACCGTCCGGTGCGCGCGCTGCGGGTCCAGGCGGACGGCCCATGGACGGTGGAGGCGACGGGCCTGGACGACGCCGTAGTCCTCGAAGGTCACGCGGAGCGCCCCGCCTCGGACGTCCTGCGCTACGAGGGAGGCCCTGCCATCGCCCACCTGCGCTACGCGGGCACCCCCCGCTCCTCCGACGGCGGCTACTTCCTCGCCGACACCTTCGAGCCCGACGGCTCCGGCTTCCTCGACGAACTGGCCAACCACGTCGGCCGGTGGACGGGAGAGGTCCCGCTCCCCGGGCCGTGCCTGGTGTACGCGCGGTCGGACGGGCCCTGGTCGATCAGTGTCCGGGCCATGGGCGGCTAGGGCTGACCCCCACTCCAGTCGGGTGCCGGGTCCTCCGTGAGCAGGGGCCGGAGGGCGCCGATGACCGCTCCGACGCATACGTCGCGCAACTCGGTGCGGGTGCAGGTCTCGTGGGTGAGCCAGTCGACGCAGAGCACCTGGACGAAGACCAGCCAGCTCTTCAGGACGGCGGACACGGCGTCGCGGGCGTTCTCGTCCGCGAGGGGAAGTACGTCCAGCAGGCGTGCGCGGAGGGCGTCCAGCTCGTTGGACATGATCGTCTGGATTACGGGGTCGCCCGCGAGGACCCGGTTCGCGGCGAGGACGGCGTGGCGGTTCGCCACGAAGTAGTCGAGGTGGACGTCCATGCCCTGGATGAGCTGCTCCACCAGGGAGTCGGAGCGGTCGAGTCGCGTCCGGGCGAGCAGTTGGTCCGCCGCCTGCTGGTAGACGGCCGCGAAGAGGGCGTGCTTGCTGGGGAAATGGCGGTAGAGCAAGGCCCGGGAGACGCCGGCCTCTTCGGCCACCTCCTCCATCAGCACGTCGGCGTACGGGCGTGCGGCGAAGAGCCGGGCGCCGACGGCAAGGAGCTGGGCGCGGCGGTCCTCGGGGGCGAGGCGCTGGCGGGGAGGCATGAGAGGAAGCTTAGTTGACAGGGGTCTACTGGCGCGTCACTGTAGTAGACACACGTCAACTAAGCTCCGTTCGGAACAGCTTGGAGGGATTGTGACCAGGGCTCTGCGCACACTCACGCAGCTGATGGGCTGGGCCTGCGTGGCGATCGGCCTGTTCCACGCGCTGCTCGGCAACGCGGCGCTCCCCGGGGCCGGTTCCGCCGGCGCGACGGTCGACAGCTGGGGCCGTTTCATGGGGGCCAGCTTCGTCGGCTACGGACTGGCCTGGCTCTGGGCCGCGCGGCAACGTCCGATCCCGGCTCAGGCGGTGCGGTGGCTGGCTGGTGTCTTCCTCCTTGGCGGTATGGCCCGGCTGCTCTCGCTCGCGGTGCACGGCTGGCCGCAAGGGTTCCAGATCGTGCTGGCTGTCATCGAGCTGGGCCTGCCGCCGGTCTTCTTCTGGCTGGCCGGCGCGGAGGAAGCGGAGGGGCGGGGCCTGTCCGGTGGTCTCACATCCGTGGGCGGGCGGGAGGAATCCGCCGCTCCGCAGGTGCCGACGTGCGCGTGCTCCCGGGCCAATCCCCTTCAGTGAGTCCGGTGTTCACGTGCGGAGGCCCGGCGCGGTGAAGCAACTGGAGACGACAAGATCCAGGTCCTGCTGAACGAGGGCGAAGTCGACGGCGGCGAAGGCAACGACATCTGCCGCGTCAACGAAGGTTTCGTGACCAACTGCAACCCCTAGCGACCTGCAACCCCCAGCGACCGTCGTCGCTCCACCGAGGCCACGTCCTCCGCGGCCTCGTGCGGGTCATCCCGGGCCGTCGAGACGGTGCAGCAGCCGGTCCGTGCGCTCCTCGGCGCCGCGGAAGCACGCCTCGATGGAGGCACCTCGTACGTAGTCGCCGGTCAGGGCCAGTCCCGGCAGTGCGGCGGTGAGGGCGTCCACGGTGGACAGGGTGCGGGTGTGGGAGGGGGCGTAGGCGCACAGGCCGTGCTCCCAGCGTGCGGTGACCGCGTCCAGGCGCTTGGGGCCTTCGAGGTCGAGGTGGGCGCCGAGGCGCCGCTCGGCGAGGGCGACGAGTTCCTCGTCGTCGCCGGGCAGGGCGCGGGCCGCCCGGCCGCTGAAGGTGTAGCGGACGAGGTGTCGGTCCGTCATGCCGTAGGCACCCGCGTTGCTGAGGGGGCTGTCCGGAGGGAAGGTCAGCGCGCGGACCTGCTCGTCGAAGACCGGGCGGCTGTACTCGGCGACGACGACCGAGACCGGGAAGTAGCGGACGCGGCCGAGGTGTCGGGCGAGTTCCTCGCGGTGTTCCCGCACCAGCGCGGCGGCGTGCGGGGCGGGCACGGCGAGGACCACGGCGTCGGCCTCCTCCTCGGAGGGCGTGCCGTCGGGCGTGCGGAGGCGTACGCCGGTGACACGTCCGGCGGTGACGCGCACTGCCGTGACCCGGGTGGCGGTGCGGGTCTCCACCTGGGCGGCGAAGGCGTGCAGGAGCGGGTCGAAGCCGTCGGTGAGCTGGTCGAAGCCGTCCAGGAGCATGCCGATGTTGGTGCCCAAGGTGGACAGGTGCGTCTCCTCCGGCTCGGCGCCGTTCATGCGGATCACGGCCGGGCGGATCAGGCGCTCCCGCAGGCGCGCGCCGAAGAAGTCGGAGAGGGTGGGGTCGCCGGTGCGCGCGGCGTAGCGTTCGATGTCGGGCCCGGACAGGAAGGCGTTGGCGCGGTCGCGCCGGACGTAGTACGCGAGGCGGAGGATCCGGGCCAGATCGCGCGGGGGCACGCCGCGCAGCAGCCCGTACAGCGCGGCCGCCTTGTTGGTGCTGTCGGTGGTGCGCACGCGGCCGTCCTCGACGCGCGAGGAGTTGATGCCGAAGTGCTCGTAGGCCACTTCGTCGGCGCCGAGTTCAGCGGCGAAGGCACGGAAGCGGCTGTACTTGCGGCCGATGTTCTTGCCACCGAGGGTGATCGCGCGGGAGCCGACGCGGGCGGTGGCGGAGCGGCCGCCGAGGGTGGTGTGATCGTCGAGGAGGAGGGGGCGGGCGCCCGCGCGGCGCAGGTTCCAGGCGGCGGCCAGGCCCGACCAGCCGCCGCCGACGACGATCACGCGGGCGCCGGAGCGCTCAGTGCTCATCCGTGGTGCTCCTCCCCTTGGCCTTGACGGTCTCGCCGACCCACTGGGCGAGGTGCGCGCAGAGGCCGGCGTGGTAGCGGACCCAGCGGAAGTGGTCGATCGGCTTCCCGCCGGCGGCCTCGCTGGTGTAGTCCCACTCGTCCAGGGCGCAGCGCGGGACCTTGGACAGCAGGTGGCGCCGGGAGCCCGCCGGGGCGAGCTGGTCGCCGCGGACGCCGATGGCGAGGACCGGGTGGGTGAGGTCGCGCAGGGCCCGCTCGTAGTCGACGGTACTGCCCTGGGGCCGGTAGTCGCCGGTGCGTCCCTGTCGGGCCCAGTCGCGCATGACGCCGGCGGCCTCCGTGCCGCCGAAGCCGAAGCGTTTGCCGGGCCAGTAGCCGACCACGGTGGCCAGCGCGGCGAAGAGCTGACCGGCGACGAGGTTGCGCAGGGCGCGCGGGCCGCCGAAGCCCCGGTACCAGACGGACCCGCTGGCGACCAGGGCGATCGCGTCGACGTCGGCGGGGTGGTTCGCGGCGTACAGCAGGGCGAGTTGGCCGCCCAGGCTGTGGCCGACCAGGATCACGGGCCGGTCGGGCAGTTCGCGCCGGACGGTCCCGAGGAGGGCGGGCAGGTCCTCCTCGAGCAGTTCGCGGTAGCCGAAGCGGACGCCGCGCGCGACGCGGGGGACGGATTCGCCGTGGCCGCGCTGATCGGCGACGACCACGGTCAGACCCTCCTTGTGCAGTGCCCGTACGAAGGGCAGATAGAAGCGGGCGGAGGCTCCCATGGCCGGCAGCACCACCGCGACGGGCGCGGTGGGGTCCTCGTGGCGCAGGACGCGCGCCGCCAGGGTCACTCCGGGAGCGGACTCGATCCGGGCCAGCAGGGGCGGCGGGGCGCTCTGCTTCTTCGGCCGCGCCGCCGGGTCCGGGGTCTCGCCGTTCATGTGGCGCTCCTTTCGACGGAGAAGGCGACATCGGGGACGGCGCGGCGGGGCGTTACTTCATCAGCCTCGGGTACTCCGCGTCGTGCTCCTTGATGTAGAGGGTCTCGGCGGTGACCTCGAAGCGGTTCTCGCTGTCGAAGTCCTGGCGGGCTTCGGTGAGGTGGTCCATCAGCACTTCGCCCTTGGTGTTGAGCGTGTGGCGAAGGTAGTCGGTCTGGAGGTTGCCGTGCCAGATGACACCCAGCTTGTTGACGGTGAACCGGTCGCCCTCGTCCTCGATGACGCCGGCGGCGAGGTGTCCGTCGAGCACGGCACGGACCCGTTCGAAGGCCGCCTCGTCGACCTGGGCCGCGTAGTCGGCCAGGAGTTCCTTGTCGAGGGACTTGTAGCGGGGGAACATCACCATGATCCGGTCGAGGACGCCCTCGTGGCCGATGGACTGGAGGGTCTCGGTGGAGGTGCCCTGTTCGTCGACGTTGCGCTGCCAGTCGTCCACCTTCTCGGGGTTGATCGACACCATGTCGCGGAGGTTGCCGCGGGCCGCGCAGCCGATGCCGATGATGTCCTGGCGGGCGCAGTGGGCGGTCTGGTACTGGGACCGCTCCGGGCGCTTGGACCAGGTCTCGGCGATGGTGTTGTGGTAGCCCGCTTCGGTCAGGGCGTCGTAGAGGTGCTCGCGCATGGCCAGCAGCTGCCACGGGCTGCCCGGCTGTTCGACCCGGCCGTCCATGATGAGCTTGTGCAGGGGCCGGTAGGGCAGGTAGATCGTGGTGAAGAGGTCGATCTCGGTGGGGTCGTAGCAGTCCAGCAGCTCGGCCAGCTCGGCCTGGAACCCTTCGAGGGTCTGACCGGGCAGGTCGTACATCATGTCCACGCAGGTGTCGGCGGTGTAGCCGATGTCCCGCATCCGGTTGAAGATCGCGTCGACGTCCTCGCGCGTGTCGAGGCGGCCGATCTTGCGGTGGATCTTCTCGTTGAGCGTCTCGATGCCGAAGGTGACCCGGTCCCAGCCGTGGTCGCGCAGGACCTCCAGGAGGCCGGGGCGGCGCAGGGTGCGGGGCTCTCCGGTGAAGCTCTTCTCGATCGTGTCGAAGTTCGGGACGACCTTGCGCAGGTGGTCGCTCAGGCGCTCCACCGCGGACACGGGCAGCGTCGATGGGCTGCCGCCGCCGACGTAGATGGCGCTGAACTCCCGGGCCTGTACGTACGGTTGCCGCATGTACCAGTCGATCTCCTTGATGAGGTAGTCGGTGTACCGCTCAAGGCGCTCGGAGTCCTGCTTGGGGTAGTGGAACCGGTTGAAGTTGCAGTAGTGGCAGAACGACTTGCAGTACGGAACATGGATGTACATCATGATCCGGTCGTTCAGGTTGCCACCCGGGTCTTGCAGGCTGCGGATGTTCTCGACGACTTTCTCGCGCGGCACCTGGTGCCAGTCCATCGTGGCGAAGTTCGGCATGATGTAGTGCGAGACCGTCATGACGCCGTCGAAGGGGACGGGGCGGGTGGGGTTGTCCCCCAGGTAGTAGCGCTCTGTTCGTGAACTCACCTCTGGCACGGGGTGTCTCCCTGGTCGCTCGGGTTGGCTGTGTGCGTCTGCGTGTGTGTCTGCGTCTGCGTCTGCGTCTGCGTGCGGTCGTGCTCGTACGTGTACGTGTGTGTCTCGGGGCGGTGCGTGTGGTGGTGCTGCGGGGTGTCCGGCTTCCAGCGCAGGAATCCGGCGCCCCAGACGAAGCCCGCGCCGAAGGCCGCCATGACGACCCGAGCCCCGGCGGGCAGCCGGCCGCGCTCGCGGGCCTGCCACAGGGCGTGCGGAATGGAGGCGGAGGAGGTGTTGCCGACGGAGTCGACCGCGATCTCCACGCGTGACTCCGGAAGGCCCAGTTCGGCGGCGACCGCCTGGAGGATCCGCGCGTTGGCCTGGTGGCCGATGAACAGGTCCACGTCGTCCGGGCCGATCCCACCGGCGCCCAACACCTTGCGGGTCTGCTCGGCCATGTTGTCCACGGCGAACTCGAAGACCTCGCCGCCCTCCATGCGCAGGAGGCGCTCGTCCTGGTCCGCGTGGAGCAGTTCGGTGTGGCGGCCGTCGGAGCCGAGCAGGAAGACGGGGCGTTCGGCGGTGGGGTGGGCGGTGACCACCACGGCGCCCGCCGCGTCGCCGAACAGGACAGCGGTCGAGCGGTCGCCGTGGTCGGTGATGCGGGACAGGGCCTCCGCTGCGCAGACCAGTACGCAGCCGGCGCGGCCGGTCTCGATCAGCGCGCAGGCGTGGTCGAGGGCGTAGACGAAGCCCGAGCAGGCCGCGTTGAGGTCGACGGCGGGCGGCCCTTCGGTGCCCAGGCGTGCGGCGAGTTCCGGGGCGAGGCCGGGGGTGATCCGGTCCGGGGTCATGGTGGAGACGAGGACGTGGTCGACCTCGTGGGGATGGCGTCCCGCGTCGGCGAGCGCCTCGCGCGCGGCGCGCTCCGCGAGATCGGCGAGGGTCTCGCCGGGGCCGAGCCAGTACCGGGTGCGGATGCCGGTGCGGCGGGTGATCCAGGCGTCGGTGGTGTCCAGGGGCAGGAAGTGGTCGTTGCCGATGGCGCGGGAGGGCAGGGCGGCGCCGACTCCGCTCAGGACGGGGCTCGGGACGTGGTTCCTGCCTGGGGACGGGGCTGGGGCCGTGCTCGGGGCCGGCGCTGGGGTCGTGCTCGGGGCCGGCGCTGGGGTCACGGTCGCGCCCGGGGCCAGCGCTCGGGCCGTGGTCGCGCTCGGGGCCGGCGTCGCGCCCGGGGCCTGCGCTGGGGCCGTGGTCGCGCCCGGGGCCGGCGCTGGGGGCGTGGTCGCGCCCGGGTGGTCGGCCGCACTTGCTGCCGGGCTGCCGGTCGAGTTCGCCGCTGCGGTCATGGCGCCTCCCCCGGGTCCGCTCCGGGTTCCGTGCCGTGCGCGGTCGGCGGGGCCTTGTCCGCGGGCGGGGGCTCGGGGCGCGCGGCGTCGTCGAGGGGCGTGGCGAAGTCCGGGGGCATGGCGAAGTCCGGTTGCGTGGTGAACTCGACCTCGACCGTCCCGATGACGCGATCGCCCTGCTCGACCGTCACGCGTACGCCCGCCGCGCCCTCGGGCCTCCCCCGGCACCACAGGGGCGGCCCGTGTTCGGCGAACTCCCTGAAGTCGGCGCGGCAGGCGGTGGCCACGAGCGCGGTGACGGGTAAGCCGCTCGCGTGTGTCCTGGTCAGCAGTGCGCACTGCCGGGCCGCCTCGACCAGGAGCATGCCCGGGAGATGGTCCAGCGGGTGGTCGAAGAAGACGGGGTCGGCCGGGTCCGGGACGATGCGCGCGAGCGTCTCGTGGCCCCGGCGGCGGGTTCGGCCGAGCAGGACATTGCGAGGGTCGCCGCGGCCCACGAGGGCCGGTGCGCAGCGGGGCGGAGGCGTGGTGGCGGGCCCCGGCGCGGGCGCGGGGTCGGCGCGCAGGTCGGAGTAGGTGTCGGCGGGCACGAAGCGCAGGGCGCCGGAGAAGCGTGCCGCCTCCTTCCCGTCGACGCGGCAGTGTGCCACCCCCTCCAGCGCGCGCAGGGTTCCGCTCCGGCTGCGCCTGCTGCGGTCGATGTGGAGTTCGACCTCGAGGTCGGTGGGGGCGGGGCCGATGCGCAGGGCGGGCAGGTGGGTGATCTCCACGGCCAGGCCGCCCAGCACGAACTGGGCGTCCAGGGGCACGCCCAGGAGTTCGTGGGTCATGGCCTCGACGGTCTGCCGGGCCGCTTCGGCCACCAGCAGCAGGTCGTAGTACGGGATGTGGGTGTCGTTGAAGTACCGGTGGCAGCGCGGGAGTTGGGCGACTCCGAGGAGCCGGTCGTCGCGGCGCGCGACGGCAGTGGTGAGGACGTGTTCGACGGCGTGCTTGTGTACCAGTTGGCGGCGTACGCCCTGGTCCGCGGTCAGCGGCGTGGTGGCGTCCCGGGGGGCGGTGGTGGTCACGGTGCCTCCTGTCGCTCCGCGGAGGCAGGCGGCGCCCCGGCTTCCGTGGCGGCGGGCAGGGCGGCGGCCGACGGGGCAGCGGCCGGCGGGGCGGCGGCCGCGCCCATGCCGACGCAGCGCATGCCTCCGTCCGCGTGGAGCACCTCGCCCGTGATCCCCCGGGCCAGTTCGGACAGGAGGAACAGCACCGGTCCTGTGACCACGTCGGCGGCTGCCGTCGTGCTGTCCCAGCCCAGCGGGGCCTCCTCGCGCCAGCGGCGGTCCAGGGCGTCGAAGGTGCTGACGCCGCGCCCGGATACGGTCTCGACGGGCCCGGTGGCCACCAGGTTGACGCGGATTCCGGTGGGGCCGAGGTACAGGGCGAGGTAGCGGCAGACGGATTCGAGGGCGGCCTTGGAGACGCCCATCCAGTCGTAGCCGGGCCAGGCGCGGGTGCCGTCGAAGTCGATGCCCACGACGCTGCCCGGGGTCGCGCCGCGTTCGAGGAGCGGGGTGAGTGCCGTGGTCAGGGCGTGGAGGGAGAGGGCGCTGGTGCGCAGGGCGTGTTCGGCGTCGGCGGCGGAGGTGGTGAGGAAGCCGCCGCCGATCGCGCCGGGCGGGGCGCCCGCGATGGCGTGGACCACGCCGTCCAGCTCCGGCCACCGGTCCGCGACGGCCTCGGCGAGGGCGGGGAAGTCCTGCGGGCGCCGGGCGTCGAGGGCCAGGGTCTCGGCGGGCTTGGGCAGTTGGGCCGCGGCCAGTTCGGTGATGCGGCTGCTGCGTCCGTAGCCGGTCAGGAGGACGTCGGCGCCGGCCGTCTGGAGGGCGCGGGCGATGTGCCAGGCGATGGAGTCGCTGGTGAGGACGCCGGTGACCAGGTGGCGCCGGCCGGTCAGGTCGATCATGGGCCGGTCTCCCGTGCGGGGGTGCGCAGCACGAGCACCGCGTTGTGGCCGCCGAATCCGAAGGCGGTGGACAGCGCGGTCAGGCGTCCGTCGGGGCCGGGGCGCAGGGGGCGGGACCGCGTGAGGTGGGTCAGCGGCCCCAGCTCGGGATCGGGGGTGCGCAGGCCCGCGGTCGGTGGTGCCTCGCGGTGGTGCAGGGCCATGACGGTGGCGACGGCCTCCACGGCGCCGGCCGCTCCCAGGAGGTGTCCGACGGCGGACTTGGTGGAGGACAGCGGGATGCTCTCCAGGGCGGGTCCGAGGCTGCGGCGCAGGGCGGTGACCTCGGCGCTGTCGTTGAGGGCGGTGCCGGTGCCATGGGCGTTGATGTAGTGGACGTCCTGCGGGGCGACGCCCGCGTCGGTCAGGGCCAGGGTGACGGCCCGGGCCGCCGATATGCCCTCGGGGTGGGGCGCGGTCAGGTGGTGGGCGTCGCTGGTGGCGCCGTAGCCGGCCAGTTCGGCGAGGACGGCCGCCCCTCTGTTCCGCGCCGCTTCGGCCTCTTCGAGGATGAGGATTCCGGCCCCCTCCCCCAGCAGGAATCCGTCGCGGTCCCGGTCGAAGGGCACCGACGTCCCGCTCGGTGAGAGGGCTCCGGCGTTGAGGAAGGCGGCCCGGACGATCTCCGAGGTCGCGGCCTCCGCGCCGCCGACCACGACCGCGTCCGCCTCGCCGGACCGGATCATGCGCAGGCCGGAGCCGATGGCCTGGGCGCCGGCCGAGCAGGCCGAGATCACGCAGTGGCTCTCGCCGCGCAGGCCGAAGCGCAGGGCGATCTGGGCCGCGGCGGCGTTGGCCATCATCATGGGCACCATGAGCGGGGAGACGGCCTCCTGGCCTTCCTTGTCGAGGACGGTGAGCTGTTCCTCGAAGGTCTCGAGGCCGCCCACCCCGGACCCCACGACGCAGGCGGTCCGCTCGGGGGCGTGGGGCGGGGTGTCGCCCCAGCCGGCCGCGGCGACGGCTTCGGCGGCGGCCACCAGGGCGAACTGCGAGAAGCGGTCGGTCCTGCGGGCTTCCCTGCGGGTCAGTACGGAGGCCGGGGAGAAGTCGGTGCAGCGGCCCTCGCCGCCGGTGAGTGCCCTCTCGCCGGCGACGGCCCGGTCGTGCAGCACCGCGGCTCCGGTGCCGAGCGCGGTCACCGCCCCGACTCCGGTGACGACGGCCTCGCGAGGGGCCATCACAGGCCCGCGGTGGCGAACATGACGTCGAGCGCCTCGCCCACCGTCTTGACGCCGTCCATGTCCTTGGGGCGCACCTGGACGCCGAATCGCTTCTTCACGCCTTGGCCCAGCTCCACCAGGTCCAGCGAGTCGATTTCGAGGTCCTCGAAGGAGACGTCCATGGTGATGGCGTCGGGGTCTGCGCCGAAGTCCTCCAGCGCTTCGACGACGAACTCCGTCAGGGACTCACGGGTGGCGGCGGTGGTGGTCATGGGGTGATCTCCAATCGAGGCAGTGCGCCCGGGCAGGGCAGCGGGAGGGAAGGGCGCCGGGCGGGCACGGCGCGTCGGGGCGGCGCCCCGGGACGGCGGGCGGGCACCGACGACTGTCAATCGTGGACCGCGCCGGGAAGGAAGGCCGCGGCGGAGAGTCCTCCGTCGACGGTGAGGGTGGTTCCCGTCACGTAGGCGGCCTCGGCCGAGGCCAGGAAGCTCACGCAGGCCGCGATCTCGGCGGGTCGGGCTGCCCGCCGCACCGGGATCGCCGTGCGGGCCGAACGTCTCAGGAACTCGACGTCACGCACCAGTTCGGTCTCGACGAGACCAGGGGCCACCGCGTTGACGGTGATGCCGCGGCGGGCCACTTCGACGGCCACCGACCTGGTCAGGCCCTCCAGGCCCGCTTTGGCCGCCGCGTAGTTGGCCACGCCTGGCAGGGACCGGCCGCCGAGCACGGAACCGATGTTGACGATCCGGCCGAAGCGCGCCTTCACCATGCCCGGAAGGGCCCTGCGCACGGTCCGGTAGACGGAATTCAGGTTGGTGTCCAACACCGCATTCCAGTCGGCCGGTTCCATGGCGGAGAAGACCTGATCGGACCGGATCCCGGCATTGTTAATCAATACCGTGACGGGCCCGAAGGCGGATTCAGCGGAATCGAATATGCTCTCCACTTCGCCGGGGACGGTGACGTCGGCCCGTACGGCGAGCGCCTTGCCGCCGACCTGCTCGATCGCCTCGACGGTGCGGTGGGCGGCGGCCTCGTCCGCGCGATAGCCGACCACGACGGGTCTGCCGGTGACGGCGAGTGAGCGGGCGATGGCCGCGCCGATCCCGCGCGACGCGCCCGTCACCAGAGAACAGCTTTCGTCAGGTGGACGTAATGAAGCGACGTTCGGCATGCAACCCCCGTGGAACATCGCGTGCCAAGAACCGATGTAAAGAGATGCACACCGGCGGTCTAGGGCGATGCTAGGACATCGACCTCGAAATGTCACCGCTATTACGTGGCCTTGTGAGCGCCCTTGAGTAGATCTACGCTGCCCTGCCATGGAAATGAGTTCGGCGGCCGAATCCTCACATTCCTCAAACTCCTCATCCGTCACCACGCCCCTCGTGCCTGTCTCCCGGCGGGGGCACACGGCCGTGGTGACGCTCGACCGTCCTGACGCCGGCAACGCGATGAACCTCGAACTGCTGGTCCAGCTGGCCACGGCGCTGCGGTCCTTGGCGGCCGGTCCGGAGCCGCGCGGTGTCCTCATCACGGGCTCGGGGCGGGCCTTCTGTCTCGGCGGCGACCTGCGCGCCTACCACCAGGCCATGTCGGACCCGGGATTCGACCCCGTGGCCTACGGCGATCGGCTGACCGGGCTGCTGTCCGAAGTGGTGCTGACCGTACGCTCCCTGGGCTGTCCCGTCCTGGCCGCGGTCAACGGGCAGGCGGCGGGCGCGGGGTTCTCGCTCGCCCTCGCCTGCGACCTGCGCATCGCCTCGCGCCGGGCGTCCTTCCACTTCGCCTACGGCGCCATCGGGGCGTCCACGGACGCCGGCATGGCCTGGTTCCTGCCCCGCGTGGTCGGGCACGCCCGCGCGTTGGAACTGCTTCTTGAGCAGCCCGTGCTGCGCCCCGCGCAGGCCCTTGAGGAGGGTCTGGTCAGTGCGGTCGTCGAGCCCGCGGAACTGGTGGACGCGGGGCTGCGCAGGCTGGAGGAGCTGGCGCAGGCCGCGCCGCACGCCGTCCGCAGCGCCAAGCGGCTCCTTGACCGGAGCCTGTCGACCGGCCTGGCGGAGCACCTCGAACTGGAGCGCGCCGACTTCGCCGCGGGGGTGGCCTCGCGCGACATGCGGCATGGGGTCGCGTCGCTTCTCGACGGGGAGTGGCCCGAGTTCCGGGGTGAGTGACCTCGCTTCCGGTGGGTCACCTCTGCGGTCCGCAGAGCCGCGCAACACCACGCGTGGCGGCAATCTCCGGGGTCCGGAAAGGCTGCCGTACAGGGGGCATTGTTATCTGTACGTGCGCGGGCGGGCGGAGGGGGCGGACCGAGGGGGAATAACCGCGGTACGAGGGAAGCCGAGTGCCTGACGCCATTCCCGTAAACTCCCTGGGCAGCCGGTCAGTATCGGCCCTCCCTCCTCTCGGGGATACCGCCGGATTCGGTCACTTCCTCGGCAACCAAACGACACCCTGATATCGGGTGAGCTTCGGTCCGAGACTTTCCGTCATTCCCCGTTCAGTTCTCGTCCTCAAGGGTGTTCGTGCTCGCAGGTAATGCATCGACCAGGGCACGGCGAGTGTTTCTCGTGACCACCGCCATTTTCGGCCTCGGGTCCGCGACCATAAACGACTCTGCTCCTTCACACTCGCCTGTCGCCCAGCGGGCCTTGACCGTTACGCAAGCGCCCTTGGGCGTGCCGCCGAAATGCCCACATGATCCAGTCAGGCGTCTCGCGGTCCGGTGCGACCGGCCCGCCCGCCCCGGACGGGCACGGCAGGGCAGCCGTCGCTGAACTGACCTCCCCAGTCGGGCCGTTGCCGCTCGCCGGTCGCTTCCGCGCAGCGGTCGGCCGGGCCCGGCACGCCTCCCCGGTACCCCCGCCGCAGTGCGTCCGGAGGGCACAGAACAAGGCTAATGTGCCCGTGCCATGACGCCTCGGGGGCGCCGGTGCGGGCATCCCGAAAACTCTCGTCACCACAGGTCAAACGGCACTTCTCCCTCGCTGAAGCACCCTCCGGAGGGCACCGATCCGTGGGTCTGGCATCAAAGCTTGAGCACAAATTGAACACATCCCCTCTCCATATCGGCCCCGATGGTCTAAGTTGACCGTGCTTCAGCTCTTCGGGGCGCGAGGCGACCAGAATGATCTTTGGGTCCGATGGTGTGGACGGCCGGTGGGCACGTCCTCCGCGTCAGATGTGGAGGTGATCAATTCAGGGGCCCTCAAGGGGGCCTCGGGTGCGGGGAGCACCCGAGGTTTCAACGGGTTCCCGCACACCTCGAGAGTCTGGCAGGACAGGCGAGTCCGCTGCCGCCAGGGTGGGTTGTTCAAGTAGCGCTGCAATGGCTGGGATGTCATGCGCGGGGGGCGTGGGCCTCCCATGGGGAGAAACAGCGCGGCGCGGGGGGCGGGGGCTTCCCGGGTGAAAGAACCGTGTCAGTCGAACACGTCGCACCACTGGCGACCTGGGGGGGTCCTGTGCAGGGGGAATTAGTCAACCCATTTCCGTCGGCGCGCGGGCAGCTGGCGAAGGGGGCAATCAGCCAGCCCGCGAGCGACTGGGAGCAGCGGTACAGACGTACCGTGATCATCAGCGATACCGTGGCCACCGCCTTCGTGGTGGCGGCGATCGGCACCTTCTTCGGGGCCCGGGACGCGGCCAACTGGCACGAGAAGTGGGGAATTCTCGCCTTCGGCACCGAACTCCTCGTGCTCGGGGCCCTCGCGGTGAGCCGGTCGTGGGCTCCGGCCGTGCTCGGCCAGGGCGCCGAGGAATTCCGCAGGCTCGGCCGCTCGGTGTTCACGGCGGCCGTCGTACTGGCGCTCGGAGGGATAGCCCTCACCTCGCGCAACATCAAGCTCTGGATCTTCGTCGCGATCCCCGCGATCGGACTCGTCACCATGACGGCGCGGTATCTGCTGCGCCTCCGGCTGCACAAGCAGCGCAAGGAAGGCCGGTGTCTGAGACCGGTGCTCGCGGCCGGGAGCCCGGCCACCTTGCGCGACCTGATCAGCCGGTCCCGCAAGTTCCCGCACCTGGGCTGGCGGGTGGACGCGGTGTGCACGACGGACGGCCTCGAACTTGAAGGTGACCACCTGGACGGAGTGCCCGTCGTCGGCCAACTGGCGGACGTCGCCGAGCACGTCCGGCGCGACGGCTACCGCGTCGTCGCGGTCACACCGGATCCGCACTGGTCACCGGACCGGCTGCAACGCCTCGCCTGGAACCTCGAAGGCAGCGACGCCGAGATGGTCGTGGCCCCCGTCCTGATGGAGGTGGCCGGCCCGCGGCTGCACGTCGACGCGGTGCTCGGGATCCCGCTGCTCCGGGTGAGCATGCCGACCTTCACAGGGGGCCGCCGGGCCATCAAGGGAGTCGTCGACCGGATGGGCGCGGCGATCCTGCTGGTCCTGCTGGCGCCGCTGATGGTGCTCGTCGCCCTGCTCGTCCTGATGGACAGCCGGGGCGGGGCGGTCTACCGTCAGCGCCGGGTCGGCAAGGACGGCCGCGAGTTCACCATCCTCAAGTTCCGCACCATGGTGACCGGAGCCCACGGGGCACGTGCCGAGCTGGCCGGTCTCGACGAGGGCGCGGGGCTGCTGTTCAAGGTCCGCCGGGATCCGCGGGTGACCCGGGTGGGAGCGGTGCTGCGCCGCTACTCGCTCGACGAGCTTCCGCAGCTCTTCAACGTACTCACCGGTTCGATGTCGCTCGTCGGCCCGCGGCCTCCGCTGCCGGAGGAGTCCGCCGCGTACGGACCGGACATCCGGCGGCGACTCCTGGTCAAGCCCGGCCTCACCGGCCTGTGGCAGATCAGCGGGCGCAGCGACCTGCCGTGGGAGGAGGCGGTCCGCCTCGACCTGCGGTACGTGGAGGACTGGTCGCTCGCCCTGGACGCAGTGATCTTGTGGAAGACCCTCCGTGCGGTGGTCTACGGGCAGGGGGCCTATTGATGCGCGGGGGTCGTCGTCCGGCCGACGCGCGGACCGCAGGCCGAAGCGGCCTGCCTGGGGGGAGGAACCAGTCATGAGGGTCAGTGTTTTCGGGCTCGGCTACGTGGGCTGCGTGTCGGCCGCGTGCCTGGCCAGCATGGGCCACGAGGTCATCGGCGTCGACGTGAACCAGGTGAAGGTCGACCTGGTCAACGACGGCAAGGCCCCGGTGGTCGAGGAGCGGATCGGCGAACTCGTCGCCGAGGTCGTGCGCTCGGGGGCGTTACGCGCCACCGGTGACGTCCGCGAGGCGGTCACGGGCAGCGAGGTGTCGCTCGTCTGCGTGGGCACGCCGTCGGAGGCCAACGGCAGTTTGTGCACCACGTACTTGGAGCGGGTCACCGAGGAGATCGGGGCCGCGCTGGCCGAGCGGGGCGGGCGGCACACCGTCGTGTTCCGCAGCACCATGCTCCCGGGCACCTGCCTGAACCTCCTCGTGCCGATCCTGGAGAAGTACGTCGGCGGCACGGCCGGGGTCGACATCGGAGTCGCGGTCAACCCGGAGTTCCTGCGCGAGGGCACCAGCGTGCGGGACTTCTTCGACCCGCCCAAGACGGTCATCGGCGAACTCGACCGGGCGAGCGGTGACGCGGTCATCGCCCTGTACGAGGGCCTGCCCGGCGAGGTGTTCCGGGTGCCGGTCCCCACGGCCGAGGCGATCAAGTACGCGGACAACGCCTTCCACGGCCTCAAGATCGGCTTCGCGAACGAGCTGGGCGCGGTGTGCCAGGCGCTCGGGGTGGACTCGCACGAGGTCATGGACGTGTTCCTCGCCGACCGCAAGCTGAACATCAGCCCCGCCTATCTGCGGCCCGGCTTCGCCTTCGGCGGCTCCTGCCTGCCCAAGGACCTGCGCAGCCTGGTCCACGCGGCGCAGCGGGCCGACGTCTCGGTGCCCATCCTGTCCCATGTGCTGCCCTCCAACTCCGCGCATCTGGAGCGCGCGGTGGAGCTGGTGGAGCGCACCGGGAAGCGCCGGGTGGGGGTGTTCGGTCTCTCCTTCAAACCCGGGACCGACGACCTCCGCGAGAGCCCGCTGGTCGAGCTGGCCGAGAGGCTCTTCGGCAAGGGGTACGACCTGAAGATCCACGACGCGAACGTCAGCCTGTCCCGGCTGATCGGCGCGAACCGCGAGTACATCGAGACCCGCCTTCCGCACCTCGCGCAGCTCCTCGCCGACTCCGTCGACGAGGTGCTCGAACACGCCGAGGTGTGCCTGGTCGGCACCAGGGACCCGGCCGTGCTCGCGGCTCTTCCCCACGGCGAGGGGCCAGTGATCATCGATCTCATCCGTCTTCCCGACGCCGACGCGCGCCGGACCGAACCGGGGTACATGGGCCTTGCTTGGTAACGCAGTCAGCGGCGGCGGGAGAGCCCGGCGCGCGCTGATCCTGGTGGAGAACCTCTCGGTGCCGTTCGACCGGCGGGTGTGGCAGGAGTGCACGACGCTGCGCGACGCGGGCTGGAAGGTGCACGTCATCTGCCCCCAGGGGAGCAAACGGGACACGGAGCGGGAGACGGAGATCGACGGGGTGCGGATCCATCGCTATCCCTTGCGGGCGGCGACAGGCGGTCCGGCCGGCTATCTACGGGAGTACGGAACGGCGTTGTGGCATACGGCCCGCCTCGCCCGCAAGGTCGGCCCGGTCCACGTGGTGCACGCCTGCAACCCGCCCGACCTGCTGTTCCTGCCCGCGCTGTGGCTGAAGCGGCGCGGCGCGCGGTTCGTCTTCGACCAGCACGACCTGGTGCCCGAGCTGTACCTCTCCCGGTTCGGCCGGGGCAAGGACCTGCTCTACCGCGGCGTGTGCGCGCTGGAACGGTTCACCTACCGGGCCGCGGACGTCGTACTCGCCACGAACGAGAGCTACCGGGACGTCGCGGTGCGCCGTGGCGGCCGGCGGCCCGAGGACGTCTTCGTGGTGCGCAGCGCGCCCCAGACCGACCGGTTCCAACCGGTGCCGGCCGAGCGCGAGCTGAAGCGCGGCAAGCCTCATCTGCTGTGCTACCTCGGGGTCATGGGCCCTCAGGACGGCGTCGACTACGCCTTGCGGGCCCTGGCGAAGCTGCGTGACCAGCTCGGGCGGACCGACTGGCACGCGGTGTTCGTCGGCTCCGGTGACGCCTTCGACGCGATGGTGGAGCTGTCCCGGCAGCTCGGGCTCGCCGAGCAGGTGCAGTTCACCGGGCGCGTTCCGGACGCCGACCTGGTGCGTTACCTGTCCACCGCGGACGTGTGCCTCTCCCCCGACCCGCGCAATCCGCTCAACGACGTGTCGACCATGAACAAGGTCCTGGAGTACATGGCGGTGGGCCGGCCGATCGTCTCCTTCGACCTCCGGGAGGCGCGCGTCTCCGCCGGTCACGCCGCCGTCTACGCGCCCGCCAACGACGAGGCCGCGTTCGCCGAACTCATCGCGGCCCTTCTGGACGACCCGGAGAAGCGGGCCCGGATGGGCAAGATCGGCCAGGAGCGGATCAGCGGGCCGCTGTCCTGGCGGAACTCCCAGCGATCGCTGCTCGCCGCCTACGCCGCCGCCTGCCGTGACCGTGCTCCGGTGCCCGCGGGCGACCAGGGCCGGGCCGGGAGGAGGCCGCACCATTGAGCGATGACACGATTCGCCTGGTCACGATCGGGCGGATTCTCCGTCGGCGCCTGCGCCTGCTCGCCGTCCTCGCCGTGGTGGGCGCCCTCGTCGGCTACGGCGTCTCGGTGCTGTTCCCGCCGCGCTACACGGCGTCGGTGTCCGTCCTGCTCCCGGGGCAGTGGGAGGAGCGCGAGCTGCTGACCCAGGCGGAGATCGCGACCAGTTCGGCGGTGGTCGACCGCGCGGCCGCCGCCCTCGACTGGGCGGGCGTCAGCGGCGGCGAGCTGCGGGACCGGGTGAGCGCCAAGGCCTCCGACGGGAACATCATCAAGATCTCGGGTACGGCCGGGAGCCCGGAGCGGGCGCAGCGGCTCTCCGACCAGATGGCCCACCAATTCGTCTCGTTCGCCGCGCGCGTCGCGGGCGACGACACCGCCCCCGACGCGGCCGAGGGGCCCGAGGTACTACGGAAGAAAGTGGCAGAGACCAACCGGCGCATCACCGACCTGGCCAAGGCGGCCGACCCCGGGCGGACCGTGGAGAGCGTGCAGGCCCGCACCGAGCTGGAGAAGCTGCGCACCGCGCTGCAGGACGCCATGAAGAAGCTGGAGGAGGCCGACCCGGCGACCGACAAGGCCGACATGGTCGTCATGGGGCCCGCGCCCCGGCCGGCGGGCGAGGCGCCGCCGACGAGGGTGCAACTCATCGGGGCCGGGGCGCTGTTGTTCTTCCTGGCCGCGGTCATCGGCCATCTCGCCGCCGCGCGGATGAACCGCCGGCTGCGCGCCGAGCCGGAGATCGCCGCGGCCCTCGGCTCCGCGCTGCTCGGCACCGTCGACGTACCGGGACAGCCGTCGGCGCACCGCCCCCAGGGACGTGACCTGCGGGCCTGGACGCGCTGGCTCCTCGGCGTGGACACCCGGTGGGACCTGCCGGCCCCGCGGACGTCCGGTGACGAGGCCAGCAGGCGCGTCCGCAGCCGGCGCGTGTGCGCGCGCCTCCGGGAGAAGCTCCCGGCACCGCGGCGACTCCTTGTCGTCGTACCGGAGGGTGACGAGATCGCCCGCCGGGCGGCCGGGCAGCTCGTGGCCGAGGCCAAGAGCGATCCGCTGCTGCGCGTGGTGGAGGTCTCGGTGTCCCGGCCGATGGTGCCGGACCGCGACACCGAGTCCGGTGTCCTGGTCGTGCTCAGCGCGGGCGCCTTGACCGCGGGGGAACTCGCGGGCATCGCCGGGGCCTGCGCGGACGCGGGACACGAGGTCGTCGGCGTCGTCGTCGCCGACACGGTCCGGGCCCGTCCGACGCGATCCGCGGGGCGTCCTCCGGAGAACGCCACCCTGGCGCTCGCGGTCCGCGGCCACGCGACGGGAGATTCGGTGTGACGACAAGCACGACGTCGGAGTCGTCGGCGGCCACCCCGCTCATCGACCTCCAGGCGCTGGTCGTGGCGGTGCGCAGGCGCCGTCGCCTCTGGTGCTCCCTGGCGCTGATCGGGCTGCTCGCCGGCGCGGCGGTGGCGGTCCTGCGGCCGCCGCCCCCGACCGCGGTGACCAAGGTCCTCGTCGCGCATCAGGAGGACCAGCCCAACGACACCGGAACGCTGATCCGCACCGACGTCGAACTCCTCGGCACCACGCGGATCGCCTCCAAGGCCCTGCAAGCCCTCAAGTCCCCGGAGAAGCCTGAGGACTTCATGCAGGACTACCGGGGCACCGGCTTGACGAACAACCTGCTGCGGATCGATGTGACGGCCGACAGCGACGCGAAAGCGGTGGCCCGGGCCAGGGCGCTGGCCGACGCGTTCGTCACGGATCACGTGCGGCGGCTGCGGGAGGCGGCGAAGGCCGAGGCCACGGCCCTGCTGGCGCAGCGTGACCGCATGCGGAAGGAACTCGCCCAGGTCAACGAGGCGATCGGCGGCCGGTCGCCGGAGAGCGACCCGGAGACGTCCGCGAGCGTCGAGTCGCTCTTCGCCCGCAGGGCCGAACTCAACTCGCGGATCGCCGACTTCGCCCAGCGGGCCGAGGAGGCGCGCGTCGGCACGCCCAAGCTCATCGCCGGTACGCAGATCGTGGACGCCCCGCGCGTGGTGCCGCACTCCCTGCCCAAGGCCGCGGTCACCAACGCCGGGATCGGGCTCGTCCTCGGGCTCGTCCTCGGGCTCGCGGTGGCGGCGGTCGGCACGGTGGTGGCGGACCGTCCCGTGCTGCGCCGGGAGATCGCGGCGAACCTGGGCGCCTCGGTCATCGCGGAGCGGCGCCGCACACCGCGCGGGAGGGTCAGGCTGTGGCAGCCCCGCAGGACGCGTGCGGCCCGCGAACGGCTCACCGCGACTCTGGCCCGCGCCGTGCGCGGCTCCACCGAACCGGTGTCGCTGCTCGAACTGGGCTGTGCGCGCAGTACGAGCGTGATCGCCCTGGACGTCGCGAGGGCGCTGGCGGCGGACGGGCCGGTGGTCGTCGTCGACGGTCTGCCCGGCCCGCAGCTCGCCCGCCTCCGCACGGAGCCGGGCGACCCGGAGGTGGTCAGCGGCGAGGGCGCGGCGGCCGTGGCGCGCCAGACCCGGCGGATCGGCGTCGGCTCGGTGGCGCCCGGCACCGCGTGGACCGACCTCCAGTACCTCGGCGGCCAGACCGTGCTCGTCGTGCGGGCCGGGCACGGCAGCGCCGCGTGGCTGCACACCGTGGCGCGGCAGCTCGCGGACCAGCGCATCCCGGTGATCGGGGTGGTGCTGATCGACCCCGATCCGCGGGACAGGACCGACGGCACGCTGTGGGACGGCCTGCACACCGCGCTGCGCGGCCAACGCGAGCGGCCGGCCCGGCAGAACGGGACGGGCCAGCGGCGGACGGAGCGGTCGTCGATGCCGGCCGCCCGGGTCCCGGACAACGACCAGGAGGCGCGGTAGATCATGTGTGGCATCGCAGGCACTTACCGGTGGCCGGACGGAAAGGCCGTGACCGACCGGCTCACGGACGTCCTCGCCCACCGCGGCCCGGACGGGGCGGGCCGCTACAGCCACCCCGCCGGTGACGGCGAGGTGCACCTCGGGCACCGCCGCCTCGCCATCATCGACCTGTCCGAGACCGGCGCCCAGCCGATGGTCTCGAACGGCCTGGTCCTGACGTACAACGGCGAGCTGTACAACGCGCCCGCGCTGCGCGCGGAGCTGGCGGCCACCGGCGTGCGCTTCCGCGGCACCTCGGACACCGAGGTGCTGCTCGAGGCCTGGCGGCGCTGGGGCACGGACTGTCTGCCACGCCTTCGCGGCATGTTCGCGTTCGGGATCTTCGACGAGCGGACCGGTGAGCTGGTGCTCGCCCGCGACCAGCTCGGCGTCAAGCCGCTGTTCCTGCTGCGGCGCGGCGAGGGCCTGGTGTTCGCCTCCGAGCTGAAGGCGCTCGCCGCCGCGACGGGCGGGGCCTTGGAGGTGGACCACGCGGCGCTGGTGGCCTCGCTCCTCTACTACTGGGTGCCGGACTCGCGCTGCGCGTTCCGCGAAGCGGAGAAGCTGCCGCCGGGGAGCTGGCTCAGGTGCCGGGCCGACGGCCGGGTGGAGCGCGGCCGGTACTGGAACCTGAAGGACGTCGCCGCCGAGGGGCGGGAGCTGGCCCGCGGCGGCGAGCGGCCGGACCTGGCCGCCGTCGTCGAGGAGTCGACCCGGCGGCACCTGCTCTCCGACGTCCCCGTGGCGACCTTCCTGTCCGGCGGGCTCGACTCCAGCTATCTGACCGCGCTCGCGGCCCGCGACCGGCCGGGGATCTCCGCCTACACGATCGGGTTCCGCGCCGAGGACGCCAAGTTCGAGGCGATGCCGGACGATCTGCGCTACGCGCGGCAGGTGGCCGAGCGGTTCGGCGTCGATCTGCGGGAGATCGAGATCGCTCCGGACGTGCTCGACCTGCTGCCGCGGATGACGTACCACCTGGACGAGCCGATCGGTGACCCCGCCGCGATCAACACCTTCCTGATCTGCTCGGCCGCCCGGGACGCCGGGGTCAAGGTGATGCTCTCGGGGATGGGCGCCGACGAACTGTTCGCCGGGTACCGCAAGCACCTGGCCAACCTCATCGCGCTGCGCTACCAGCGGGTGCCGCGGCCCCTGCGGCGCGGTGTCTTCGCGGCCGTGGACCGGTTGCCGGTCGCCACGGCCCGCCGCGGGTACCGGTCGGTGCGGTTCGCGAAGCGGTTCCTCTCCTTCGCCGAGCTGCCGGAGGAGACCGCGTTCCGCCGCAGCTACACCATGTACGACCAGGAGGAGCTGCTCGCCCTGGTCGATCCTGACCTGGCCGGGGCGGTCGACGACGTGCTGACGGAGCACGCGGACGTCTACGAGGACAACGACCTCGATGACCCTTCTGACTTCGTCAACCGCATGTGCCTGGGTGACGCCCGGATGTTCCTGCCGGGCCTGAACCTCGCGTACACGGACCGCTCTTCCATGGCCGCGTCGACCGAGGTGCGGGTGCCGTACGTGGACGTCGAGGTGGTCAAGGCCGCCTTCGCCGTACCGGGTGACCGCAAGATCGTAGGGCGGCAGGGCAAGGCCGTCCTCAAGGAGGCGGCCACCTCGGTGCTGCCCCGGGAGATCGTCTACCGGCCCAAGGGCCTGTTCAGCGCCCCGCTGCGGGCCTGGATGAGCCGGGACCTGGCCCCGCTGGTGCGCGAGGTGGTCAACGACGGCGTGCTCGTCGGCTCCGGGCTGCTGCGCCGCGACGCGCTGGCACGCATGGTCGCCGAGGACGCCGCCGGGCAGCGGGACTTCTCCAAGCATCTGTGGCATGTGCTGACCCTCGAGTACTGGTATCGCGGCGCGACCTCCGGGTCCGGCGACAACGCTCGCTTGACGGCGTAGAAACAAGGGGACTTCGGTGAAACAGGTTGTGCAGAACTACAAGAGCGGCGAGCTGACGGTGATCGACGTGCCGGTGCCGGGGTGCAAGCCGGGCGGTGTCCTCGTCAGGACCGCCTACTCGCTGATCTCCACCGGGACCGAGCTGATGAAGGTGTCCGAGGCCGGCATGTCGATGCTGGGCAAGGCCCGCTCCCGCCCCGACCAGGTGGCCAAGGTCATGCAGAGCGTGGCCACCAACGGGGTGCCCGCCACTTACCGCAAGGTGATGGGCAAGCTGGACTCCTACACGCCGCTTGGCTACTCGCTGTGCGGGGTGGTCGAGCAGGTCGGCGCCGGGGTCGACGACGTGAAGGCCGGCGACCTCGTGGCCTGCGCGGGCAACGAGCACGCGCTGCACGCCGAGCTGAACTGGGTGCCGAAGAACCTCTACACCCCGGTGCCGGACGGTCTCGCGCCGCGGCACGCGGCCTTCGGCACCGTCGGGTCGATCGCGTTGCAGGGCGTCCGCCAAGGTGGGTCGCGGCTCGGCGAGGTGTCCCTCGTCATCGGCCTCGGTCTGATCGGGCAGCTGGTGGTGCAGCTCCTGACCGCCTCGGGCGTCCGCGTCGTCGGTGTCGACCCGGACCCGGCGCGCTGCGAGCTGGCCGAACGCCTGGGCGCCGCGGCCTGCGGCGACCCCGGGGCCGCGGCCGTGGAGACCGCCGTGGCCGAACTCACCGGCGGCCACGGCGTGGACCAGGTGTACCTGGCCGCGGGCGGCGGCAGCAACCAGCCCGTCGAGCTGGCCGCCCGGCTCTGCCGGGACCGCGGCCGGGTCGTCGACATCGGCAAGTGCCGCCTGGACCTGCCGTGGAACGCGTACTACGAGAAGGAGCTGGACGTCCGGTTCTCGCGGTCCTACGGCCCCGGGCGCTACGACCCGGAGTACGAACTGGAGGGGCGCGACTACCCCATCGGCTATGTGCGCTGGACGGAGCGGCGCAACCTGGCGTGCTTCCTCGATCTCGTCGCCCGCGGCCGCGTCGACGTGGAACCGTTGGTCTCGCACGTCGCCGACTTCGACGACGCCGTCGAGACGTACCAGCGCCTGAAGGACGGCGATCTCAAGGCCGTGGCCGTGCTGTTCCGCTACCCCGAGCACACCGGGGAAACGCAGGCCCCGACGCTCGCCGTGCCCACGGTCACCGTGAAGCGGAGTGCGGCTCGGGCCGCCACGGCGCCGGTGCGGCTCGCGTTCGTCGGCGCGGGGAACTACGCGACGTCGATGCTCCTGCCGCACCTGACGGGGCGCGACGGCGTCGAGCTGTCGACGGTCGTCACCACGACGGCGCTGTCCGGGGCCAACGCGCAGCGCAAGTTCGGCTTCCGCGATGCGACCACCGACCTCGACGCCGTGCTCGGCGACAAGTCCATCGACGCGGTGTTCGTCGTCACCCGCCACAGTTCGCACGCCGACCTGACCCGCAAGGCGCTCCTCGCCGGCAAGGCGGTGTTCGTCGAGAAGCCCCTGGCCCTCACCGAGGACGAGCTGGCCGGGGTGCTCGCGGCGGTGGAGGAGTCCGGCAACGACCGGCTGCAAGTGGGCTTCAACCGCCGCTTCGCGCCCTTGTTGCAGGAGGCCAAGCAGCGGTTCGGCACCCGGAGCGGTCCGGCGAGCCTGCGCTATCTGGTCAACGCGGGCCGCCTTCAGCACGGCAGCTGGTACCTACGACAGGACACCGAGGGCTCGCGGTTCGCGGGTGAGGGCGGGCACTTCATCGACACGGCGAGCTGGCTGCTCGGGGCCGACCCGGTCTCGGTGTACGCGGTCGCCGCCTCCGGCAACGAGGACCTCCAGGTGGTGCTGCGCTACCCGGACGGTTCCACCGCCACGATCAGCTACGTCACCACCGGCTCGCCCGCCTTCCCCAAGGAGACGCTGGACCTCGTCGCGGACGGCAAGGTGCTGCGCCTCGACGACTTCGTCCGCGCCTCGGTGTACGGCGGTAAGCGGTGGGTCAGCTCACGCCTCCCCAAGGCCCGGGACAAGGGCCAGAACGCCGAGCTGGCCGCGTTCGTCAAGGCCGTGCGGACCGGCGGGCCGATGCCGGTGCCGCTGGAGTCGCTCGTCGCCACGACGGCGGCCACCCTCGCCGTGCGGGCCGGCCTGGCCGCCGACGCCCCGGTCACCTTGGCGAGGACGCGATGACCATGAGCCCCGGCTGGTACCTGAGGCGCCTGTCCCGGATGGCGCCGAGGGAGGTCGGCGGCCGGGTGGGCGACGCGGTGCGCAGGCGGCGGTGGCGGTCGGCGCGGCCGGACAGCCCGAGGGTGACCGGCGCCCTGTTCACCGCGGTGCTGCCCGCCGGGACGACCGCCGCGGTGCCACCGGAGGCGGCGAAGCGTCTTCTCGCCGAGGCCGACCGCCTGATGGCCGGGCACGCCGAGTACTTCGGCGTGGTCCGCGACGACCTCACCGACCCGGACTGGTGGTGCGACCCCAAGACCGGGCGCCGGGCGCCATGGGGCTACGCCTTCGACGTGCCGTACCGGAACGAGGACGTGGTCGGGGACATCAAGCAGATCTGGGAGCCGTCCCGGCACCAGTACCTCACCGTGCTCGCCGCCGCCTACGCCCTCACCGGCGACGACCGGTACGCCGAGCGCGTGGCCGCGCACCTGCGGTCGTGGTGGAAGGCCAACCCGCCGCTGCGCGGGGTGCACTGGATCAGCGGCATCGAGCTGGGCATCCGGCTGCTCTCCTGGGTGTGGATCCGCCGGCTGCTCGACGGATGGCAGGGCGCGGCCGGCCTCTTCGAGGGCAACCCGGTGGCCCTGAACCAGATCTGGCACCACCAGCGCTGGCTGGCCGCCTTCCCCAGCCGCGGCTCTTCGGCGAACAACCACGTCATCGCCGAGGCCGCCGGGCAGTTGGCCGCGGCCTGCGCGTTCGGATGGTTCCCCTCCTCGGCGCGCTGGCGGGCCGACGCGCTCGCCTCGCTGGAGCGGCAGCTGCGCGCCAATACCTTCCCCTCCGGCCTCAACCGCGAGTTGGCCACCGAGTACCACGGACTCGTCCTCGAACTGGGTCTGGCCGCGGTGGCCGAGGCGGATGCGGCCGGGGTGCCGGTGCCCGCGTCGATCCGCCTGGTGCTGCTGCGGATGACCGACGCGCTCGCGGCCGTCGTGGACAACCGCCTGCGGCCGCCGCGCCAGGGGGACGCCGACGACGGGCACGGCCTGGTCGTGGACGGCGCGGGCACCGACCGCTGGGCCTCGCTCCTTGCCACCGGGGAGGCCGTGTTCGGGTCCCTCTCCTGGTGGCCCGCGGTGACCGGCACCGATGTGCGCACCCCGCTCCTGGCCGCGCTGCTGCGGCCGTACGCGAAGGACGGAGGCGTGACGCGCCCGGCACGCCGGCCCGCCCACTTCGCCGACGCGGGGATGACGATCCTGCGCGGCCCCGGGGAGATCTGGTGCCGCTGCGACGGCGGTCCGCACGGCTTCCTGTCCATCGCCGCGCACGCGCACGCGGACGCGCTGTCCGTGGAGGTCCGGCACGACGGGGTCGACGTGCTCGCCGACCCGGGCACGTACTGCTACCACGGGCAGCCCGAGTGGCGGCAGTACTTCCGGTCGACGCTCGGCCACAACACGCTGCGACTGGACGACGCCGACCAGTCCGCCTCCGGCGGCCCGTTCCTGTGGACCCGGCATGCCCGCAGCCGCGTCCTGGTCGCGGACCCCTCCGACGGGGGCGTGGCCCGCTGGTGTGCCGAGCACGACGGCTACCGGCCGGCCGTGCACCGCCGCCGGGTGGAACTGACCGCCGCAACCCAGGAGTTGAGGGTGGTCGACGAGGTCCGCCCCGGGGACCACCGGCCCGTGCGCCTGGCCTTCCACCTCGGCCCCGCGATCACCGCGGACCTGGTGGAGAACCGGGCGGTGCTCACCTGGAGCCGTGACGGCGAGGACCGCTCCGCGGTGCTCGACCTGCCCGGGGAGCTGTCCTGGCGGGCGCACCGCGGCGAGAGCGACCCGCCGCTGGGCTGGTACTCCCCTGGCTTCGGGCGCAAGGAGCCCACCACCGCGCTGGTCGGCACGGGCTTCGCCGACAGCGCGGAGGGGTTCACCACCGTACTCAGGTTCCACGGCTAGGGAGAGGGGAGGACGCGTGGGGATCACATGGCGGCACTGGGCGCTGCCGGCGGCACCGCTGGCGCTCGCCCTGCTGGCGGCGACCGGCTGTACCGGTTCGTCGGGCGCCTCCGCCGAGCCGAGCGGTACGCCGTCGTCCGGGGCGTCCTCCGCCTCCGTGGCCCGGGTGTGCGCCAAGCCTGCGCCGGGCCCGGCGCAGGCGCCCAAGGGCGCGGTGACGGTCGACCCGGCGGTGGTCGGTGACCTGGCGGCGAAGACCAAGAGCAGCCCCCCGCACACCACGTTCTGGCTGCGGCCGGGCAAGCACCGGCTCGAACCGGACCGCTACGCCCAGGTCATGCCCAAGAAGGGCAACCGCTACCTCGGCGCGCCGGGCGCGGTGCTCGACGGCCGCAAGACCAACCAGTACGCGTTCGGCGGCACCGCCCGCGACGTCACCATCCGCCATCTGACCGTGGAGCGTTTCGTCGCGCCGAACAACGAGGGCGTGGTCAACCACGACATGGCCGACGGCTGGGTGATCGAGCACGCGAAGATCCAGTACAACTCCGGTGCCGGCCTGATGGCCGGGGCGCGCCAGCGGGTCCGCGCCAGTTGCCTGCGCGGCAACGGGCAGTACGGGATGAACGCGTACAAGACCGGTGACTCCATCAGGGGTCTGCTGGTCGAGGGCAACGAGGTCGTGGGCAACAACACCGACGACTGGGAGCGGCGCAAGCCCGGTTGCGGCTGCACCGGAGGCATCAAGTTCTGGGCCGTCAACGGCGCCGACATCCGCGGCAACTGGGTGCACGACAACCGCGGAGCCGGGTTGTGGGCGGACAACAACAACAACGACTTCCGCATCGAGGACAACGTCCTGGAGGCCAACGACGGCGCCGCGCTGATGTACGAGACCAGCTACAACGCCGTCGTCCGGAACAACACGATCCGGCGGAACAACTGGGTCGAGGGCCGCAGGAACGCCGACCGCGGCGACGACTTCCCGTACGCGACCGTCTACGTGTCCGAGTCCGGCGGCGAACCACGGATCCGCGCCCGCACGAGCAAGATCGAGATCTACCGGAACGTCCTGGAGGACAACTGGTCGGGGATCACCCTGTGGGAGAACGCCGACCGGTTCTGCAACAGCCCGGCCAACACCTCGACCGGCTACTGCACGCTGCTGGTCAAGGACACCGGCCGCTGCGCGCGGCCGGCGATCGCCACCGCGCCGCTCTACGCCGACTGCCGGTGGAAGACCCAGCGGGTGGACATCCACGACAACCGTTTCGTCCTGGACAAGGCCGTCGTCAAGTGCGAGGCGGAGTGCGGCCGGATGGCGGTCCTCGCCAACTACGGCACCTATCCCAAGTGGTCGCCGTACAAGGGCAAGCGGGTGGCCGAGGCGATCACCCACAAGCAGCGCAACCGCTGGCACGACAACGTCTACCGCGGGCCGTGGAGTTTCGTCGCGGGGGACCCGGGCCGCAAGCTCGACCCCGCGCAGTGGCAGAGCACGCCGTACCAGCAGGACACGGGCAGCACCTTCGACCCCAGGGCGGGTGGTTGAGGTGGGCGGCGACCTGATGCGCGGCGCGCTGCCGGGCGGACCGGACACGGCGGGCACGGACCCCGGTGCCGTGCCACGCCCCGCCGGCCCGCCGAAGGCCGTCGGGATCGTCTGGGCGTTGCTCGCCCTCAACACGCTCGGCTCCGCGGGGGCGAAGACCGTCGTCCCGCTGCCGCGCTCCCTGATCCAGATGGCCACCATGGGGGCGCTGGTCTCCGCGTTCGCTCTGGCACTGGCGCTCAATCTCCGGTTGCGCGTCCGGGCCAGCGCCTTCGTGCTGCTGCTCACCCTGCTCCTCGTACCGAGCCTGATCTCCAGCGCGAACCTGGAAGTGGGGTACGGCGCGCTGTTCCGGTGCGCCCGGCTGTCCCTCTTCGTCGGCACGCTGTGGCTGCTCACCCGCTGGTGGGACGGCGGCCTGACGTTCGTCCGCCACCACATCCGGATGTACTTCGCGGTGCTCGTGCTGGTGGCCGCCGGTCTGGTGGTCTCGCCGGGGACGGCCATGCCCGAGTACTACGGCGGGCGTCTGGTCGGCGCGCTGTGGCCGCTCACCCCGCCGCAGATCGGGCAGTACGCCGCGGTGATCATCGGGCTCACGGTGCTGCTCCTGCTCGGCCGCCACACCACCGGGGCCAGTGCGGCGCTGGTCATCGTGCCGTCGCTCGGCCTGCTGGTGCTGACCCACACCCGGACGGCCACGCTCGGCCTGCTCATCGGGCTCGTGCTGGCGATCGGCTCGCTGATCCTGACCAGCTCCGCCGCCCGCCGGTTCTTCGCCTGGACGGTGGTGTGCGCCACGGTGGCCGCGGTGGCGTTCAGCTCCGCGTTGCAGTCCTGGTACCTGCGCGGGCAGAGCCAGGAGAACCTGTCCAACCTCACCGGCCGGGCCAAGGTCTGGGACGCGCTGCTCGCGGCGCCCCGGTCGACCGGGGAGAAGGTGTTCGGCGTCGGCCTGAGCGACAAGTCGTTCGGCGGCCTTCCGATCGACAACAGCTGGCTGGCCGTCTACCACGAGCAGGGCCTGATCGGCGTGGGCATCGTGGCGACGATGATCCTCGTGCTCGGCGGCGTCGCGTTGCTGCGGCCGCCGTCGGTGCCGAGGGCCTGCGCGATCTTCCTGATCAGCTACTGCGCGATCTCGTCGTACACCGAGGCCGGCCTCGGCGACGCCTCGCCCTATCTGCTGCACCTGGCCCTGGCCGCCTCGCTCCTCGCGGCACCCGCCGCGACGGCGGTCCTCCCCGCGGCCGAAGTCCCCAGTCGACGTGTCCCGCGATGGGCCCGGAGGTGAACTGACCATGCCTGACATGCACGTTCTGGTCGTGCACAACCGCTACTCCTCGGCCCAGCCGAGCGGGGAGAACAGGGTCGTCGACGAGGAGGTGGCGCTGCTGCGCGCGGCCGGCCACCGGGTCGACGTGTTCGAGCGGCGCAGCGACGACATCGCCGCCCGGTCCCTGCTGGGCAAGGTCGCGGTGCCGCTGCTGGTGCCGTGGAACCCGGCGGTCCGCTCGGAGCTGGCCGCGCGGCTCCGCGCCGAGCGGCCCGACGTGGTGCACGTCCACAACGTATTCCCGCTCCTGTCGCCCGCGGTGCTCGCCGCCTGCGCCGACGTCGGTGTGCCCGTGGTGGCCACGCTGCACAACTACACCCAGGTGTGCCCGCCCGGCACGCTGCACCGGGACGGGCGGCCGTGCACCGAGTGCGTGGGGTCCGCGGTGTCGCTGCCCGCCGTCCGGCACGGCTGCTACCGCGACTCCCGTCTGGCGACGGTGCCGCTCGCGGTGAGCCTGTCGGTCAACCGGCGGCGGTGGTGGTCGGGCGTGGAGCGGTTCTTCTGCATCTCCGCGGCGCAGCGCGACGTCCTGGTGCGGTCCGGGATGCCGGCCGAGCGTCTCGTGGTGAAGCACAACTTCGTGCCGGAGCCGGGCACCCGGCGAGCGGGCACCGGCGAGCAGCTGCTCTTCCTCGGCCGGCTGGCGGAGGCCAAGGGCACGCGGCTGCTCATGGCGGCGTGGGACGAGGTCGCCGCGGGCGGCGGTGTGGGCGTGCCGCTCGTGATCGCCGGCGCCGGGCCGCTGGAGCGCGAGGTGACCGCGTGGGCGGCGGGCCGGGACGACGTGCGTTACGTCGGCCTGTGGGACCCGGCGCGGTGCCGGCAGGCCGTCGCGCGGTCGGTCGCGGTGGTGGCTCCCTCGCTGGCCATGGAGACGTTCGGCCTGGTGGTCGCGGAGGCGATGGCGGCGGGGGTCCCGGCCGTCGCGGCCGGTCACGGCGCCTTCGTGGAACTCGTCGAGGACGGCGTGACCGGGCTTCTGCACCGGCCGGGTGACGCCGCCTCGCTCGCGTCCTGTGTGCGTCGGATCGCGAGCGAGCCGGACCGGAACGAGGTGATGGGCCAGGCGGCCCGGCGCCGCTACGAGCGGCACTTCAGCCCGGGTGTCGGTCTGGAGCGCCTGGTGGAGGGGTACCGCACCGCGATCGCGGTGCGGTCGGGCGGCGGGGACGGCGCGCCGCCGCCAGGGAACGGAAACGCCGGCTCGCGGCGGGGTGCCCGCGCGAGCGGAAATGGGGGGACATAGATGACAGGATGCCGACTCTGCGGCTCGGCGGCGCTCGCCAGCGTCGTCGATCTGGGGGCGACCCCGCCGTGCGAGAGCTTTCTCGCCGCGGACCGCCTTGACGAGGCGGAGCCCGCGTACCCGCTGCATCTGCGGGTGTGCACCGACTGCTGGCTCGCGCAGATCCCGCCGCTGATCACGCCGGAGGAGACGTTCAGCGAGTACGCGTACTTCTCCTCCTTCTCGACCTCATGGGTGGAGCACGCGCGGACGTTCGTGGCCGATGCCGTACAGCGGGTGGGCCTCGGGTCCGACGCCTTCGTGGTCGAGGTGGCGAGCAACGACGGGTATCTGCTGAGGCACGTGGTGGACCGGGGGATCCGCTGCCTCGGTATCGAGCCGTCGGTGAACGTCGGCGCCGCCGCGCGGGAGGCGGGGGTGCCCACGCTCACGGAGTTCCTGAGCCCGGACACCGGCTCGGCCGTCCGCGCGGAGCACGGCCCGGCGGACCTGGTCGTGGCCAACAACGTGTACGCGCACATTCCCGACGTCGTCGGGTTCACCCAGGGGCTGCGCGCCCTGGTAGCCGACGACGGCTGGGTCTCCATCGAGGTGCAGCACCTGCTGACGCTGATCGAGGAGAACCAGTACGACACGATCTACCACGAGCACTTCCAGTACTACACGGTCGCCTCCGCGATCCGGGCGCTCGCGAGCGGCGGACTCGCGCTCGTGGACGTGGAGTTGCTGCCGACGCACGGCGGCTCCATCCGGCTGTGGGCCCGCCCCGCCGAGGCGGCGGGCGAGCCGAGCCGGCGCGTGGCCGACGTGCTGGCCAGGGAGAAGGCCGCCGGGCTCCAGGAGCTGTCCGGTTACACCGAGTTCTCCGCCCGGGTCGCCAAGGTGCGCAGGGACCTCCTGCGGTTCCTCATCGAGGCGGCCGAGCGCGGCGAGACGGTTGTCGGCTACGGCGCACCGGGCAAGGGCAACACCCTGCTCAACCACTGCGGCATCCGGCCCGACCTGCTCGCGTACACGGTCGACCGCAACCCCTACAAGCACGGCAGGTTCACCCCGGGCACCCGGATCCCGATCCTGCCGCCGGAGCGGATCGCCGCCGACAAGCCGGACTACGTCCTCGTCCTGCCGTGGAACCTCAGGGACGAGCTGGTCGAGCAGCTGTCCTACGTGCACGACTGGGGCGGCCGCCTCGTCTTCCCCATCCCGGAACTGAGCGTCGTCGACGTCGCGTCCAGAGAGGTCACAGCATGAAGGTCGTTCTGTTCTGCGGCGGTTACGGGATGCGGATGCGCAGCGGTGCCGCGGACGACGTGCCCAAGCCGATGGCGATGGTCGGCCCGAGGCCGCTGATCTGGCACGTCATGCGCTACTACGCGCACTTCGGGCACACGGAGTTCGTCCTGTGCCTCGGCTACGGGGCCCATCACATCAAGAACTTCTTCCTCAACTACGAGGAGACGGCGTCCAACGACTTCGTGCTGCGCGCCGGGCGGACCGAGCTGCTGTCCACCGACATATCGGACTGGACGATCACGTTCGCGCAGACCGGCATCGAGTCGCCGATCGGGGAACGCCTCCGCCGGGTGCGCCACCACCTGGACGGCGACGAGATGTTCCTCGCCAACTACGCCGACGTGCTCACCGACGCCCCGCTGCCGGAGATGATCGACCGGTTCGCGCGGCGCGACGCCGGCGCGTCGATGATGGTGGTGCCGCCGCAGTCGTCGTTCCACTGCGTGGAGCTGGGCGAGGACGGCCTGGTGGGAGGCATCACCGCGGTCAGCGAACTGCCGCTGTGGGAGAACGGCGGCTACTTCGTGCTCCGCCAGGAGGTCTTCGACCACATCCCCGAGGACGGCGACCTGGTCGCCGACGGCTGTGCCCAACTGGCCAAGCGGGGACGCCTGGTGGCGCACCAGCACCGCGGCTTCTGGAAGCCGACCGACACCGTGAAGGAGCGGGCCGCGCTCGACGCCGCCTACGCGCGGGGCGACCGTCCGTGGGCCGTGTGGGAGCGGGACAGCGCCGGGGTGAGCGCGTGATCCGGCTCGGGGCCGGCCGCCTGGACCGGATCGCCGCGGTGGGCGCGCACTGCGACGACATCGCCATCGGCGCCGGCGGCACGCTCCTGACGCTGTGCCTGGCCCGGCCGGGCCTCCGCGTCGACGCGCTGGTGTTCTCCGGCGGGGGCGGTGAGCGGGAGCAGGAGGAGCGGGCCGCGCTCGCCGCCTTCTGCCCGGGCGCCGACCTGCGCCTCACCGTGCTCAAGCTGCCGGACGGCCGGATGCCGACGCACTGGGAGGAGGCCAAGGCCGCCGTGGAGGAGCTGCGCGGGCAGACCGACCCGGACCTGATCCTGGCCCCGCGCACCGACGACGCGCACCAGGACCACCGCGGTCTGGCGCGGCTGATCCCCACCGCGTTCCGCGACCACCTCGTGCTCGGCTACGAGATCGTCAAGTGGGACGGCGACCTCGGCCGCCCGGCGGCGTACCAGCCGCTGTCGCCGGAGGTCGCCGAACAGAAGGTGCGCCTCCTTCAGGAGCACTACCCCTCGCAACGCCACCGGCCCTGGTACGACCGGGAGGCCTTCCTCGGCCTCGCCCGGATCCGCGGCATCGAATGCCACGCGCGCTACGCCGAGGCGTTCGCCGTCACCAAACTCACGCTCGCTCTGGGGGATTGAACCTTGCGCGTACTACTGACCGGACACCAGGGCTACCTGGGCACCGTGATGGCCCCGGTCCTCACGGCCGCGGGTCACGAGGTCGTCGGCCTCGACTCCGGCCTGTTCGCCGACTGCGTGCTGGGCCCGCGCCCCGCGGACCCGCGTGGGCATCGGGTGGACCTGCGGGACGTCACGGCCGAGCACGTGGCCGGGGTGGACGCGGTGATCCATCTGGCCGCGCTGTCCAACGACCCGCTGGGGTCCCTGGCCCCGGAACTCACCTACGACATCAACCACCACGCCTCCGTGCGCCTCGCCCGGCTGGCCCGCGAGGCCGGGGTGCGGCGCTTCCTGTACGCGTCGACCTGCTCGGTCTACGGTGCCGCCGGGGGCGACGACCTCGTGGCCGAGGACGCGCCGCTGCGCCCGGTGACCCCGTACGCGGAGTCCAAGGTGCGGGTGGAGGACGACCTGCACGCGCTGGCCGACGGCGACTTCTCGCCGGTGTCCATGCGCAACGCCACCGCGTTCGGCTTCTCGCCCCGGCTGCGCGCCGACATCGTGCTGAACAACCTGGTGGGTCACGCGCTCCTGTCCGGCGAGGTCCTGGTGCTCTCCGACGGCACCCCCTGGCGCCCGCTGGTGCACGCCGCCGACATCGCCCGGGCCTTCACGGCCGCGCTGAGCGCGCCGCGCGACGCGGTGCACGACCGGGCGTTCAACATCGGCAGCGAGACCAACAACGTGACGGTCGCCGAGATCGCCGAGCAGGTCGCCGAGGCGGTGTCCGGCGCCCAGGTGAAGATCACCGGGGAGAGCGGCGCCGATCCGCGCTCGTACCGCGTGGACTTCTCCCGGTTCCGCGCGGCGATACCCGGTTTCGACTGCGAGTGGACGGTGAAGCGGGGCGCGCTCGAACTCGCCGACGCCTACCGCAAGCACGGGCTGACCCGGGAGGCCTTCGAGCAGCGCTTCACCCGCCTTGCCGTGCTGCGCGCGGCGTCCGGCGCGGGTGCCGTCGACGACACCCTGCGGTGGCGCCGATGACCTCAGCGGGCGAGGAGATGCACGCGCTGGTGGAGCGGTTGTACCCGCTGTGCCGGAGCATCACGGGCGACGGCGTGCGCGCCACCCTGGACATCGTCGGCGAGTACGTCCCGCTCCAGGTGCACGAGGTGCCGACCGGGACGCAGGTGCTCGACTGGACGGTGCCGCAGGAGTGGAACATCCGGGACGCGTACGTCGCCGACGGCGCGGGCAACCGGGTCGTCGACTTCGCCGCGTCCAGCCTGCACGTGCTCGGCTACAGCGTGCCGGTGGCGGCGACCATGCCCCTGTCCGAGCTGCGCGGCCATCTGTACACCCTTCCGGAGCACCCGAGTTGGGTGCCGTACCGCACCAGCTACTACACGCCCCAGTGGGGGTTCTGCCTGGCCCAGGAGACCCTGGACGCGCTGCCGGACGGCGAGTACGAGGTGCGGATCGACTCCACGCTCGCGGACGGCCACCTCACCTACGCCGAGCACGTGGTCCCCGGGCAGGTCCCCGACGAGGTCATCGTCTCCAGCCACGTCTGCCACCCGTCGCTGGCCAACGACAACCTGGCCGGCATCGCCGTGGCGACGTTCCTGGCCCGGGCCCTCGCGGAGCGGACGCCGTACTACACCTACCGGTTCGTCTACGCGCCCGGCACCATCGGGGCGATCACCTGGCTGGCCCGCAACAGGGAGCGGATCGAACAGGTCAAGCACGGGCTCGTGCTGGCCTGCGCGGGCGACTCGGGGCAGCTGACGTACAAGCAGAGCAGGCGTGGCGACGCGGAGATCGACCGGGTGCTGCGGCACGTGCTGACCGCGTCCGGACGCCCGCACCGCGTCACGGAGTTCACGCCGTACGGCTACGACGAGCGGCAGTACTGCTCCCCCGGGTTCGACCTCGGAGTGGGCTCGCTCAGCCGGACCCCGTACGCGGGCTACCCCGAGTATCACACCTCGGCGGACGACCCGGCCTTCGTCTCGCCGGAGGCGATGGCGGACACGCTCGCCGTCTGCCGCGAAGCGTTCGCCGTGCTCGACCGCAACCGGCGCTACCTCAACCTCAGTCCGTACGGCGAGCCGCAGCTGGGCCGGCGCGGTCTGTACGACTCGCTCGGCGGGCGCAGCGACGCGAAGCAGGCCCAGCTGGCCATGCTGTGGGTGCTCAGCCTCTCCGACGGCGAGCACAGCCTGCTGGACGTCGCCGAGCGGGCCGGGCTGCCGTTCGACGCCGTCGCCGACGCGGCCGACGCCCTGCGCGGCGCCGGGTTGATCAAGGCATGACGGCGATGCCCACCGATGAGGGGAGGACGGCGCCGGCCGGCTCCGCCAAGCGTGCCCTCGTCGGCCGCCTGTCCTGGGGTCTTGCCGACCAGGCGGCCTCCAGCATGTCCAACTTCGCGGTGGGCATCTACGTGGCCCGCTCGCTGGGGGTGACCGCGTTCGGCGTGTTCAGCCTCGCCTGGGTCACCTACGGCGTGGTGCTCAACGTCTCCCGGGGGCTCGCCACCGACCCGCTCGTGGTGCGCTTCAGCGGGGTGCCGGCCGCGTCCTGGCGCGCGGCGGTGGCCCGGTCCTCGGGCACCGCGCTGGGCGTCGGTGCCGCGCTCGGCTCGGCGTCCCTGGTGGCCGGCCTCGCGGTGGGGGGCCGGGTGGGGATCGCGTTCGCCTGCCTCGGCGTCGTCCTGCCGGGGCTGTTGCTCCAGGACGCGTGGCGGTTCGCGTTCTTCGCCGCGGGCACCGGGCGGAAGGCGTTCGTCAACGACCTCGTGTGGTGCGTCGCGCTGGTCCCGGCCATGGTGGTGGCGGCCCGCGTGGGCAGCGTGGCCGCCTTCGTGCTGGCCTGGGGCGCGTCCGCGGCGGTGGCGGCGGGCTACGGCTGCTTCCAGTCCGGTATCCGGCCGCGACCGGCCGGGGCGCGCGCGTGGCTGCGCGAGCACCGGGACCTCGGCTCCCGGTATCTGGTCGAGAACGTCAGCAACAGCGGCGCGGGCCAGCTGCGGGCCTACGGACTCGGCGCGATCGTCGGCGTCGGCGCTGTGGGCGTGATCAGGGGCGCCGAGCTGCTGCTCGGCCCGTTCATGGCCGTCCTGATGGGCCTGTCCCTGGTCACCGTCGCGGAGGCGGCCCGGGTGCTGCGGCGGGCCCCGCACCGGCTCGGCGCGTTCTGTCTGCTCCTCGGCGGCGGGCAGGCCGTCGCCGCGCTGCTCTGGGGCGGGGCGCTGATGCTCGTGCCCGACCAAGGCGGCGAGCTGGTGCTGGGCGGCGTCTGGAGCGCGGCGTCGGACCTTGTCGTGCCGGTCACGCTCGGCGTCGCGGGCGCGGGCCTCGGCACCGGCGCGGCGGCCGGTCTGCGCGCGCTCGGCGCGGCCCGGCGCAGTCTGCGCAGCCAGCTCATCGCCTCCACCTTCTACGTCAGCGGCGGGCTCGGCGGCGCGGCCGTGGCCGGCACGGCCGGTTCGGCCTGGGGCGTCGCCGCCGCGACCCTTGGCGGCTCGGCCGTGTGGTGGCTGCACCTGCGGTCCGCCCTGCGCGAGCGCCACCAGAACCCCATCCCCGAAGTGAGGACACCGTGACCGCCCTTCCCCGGCTGAGCATCGGCCTGCCCGTGTACAACGGCGAGGAGTACCTGGCCGAGTCGCTCGACGCCCTGCTCGGCCAGACCTACGAGGACTTCGAACTGGTCGTCTGCGACAACGCGTCGACCGACGGCACCCAGGACATCTGCCGCAAGTACGCCGCGCGGGACTCGCGCGTCCGGTACCTCCGGCTGCCCAGGAACATCGGCGCGGCGCCCAACCACAACTATGTGTTCACGCAGTGCCGCGGCGAGCTGTTCAAGTGGGCCTCGCACGACGACCTGTACGCCAGGGACCTGCTGCGGCGCTGCGTGGAGGCCCTCGACGAGCGGCCTGACGTGATCCTCGCGCACGCCGACCAGGCGGTCATCGACAGCGAGGGCCGGGTGACGGTCCCGTACGAGTACACGCTGGCCACCGCTTCGCCGCGCGCGCCGGAGCGGTTCCGCAGCATGCTGTTCGAGCCCGGCGGCGACGACTTCTACGGCGTGATGCGGGCCGACGTGCTGCGCCGGGTGAAGCCGCACGACAGCTACCACCACGCGGACCGCACGTTCGTCGCCGAGATCGGTCTGCACGGGCCCTTCCACCAGGTGCCGGAGCTGTTGTACTTCCGCCGCGACCACCCCACCCGCGCCGAGCGGGCGAACCCTTCCAAGCGGTCCCGGTGCGTGAACCTGGATCCGCGCCGGGCGGGTCCGCTGCACCCGACGCCGCGGCTGCTCGCCGAGTACGTCTGGGGTTTCGTCGCGGCGATCCGGCGGGCGCCGCTGTCCGCGGCCGACCGGCGGGCGTGCTACGGCCACTTGGCCGCGTGGGCGGCGAGCCGGGCCCGGCCGGGCGCCGGTGAGCGGGTCGAGGACCGCGCCCCTGTCGACCCGGCCCGGCTCACCGTGTCCGTCGACGACCTGGTGGCGGGCCGCGAGGGGCGGCGGGCATGAGCACTCCGGTGCGCGTCGGGGTGTTCGGCCTGCTCGGCTCCGGCAACCTCGGCAACGACGGGTCGCTGGAGGCCGTGCTGGGGTACCTCCGCGCCGAGCATCCCGAAGCGGCCGTGGACGCGCTGTGCGGGGGTCCTGAGGTCGTCGCGGCCCGGTACGGGATCCCCGCGACGCGGTTGCACTGGTACCGCGGGGAGTACCGGACGGCCTCGCGCGCGGGGGCGATCGTGGCCAAGGGCCTGGGCAAACTCGTCGACGTCTTCCGCACCGCCGCCTGGGTGCGGCGGCACGACGTGGTGATCGTGCCGGGCATGGGCGTCCTGGAGGCCACGCTGCCGCTGCGGCCCTGGGGCTTCCCGTACTCGCTGTTCCTGCTCTGTGCGAGCGGCCGGCTGTGCGGCACCCGGGTCGCGCTGGTCGGCGTCGGCGCCGCCCCGATCGGCGACCGGCCGACGCGGGCCCTGGTGCGCTGGTCGGCCCGCCTCGCCGCGTACCGGTCGTACCGGGACGCCCCGTCCCGTGACGCGATGCGGGAGATGGGCGTGGACACCACGCGCGACCAGGTCTACCCGGACCTCGCGTTCGCCTTGCCGGCGCCGCCGGTGGGCGCGCCGCCGGGCCCGCCGGGCGCGGTCTGCGTCGGCGTCATGGACTTCCACGGCGGCAACGACGACCGGGCCAGGGCCGAGGAGATCCACCGCCGCTACCTCGAAGGGACGACCCGGTTCGTGCGCGCCCTGGTCGAGGAGGGCAGGCCGGTCCGGCTGCTCACCGGTGATGCGTGCGATGCCACGGTGGTCGCCGCGATCCTCGACGCGGTGGACTCGCCGCTGGTCACCGCGGCCGACGCGGCCTCGCTCGCCGACCTCATGGAGGAGACGGCGGCCGCCGGCGCCGTGGTGGCGACCCGCTACCACAATCTGATCTGCGCGCTGAAGGCCGGCACGCCGACCCTCGCGCTCAGCTATGCGGCGAAGAGCGACACGCTCATGGCCCAGATGGGTCTCGGCGCGTACTGCCACCCGGCCCGCGAGGTCGACGCGGACCGGCTGCTCGATCAGTTCCGGGCCCTTGAGCGGCGGTCGGACCAGCTGCGGCGGACCCTCGCCGAGCGGAACCTGGTCGCCGCCCAGCACCTGGAGGACCAGTTCACCGAGTTGACCGCGGCCCTGTTCCCGGCGGCCGACCACGCCCACGCCCTGCGGGAGGCCCCATGAAAGCGACCGACGTCCCGGAGATCGCCGGCGCGTACCTGTTCGAGCCGACGCCGTACGCCGACGAGCGCGGCTTCTTCTGCCGCACCTTCGACGCCGACGTGGTCCGCTCGGTGGGCCTCGACCCGGGCGCCTTCATCCAGGACAGCGTGTCCCGCTCGGCCCGGGGCGTGGTGCGCGGCCTGCACCTGCGTTCCGGCGCCGGTGAGGCCAAGCTGGTGCGGTGCTCGTACGGGAGGATCTTCGACGTCGTCGTGGACCTGCGGCCGGACTCGCCGACCTACCTGGGCCGGGCCTTCTTCGACCTGTCCGGCGAGACGCAGGTGACCCTGTACGTCCCGGCGGGGTGCGCGCACGGCTTCCAGGCGTTGACCGAGACCGCCGACACCTCGTACCGGATCGACCGCCCGCACGATCCGGCCGAGGACGTGACGATCGCCTTCGACGACCCGGAGCTGGCAATTCCCTGGCCGCTTCCGGCCGTTTCGGTGTCCCAGCGGGACCGGGAGGCGCCGAGCCTCGCCGAGGTCCTGAAGCAGAAGGAGAGCTGAAGTCGGCGTGGACAACGAAGAGTTCTCCCTCCCCCGGTCGCGGGAGGCGAACGAGCGGCTGCACGCCCTGGTCCCCGGGGGCGCGCACACGTACGCCAAGGGCGACGACCAGTACCCCGAACACCTGGCCCCGGTCATCAGCCACGGGCGCGGCGCCCATGTGTGGGACGTCGACGGCAACCGCTACATCGAGTACGGGTCGGGCCTGCGGTCGGTCAGCCTCGGCCACGCCCATCCGCGCGTGCTCGACGCGGTGCGGCGCCAGCTCGACCGCGGCAGCAACTTCGTCCGGCCGTCCGTCGTGGAGGTCGAGGCCGCGGAGCGGTTCCTGGCCACGGTGCCGACCGCCGAGATGGTGAAGTTCGCGAAGAACGGCTCCGACGCCACCACCGCTGCGGTGCGTCTGGCCCGTGCCGTCACCGGGCGGCCGCGGGTGGCTCTCTGCGGTGACCATCCGTTCTTCTCCGTCGACGACTGGTTCATCGGCACCACGCCGATGTCCGCCGGTGTTCCGGAGACGGCCACTCAGCTCACTCTGGCCTTCCCTTACGGGGACTTGGCCGCCACGGAGGAGCTGCTGAACCGGTATCCCGGTGACGTCGCCTGTCTGATCCTGGAACCCGCCACCCACACCGAGCCGCCTCCCGGGTATCTCGCGGGCCTGCGCGACCTGGCCGACCGGCACGGCTGCGTCCTCGTCTTCGACGAGATGATCACCGGCCTCCGGTGGTCGGAGGCGGGCGCGCAGGGCCTGTACGGCGTCGTCCCCGACCTCTCCACGTTCGGCAAGGCGCTGGGCAACGGCTTCGCCGTCTCCGCGCTCGCCGGGCGCCGCGATCTGATGGAGCGGGGCGGGCTGCGTGGCTCCGGCGAGCGGGTGTTCCTGCTGTCGACCACGCACGGCGCGGAGACGCACTCCCTGGCCGCGGCGATGGCCGTGCTCACCACCTATGTCGAGGAGGGCGTCACCGCGCGGCTGCACGCGCTCGGCGAGCGGTTGGCCGCCGGGGTGCGTGAGGCAGCGGCCAGCATGGGCGTCGGGGACCACGTCGTCGTCCGGGGCCGGGCCAGCAATCTGGTCTTCGCCACTCTCGACGAGCAGCGGCGGCCGTCGCAGCCGTACCGCACCCTGTTCCTGCGGCAGCTCCTCGCGGGCGGGGTGCTCGCCCCGTCGTTCGTGGTGAGCAGCGCGCTCGACGACGCCGACATCGAGCACACCGTCGACGTGGTGGCGCAGGCCTGTGCGGTGTACCGGAAGGCGCTGGACGCGGGCGATCCCACGCCCTGGCTGGGCGGGCGGCCGGTGAAGCCCGTGTTCCGCCGGTTGGCGTGACGGGACGTCAGCCGCCTTTTCGCCGACCGGCGTCGGCCGTGCGCTCGGCCCGCCGGTCGGCCGTGCGGTCGGCCGTGCGGTCGGTCAGCCACGCGGTCGCCGGTACGACCACGAGGGCCGTGCACCAGCCGCCGAGGACGTCGGTCGGGTAGTGCGCGCTGAGGGCGACCTGCGCCCAGCCCATGGCGGCGCCCGCTGCCAGCGCCGCCGCGAGCACGAGGAGGAGGCCCGCCGTCCTGCCGAGGTGGAGCAGGCCGGCCGCGAGCAGCGCCACCACGAGGGCGAGGGCGGTGAGGAAGGCGGTGTGCCCGCTCGGGTAGGACAGGTTGTCGTCGCCGTGGATGGTGCGTCCCACCAGGGACTTGAGCAGTTTCGTCGTCCCGACGGCGAGGGCGGTCCCGGCCACGGCGAGCACCGCCGCCCGGGGCCGTCCGAGCAGCAGGCAGCCCGCCACGGCGGCCACGACCAGGGCCGCCGCTCCGAGGGGCTCCCCCAGGAAGTCCACGGCGAGGGCGAAGCGCCGCCACGGCGGGCCCACGCTGTCCGCCGTCGGGTCGACGAGCCACCGGTCCACCGTGCCGGGCTCGCTGTGGCCTGCGTAGAGGACCCCGATCACGACGACCAGCAGCGCGGCGAGGGCCGCGATGACGCCGAGCCACGCGCGCAGCGACGGGGGCAGCACGGGCGCCGACCGGCCGGTCACCAGTCCCCCGCTTCCGGGCGGGCCGGGTTGGCTTGCCGTAATCAGTGGTCGCTGCTGCGGATCTTGGCCTCTTGTGGCCGGGGATGCCTGCGGCCCGCCGTACCGGACGCTGACCCTCTGCTTCTGCTGGCGCCGGCTCCCCACCTACGAGCCCCCCGTCGTGTCCGACCTGATCAGCCCCTCCTCGCCACCCTAGCCAACAACCGGGCCGCGGCACATCGCCGGCGGGCAGTCCGCAGGGGCACGCTCCGGCTTCTTCATCCGCCGGTGCGCGGGGCCGCCGCGGGTAGTTCCACGGTGACGCGGATCCCGCCGTCGGGGCGCGGGGTGAGGGTGAGCGTTCCGTCGTGTGCGTGGGCGATGGTCTTGACGATGGCCAGGCCGAGGCCGACGCCCGCCTGGTCGGTGTGGGTGCGCTCGGTGCCGCGCTGGAACGGTTCGGTGAGTGTCGCGGCCAGCTCCGGGGCGACCTGCTCGCCGGTGTTCTCGACCGTGAGGGCCACCGTCCGGGGACGGGCGCTGGTTTCCACGCGTACGGTGCCCTGTTCGGGCAGGTTGTGGACGATCGCGTTGTGCACGAGGTTCATGGCCAGCTGGAGCAGGAGCACGGGTGAGCCGGTCGTCGGGGTGACGCCTCCGTGGGTTTCGAGGGTGACGCCGTGCTTTTCCGCGACGGGGAACAGCGTTTCTGTGGCCTCCTCCGCCACGAGGGACAGGTCGACGTGTTCCCGGGTGAAGGCGCGCTGCTCGGCGCGGCTGACCAGGAGCAGTGCCTCGGTGAGGTCGATCGCCCGGGTGTTGACGGCGTGGAGGCGGTCGATGAGTTCGCCGGTGTCGTGGTGCGGATCGGTGCGGGCCACGTCGAGCAGCGCTTTCGAGATCGCCAGCGGGGTGCGCAACTCGTGCGAGGCGTTGGCCGCGAACCTCTGCTGTCCGGCGACGTGCGCTTCGAGTCGCGCGAGCATCGCGTCGAAGGCGTCGGCGAGTTCACGGAACTCGTCGTTGCGGCCCGGTAGCCGGACGCGGTGGGAGAGCGATCCGCTCGTGGCCATGCGGGTGGCGTCCGTGATGCGGGACAGGGGCGCGAGCATGCGCCCCGCGAGGAGCCATCCGCCGAGGAGACCGAAGACCAGCAGGCACAGCATCACCGCCGTCGCCGCCGGGGCGAAGGTGTGCACGAGGAGTTGGCGGTTGGGGTTCTCGTGGAGGAGCCGGCGGTCCCAGTCGTCGGGTACGTACTGCAGGAGGAACACCCACACGGCGGCGAGCAGCAAGGCACCGGCGAGCATGACGAACCCGGCGTAGCTGAGGGTGAGTTTGGCGCGCACGCTCAGGCCTGGCGCCCTATCCACGGTCTTCTCCCCCGCGTCCGGTGGCCGGTCGCGGGGCGATGCGACAGCCGCCGGGCACGGTGGCGATGATGCGGCTGCCGGAGGCGACGACGCGCTGGGCGTCCTCGTCATCTGGCGGCCCCGGGGTGTCGCGGTCGAGGACGGCGGTGTCGTAGGCGTCGGCGCTCAGCAGCTCCAGAGCGGTGTCACCGTCACCCCCGATGTCGACCGCGATCGCCTCCAGGCGCAGACCGTCGCGGATGGCCTCTGCCGTGTAGGGCTCGTCTTCGACGATCAGCACGCGCATGCCGTCAACGCTACGAGCCGGCGCCTATCGTCGGCGTATCGAAATCCGCATACGGGCCGACAACACCGCACTGCCTTGACTGAGGGCCATGAGTTGGACACCGCCCTCCCCACGCACGTCGAGCCGCCGGACAGGACGGCTCCTGGTCGTCGGCCCGATCGTCGTCATCACGGCGATCGCCGCGCTCCTCGGCCACGAGGGGGTGACGTCCTCGGCCTCCTCGGGCGCACCGCCCCAGCCCGTCGGTCGTGGTGCGGCCGGTGCGGCCGACGGGGTCGTGCCCGACGGCGGCGTGACGGTTTTCGACGGCACCGTCCCGGCCGTCGCCCACCTCGACCCGGAGCTGCTCACGGCCCTCCGGCGGGCCGCGGAGGCCGCCGCGGACGACGGGGTCGAGTTCCGCGTCAACAGCGGCTGGCGCTCCCCGGAGTACCAGAACCAGCTGCTCAGTGAGGCGGTCGGGAAGTACGGGTCCGAGGAGGCGGCCGCGCGGTGGGTGGCCACCGCGGCGACGTCTCCTCACGTGTCGGGGGCGGCGGTCGACATCGGGCCCTCCGACGCCCGGTCGTGGCTGTCCGAGCACGGCGCCGGGCACGGGCTGTGCCAGATCTACGAGAACGAGCCCTGGCACTACGAGCTGCGCCCCGAAGCGGCCGATCGCGGCTGCCCGCGCAGGTACGCCGACGCGGCCCAGGACCCGAGGATGCGGCGATGACCGGCAGTGAGCGAGGACGGACGGTGACGACGCGGGTGGAGACGGCACAGAGACAGAGCGGGCCGGAAGGCGCCGGTCGCGACACGCGCCCCGGTGCCCCGCGGACGTACGGCCGACGGACCCCGCGCGCGTACGACCAGCGGGTCCTGCGCGCGTACGTCCGCCGGGCCCTGCGCGCCGCGACCCGGCCGGAGCCCTGGAAGCGCGGGCTCGTCCTGGCCGCCCTTGCGCTGCTGCTCGGTCTGCTCATGCTGCTGCACGCGCGGATCCCGGACCGCAAGGGCATCGGCAGCCTGGTGGAGACCTTCCTGCCGTGGTTCGGCCTGTTCGTCCCGGTGCTGCTCGCCGGAGCACTGTGGCGCCGCTCCGCCTCGGCGGTGGCCGCGCTGCTGCTGCCGGTGGTGGCGTGGGTGAACCTCTACGGCGGGATGTTCTTCGACAAGTCCCGCGCCGGCAGCGACCTCACCGTGGCCACGCACAACGTCAACGCGGACAACCCCGACCCGGTCGGCACCGCCCGCGACCTGGCCGCTTCCGGCGCGGACGTGCTGGCGCTCGAGGAGATCACCCCGCAGGCGAAGCCGGTGTACGAGAGGGAGTTGGCGAAAACGTACCCGTACCACGCGGTGATCGACACGGTCGGGCTGTGGAGCACGCTGCCGCTGTCGGGCACCCGGTCCGTCGACACCGAGCAGGACGCCGGGCCGCTCGGCGACGCCGAGCGGGCCGAGGCCGGCATGTTCTACATCCGGGCGCTGCGCACCACGGTGGCCACGGACCGGGGTCCCCTCGTCGTGTACGTGGCCCACCTGGGGTCCGTCCGCGTGCTGCCCGGCTACGGCTTCCGGACGGCCGACCGGGACAGAGGCGCGCGGGCGCTCGGCGAGGCCGTCGCCGCCGAGCGGAACAAGCGGGTGGTGCTGCTCGGCGACCTCAACGGCACCACGGACGACCGCGCGCTCGCCGCCCTCACCTCGCGGCTGCGGTCGGTCCAGGACGCGGCCGGAGAGGGCTTCGGCTTCAGCTGGCCGGCGAAGTTCCCGGTGGCGCGGATCGACCAGATCCTGGTGCGCGGCGTCACCCCGGCGAGCGCGTGGGTGCTGCCCGCCACCGGCAGCGACCACCGGCCGGTGGCGGCCGGGATCAACTGGTGAAGCGGTCGGACGTCAAAGGGCCGGGGAGGACCGTGCCCCGGCCGACGGGTGGCGGTGCGGCCAGGCCGCCGCGGCGGGCCTTGAGGGTCAGGCCGCGCGCTTCACGTGTCGGACCAGCCACGTCAGCAGGGGATCCAGGTCGGCGGCGGCCGCCAGGACCCGGTCGGCCGCCTCGGGGGTGTGCAGCCAGTCGCCGTCGCCGAGGAAGCGGGCGGCGATCAGCGAGCGGTGGCGCAGCAGGTGCGTGCGGGAGTGTTCCGTCGGGTAGCCGCGCAGGGGGCGTTTCATCACGTCCCCGGAGATCTCGTAGCCCTTCCGCGTGAGGTCCGCGACGATGCCGGTGAGGGCGCGGCCGCTCCCCTCGGCGGCCACGGCCTTGCGGAACGTGTCCACCTGGCCGGGGTCGGGGTACCACCAGGCGCCCTGGATCCGCAGGCCGTCCAGGTCGAACCGCAGGCCGATCTCGATCTTGCGGCCGAGCCGGATCACCGCGCCCTGGTGCTGCCACCACCACGAGTCGGTGCGGTAGTGCCAGACGGAGAAGTCCTCGTACCGGGGGTCGCGGTCGGCGACCTCGTTGAGCAGGGCGATCATCGGCTGCCGGACCAGGTGTTCGCGATCCGCGCGGCAGCGCTCGCGGGTCGCATGGCCGGGCTCGCCCCGCAGCTGCCACAGCACGTCCGTGGCCCGCTCCGGCCAGCCTGTGAACCGTCCCCGCATGCGCGCAGGCTAGCCCGCCCAGGCGTCGGGCGCGTCCCCGGGCGGTTCGGCTCGCCGTCCCGCCCGGGGCCCGGCCCCGGCTCCGGCCCCGGCCCCGGCCCCGCTCAGAGGTTCACGCGGCGGCGCCGACGGCCTCCGTGGAGGCGACCCGGATGGTGGGCAGGATCTCCCGGGACCGCAGCACCATGCCCTGGCAGTAGTTCGCGTTGTGCTCCAGGCTCCGCTGCCGCTGGTACGGCATCTTCTGCCGGCCCCGGTGGTCGATGTGCAGGGTGACCCGCTCCGCGTCCTCGGCGCCGGACTCGAGCATCTCCCGCCCCACCAGCAGGCGGAACAGCTCCGCGGACACCTCGACCAGGAAGCCGTTGGCGTCCGGCTGCCCGCGCAGGACGATCTCGGTGAACTCGTGGTCCGGCGTGCGCACCGGCTCGCGGTAGATGTACGCCCGGGTGAGGAGGTCCATCTCGAACGCCTGGCGCGCCATCGGGTCGGCCCACCAGTCCTGCTCCGCGACGAAGTCGGCCAGCAGCCGGTCGAACTCCTCGCGGTGCGAGCTGAGGACCATGTGCGCGGTCTTGCCGGTGTTCAGTAGGTCGTAGTTACCGAGGTCCTTCGTCGACTGGATGAAGAACTGGCACACCTCCGAGTCGGTCCTGGTCCGGAAGTAGCGCGCCATCTGGGCGAACAGGTCGCCGTAGGAGAGCGTGCCGGTCGCGTCGAGGTATCCCGAGAGCACGAACAGGGCGCGCATGTTGTACAGCGTGTACAGCGCGTGGTTCACCCAGTAGCCCTCGTAGCAGTCCTCCTCGGTCACCCACTTCGTCCCGAGGACGACCTCCGCCTCGGACACGTCGCTGGCCGCCTCGGCGGTCACGATGCCGAGGGCCTCCCGCTGCGCGTACATGGGTGTGTTGTGCAGGAACAGCTGCGGATAGACGATGATGGTGTCGGCGTACAGGCGGCACAGCCTGGTCAGCCCTTCCTTGAACGACGTGAGGGTCTCGCCCGGCAGCGGCCAGATCATTTCCACGTACGAGCTGATCCGCTTCTCCCGGAGCAGGCGCTGGAGCCCGGTGTAGGTCTCCTCGCGGATGTTCTTCCGGTCCACCATCTCCAGCGTCGACTCGTTGACCGTCTGGAGCGAGATGGGCTGGCTCACCATGAGTCCGCCGCGTACGAAGATCTCGGTGATCTCCGCCATGCGCTCGGGCCGGTTCTTGGCGGCGGCCATGTGGACGATCAGCGGGTAGCCGTTCTCCTCGCTGCACTCGACGATGTACTCGCTCAGGGCGATGTCACGCGGTGAGAGGCCCCAGTTCGCGTCGGCGATCATGAGCGCGTTGTACCCGTGCTCGCTGACCCATTTGAGTTCGTCCTTGATCCGTTGTTCTTCGAACTTGTTGACCTTGGAGTTCGTCGCCGCGCCCCAGTAGCAGAAGGTGCACCGGAACGGGCAGCCGCGGTTCGTCTCCATGATGGCGAAGCTGAATTCATGGCCGTCGAAGACGCCGTTCAGGAAGGGCGAGGGAATGTCCATCAGGTTCTGGATCCTGGGCGCCGCTTCCGTGGTGACGAGTTCGCCCGACGACCAGAAGCTGAGGCCCGGCACCTGGCGCATGTCCGGCTTCTCCTCGCTGAGCTGCCGGATGAATGCGAGGGAGGTGCGTTCCCCTTCGCCGTTGCACACGTAGACGTTCTCCGCACCGTCGCTGAGATAGGTCGCCGCGTGGTTCATCACCTGGGGCCCGCCGAGCAGGTAGTACGCGTCGGGGCGCAGTGCGCGCAGTTCCTTCAGCAGCCAGCGGACCAGCTTCATGTTCCAGATGTAGCAGCTGAACGTATAGAGGTACGCGTCCCTTTCGGCGAGCTGCTGGAGCAGTTCGTGCCGCTCGCCGCTGACCGGCAGTGACACGATCTCGAACGTGTGGGCCGCCGCGACCTCTTCGTCTTCCTGCGCGAACGCCTGGATGTAGCCCGAGGCGAGCGGCAGGATGTTCTCATAGGTGGGTAGTTCCACCAGGACGATCTTCCGGCGGTCCCTCGTGGCCGTCCCGGCGTCCGTGATTTGCGCTAGTGCTTGGCTCGACATGTCCGCTCCCCCTATTTCTTCTGCCCGTCGTGACCGCTCACGAGATGCTTGGACATGACGGTCGTGATGTCCGCCATGTTGTCGAGGTAAAAGAAGTGCCCGCCCGGCAGCACATGGGTGTCGCATTCCGCCGCGGCCAGTTCACGCCAGCGTTCCGCCTCGGTGGTGGGCACGAGGTCGTCGCTGTCGCCGCTGAACACGACGATCGGGACGTCAAGGCTGCGCCGCCGGTCCCCGTACGCGTAGTTCCTGAAGAGCTTCACGTCGCCGCGCAGGGTGCGCAGCGCCTGGCGCATGACCTCGGGGTGTTTCCTGAGGTCGTCGGGGATTCCCTCGTACATGTTGAGGATGTCCAGGAGCCATTCGTCCGTGATCTCTTCCTCGGACGCCGGGTTCGGCCGGTGCCGGTGGGGCGGGACGGCTCCGGAGGCGAAGAGCACGGCGGGCGGGCGTCCGGCCTTCTGGTGGCGCCAGCAGAGTTCGTACCCGACGTAGGAGCCCATGCTGTGGCCGAAGACGTGGAGCGGCCCGGCGAGGTCTCCGAGGGCTTCGATGATCTCGTCGACGAGGCGGTGGAGGTCCACCGGGACCGGCTCGCCGGCGCGGTTCGCGCGCGCCGGGTACTGGGCGGCGAGGATGCGCAGGTCCTTGGGGAACCAGTCCGCCCACGGGGCGTAGTTCTGTGCCGACCCGCCCGCGTGGGGCAGGACGAGCAGCGTTCCCTGCCCGGTGTCTTCGGTGCCCGGCCGCATCTCCCACAGGCACCCTCCGGCCCGGCTCGCGCGGGTCGCCGGGGAGGGCGCGTCCGTGGCAGGCCGCGCCGACTTCGCCGCCCGCTGGTCGATGCGTTCAGCCAGTTCGGCCAGGACCGGCGCGTCGTTCAGGACCCTGACCGTGATCTTGATGTCCCACTCCTTGCGCACCCTCAGGACGACCTTCGTGGCCAGCAAGGAGTCCCCGCCGACGTCGAAGAAGTCCTGGTCGCGCTTGACCTTGTCCTGGTCGAGACGCATGACGTCGGCCCAGATCTCCGCGAGCCGCCGTTCGGTCGGCGTGTTGAAGTCGCTGTCTTCCATGGGCCCCCCTGTTCGAAGTCGATTCCGTTCGTCGAGCTGTCCGGAGGTCCCGGACCGCGTCGCGGGTGTCGCGCGGTCGAGGACCCGCGGGGTGGGCCGGCTCGGCCCGGTCCGGGTCCTGCCGGTCGTCGGCTCGTCCGGCGTCACGGCAGCGGCGGCGCGAGTAGGGCGGTGATGGCGTCGCGGTCGGCCTTTCCGCTGGGAGTGCGCGGCAGTTCCGGCAGGACGGTGAGCGAGGCGGGGATGAACTGCTCGGGCAGCACCGCGGTGAGTGCTTTGAGCGTGGTGGCGCCGTCGAACTCGCCTTCGCCCGTGTCCACGGTCACGGCGGCGCGCAGCTGCCGGGAGCCCTGGGCGATCTCCACCACGACGGTGACCGCCTCGACGACTCCCGGCTGCTCCAGCAGGCAGGCGTCCACCTCCAGGGGGTTCACCCGGACCCCGCGGATCTTCACCTCGCGGTCGATGCGGCTGAGGAGGTGCACCGTGCCCTCCTCGACGCGCACGAGGTCGCCGGTGCGGAACGCGCGGCGGTGCCCCTGGGGTGTGGGCTCGTCGAGGGTGACGTACCGCTCGGCGTTGAGCTTCGGCTGGTTCAGATAGCCGACGGACAGCGGGGCGCCGGCGACCAGGAGTTCACCCACCGTGGGTTCGTCCGCCTGGGTGGGGGCGACGAGGACCTCGCAGCCCGGCAGCGGGCGTCCGATCGGGGGCAGGGTGGGCCACGCGTCGCTGGGGCCGGTGAGGGTGTGCACCGTGACCATGGCGGACTCGCTCTGGCCGTAGTGGTTGTTCAGCCGGCAGTCGGGCAGGCGACGGAAGAGGTCCCGGACCGCGGGGGTGCACACGAGTTGCTCGCCCGCGGTGTTCACCTCGGCCAGGGCGAGGTGTTCGAGGGAGTCGGCGGCCTCGGCGGCCACGGCCAGCATGTTCAGGGCGACGTACGGCAGGAAGAGGCGCTCGACGCGGTGGTCCTCGAGCCAGTCGAGCAGGGCGATGGGGTCGCGCCGGAGGGACTCGGGCATGACGATGAGCGTTCCTCCGCCGCACAGCGTCCCGAGTACCTCCTGGAACCACACGTCGAAGTTGAGCGGCGCGAACTGGGCCGTGCGCAGGTCGGGGCGTATGGAGTGGCGCCACTGCCATGCCGCCATGTTGTCGATGCAGCGGTGGGGCAGGGCGACGCCCTTGGGCAGTCCCGTCGAGCCCGACGTGTAGATGATGTACACCGGGATGTCCGGTCGGCAGGACAAGTGTGATAGCGCGGCCACGGCGTCCGCGTCGGCCCGGTCCGGCGGGGCGGGAACGCGGATCGCCTCGGCTCCGCGGTCGAAGGCCGGTTCTTCGCCGCTGAACAGCAGCAGGCGGGCGTCGCTGTCGGCGGCCATGTGCTCCAGGCGCCGGACCGGGTACTCGACGTCGAGGGGCACGTAGGCCGCTCCCACGCTCACCGTGGCCAGCATCGCCGCGACGATCGCGGCGCTCCGGGGCCCGGTGACCGCCACCCGATCGCCGGGGCGAATGCCGTGGTCGGCAAGGGCACCGGCGATATGGCCGGCCCACGTGGCGAGCCGGCCATAGGTCAGTTCGTGTTCCTCGTCCTGTACGGCGATGTCTTCGCTTCGCGCGCTTATCGTCTCGGCCAGGGTCTCCAGCAGGCATCGCGCGTCGGCGTCGCCACCCCACAGCGAGTAATTCCCCCGGCCCGGTGCCTTCAATTCCTCTGTCATCGCTGCCCCCAGGGCATGTCCACAGGTGACGGCCAAGTCGCCGCCAGACTTTGTCATCTGTTCTCGTCATGGAATACCGCGGGCGAACTCCACGGAATGCGCAGAAAGCCCCGCCGCGCGCGGGCACTTCTGTCGGCAGCACGAGGTGGTGCGTCCCGAGCTGCACGGTTACGACCTGGCCTGCGCGTGCGCGCCCTCGCCGGGGCAGGGGTGCGGCACCCTCCTGGCTCTCATGAGAAGTTGCTGGTCACGTCAGCGGCGCCGCGCCGTGGTCACCCGCTGGGTTCCTGGAGCACGGTCTGCCCTTACTGAATGTGCCTCAAGGTCGCGCAGGAACTCTTGCTTGCCGGCCATCCCTGGGAAAAGGGTGCGGACGGCAGGGACGGCAGTGCGAATTGCCGGTCAGTGCAGAGTTGCATCTCGTATGTACGTGGCCTCGCGTCGGGGACGGGTCCTGGATATGTGGACGCGGGACGCGGGGCCTTAAGCCACAGCGACGGTATCCCGACGCTGTTCACGCGTCAACACCCGTTCTGCCGAGGCCTGTTGGGTTAGGCGACGTTTCCCGCCGCGAACACACGGGCCGATTCCCCGTGATTCAGCCGGGCGTCGAAATGATCTCCCCGCCCGCCCCATTCCGTGCACATGCCATCGAATTCGATCCGCTGTGCTTTCCTCGTGCCGGGGCGCCGAAGACCGAATCCGTGTCTTGATTTTTCCGGTACCCGGATTCTTCGATCTTCAGGAACGCGGCACGGCCGTTGCCGGGTGCCGGCGGTCTCGCGCGCACCGGTCCCGTTCCCGTCGGGCTCCAAGGCGCGCCGGGCGCGGGTCCTGCCGCGTCACGCAGGGCCACTGATGGGTGATCTTTCGGTCAGAGGCCGCGTTTCCCGTGCATAAGATCTGCTCCGTGACACAAGGTCAGCACATGCCCGCCGTCGATGGCGCGGCTGACGTGGTGGTACTCGGCGCGGGCCCGGCCGGTCTCGTACTCGCGAACCTGTTGCGGGCGCGCGGGGTCGACTGCGTCGTGCTGGAGCGGGCCGAGCGCGGCCGTCTCCAGGCGCGGGCGCGGGCGGGGTTCCTGGCGGCCGGCACCGTACGGATCCTGGAGCGGCACGGCTTGGCCGACCGGCTGCTCCAGCGCGGGAAGACCCACAGCACATGCGAGTTCCGCAGCGAGGACGGCCGGTTCCGGCTGGACTACAGCGCGCTCGGCCGTGGGGACGTACACACCGTCTACCCCCAACAGGACCTGGTGGACGACCTGTTGACCCACTTTCTGGCAGCAGGTGGCCGGGTCCGCTTCGGCACCGAAGCGGTGGCCGTACTGGACGCGGACGGCGACGAACCGTCGGTGACCGTACGGACGGCGGACGGCCGACCCGGGCGATGGCGGGCGCGGTACGTCGCCGGGTGCGACGGCCGGCACGGGGCGGCGCGGCGTTCACTGCCGGACCACTCGGTCCGCCGCCTCCACCGCGACCACGGAGTGACGTGGCTGGGGCTGCTCGCCGAGGCACCGCCCAGCCTCGACGCGGTCGGCTACGCGGTGCACGAGCGGGGCTTCGCCGGACACATGGCGCGCACCTCCGAGATCACGCGCTACTACCTCCAGTGCGAGCGCGGCACCCCGGACAGCGCGTGGTCGGAGGACCGGATCTGGGACGAGCTGGACCTGCGCATGCGGGCCACGGAGTACGGTCCGCTGCGCCGCGGCCCCCTCGTGCAACGCAGCGTCGTCCACCTGGAGTCCGACGTGCTCGAACCGCTGCGGCACGGGGCGCTGTTCCTGGCGGGTGACGCCGCGAGTCTGATCAGCCCTTCCGCCGCCAAGGGGGCCAACCTCGCGGTCCTGGAGGCCGAACTCCTCGCCCGCGCCCTGATCGACGACCTGACCCGCAAGGATCCCACCGGGGTCGAGAGCTACTCGGCCCGGTGCCTCACCCACATCTGGCGTGCGCAGGAGTTCTCGCACTGGATGATCGCGCTGTTGTGCGGCGCGTCCGGCAGGGACGGCGCCGGATCGCCTGCCCTCACCGGCGAGCCGCCCTTCCTCACCGGCGAATCGCGCTTCATCGCCGACGAATCGCCCTTCGTCGCCGACGAGTCGTCCTTTCTCGACGGCCTGCGGCGTTCCCGTATGACCTCGCTGCGCGTCTCGCGCAGTCAGCAGGACTGGTTCGCCGAGCACTACGTCGGCGTCTGAGATCCCCCCACCGAACATCCTGGAATGAGGACGCCCCGTTGATCACGGCGTTGTCGGACGACACGTCGCGCCTGCGCGCGACGGTCGACTTTGTCACCGAGCAGGACAGCGAGTCCCTCCTGCCGCTCCTGCTGCCCGGGCTCGACGGCCCGGAACTGCGCGCGCTGGTGGAGCGGTGTCGCTTCGCGCACGCCGCCCTGCTCGTCTTCCCCGCCCACGCGCGGGCGCTGGAGGCCATGTTGGCCGACTGCGGCCTGGTCGCCCAGGCGCCGCCCCAGCCGAGCGTGGTGGTGCGGCAGCGCCTGGCGCTGCGCCACCGCCGCGCCGCCGACGACCTCGATGTCCGCATCCTCCGCCCGGTGGTGCTCGGCCGTGACGGGCAGCGTCGTACGGTCGAGGTGTTCGCCCTGACGGTGCCGCCGGGCTCGGGCCTGGAGGAGATCGCGGCGCTCGAACTCGCCCGGCACGACGAGGCGCACGTCGCCTTCGAGGTGCGGGCCCCGGACCCGCTGGTGCTGCGGGGTCTGTGCTCGTCCTTCGCCTTCCACGGGGCGCTCCCGGACGGCGGCGGTTACAACCCGCACGAGAACGGCACGGTGTTCTACTTCGCCGCGCCCACCGCGTCCCGGACCCGCTACCGGCGCATCGAGCTGTACGCCCCGGGAGACCACCGCCACCAACTGGCCGCCCACCTCGCCGAGTACCGCCGCCGGCAGCCGGCCGAGGTCCTGCTGCGCCTGCTGACCGGAGCCTGGACGACGCAAGCGCTGACAGCCGCCGCCCAGTTGCGGGTGCCCGACGCCCTGGACACCGATCGTGCGCTGGCCGTCGAGGCACTGGCGAGCAAGGTGGGGGCCGACCCGGACACCCTGGCGGCGCTCCTGCGCTATCTCGCCACGCTCGGTGCCGTCACCGAGGAGACGCCGGGCGCCTTCCGGCTCACCGCCGTCGGCGCGCTGCTGCGCGCGGAGAGTTCGGACTCGATGCGGCCCCTGGCCCTGTTGTACGGCGGTCCGTTCTACCAGTCCTTCGCCGCGCTCGCGCACACGGTGCGCACCGGGCAGGTCGCCTTCGAGCACCTCTTCGGCGCCCATCACTTCGACCACTTCGCCGAGGATCCCCAACTCGCCGAACTCTTCGACCAGTCCATGGCCGCGAACCGGCGCATGTTCGAGCCGCTTCCCGCCCACCCGGTACTCGCCGGCGCGGCGCGCAGGCCGGACGGAGCCACGGTGGTCGACATCGCCGGCGGCAACGGAGAACTGCTCAGCCGTATCCTCGCCGCCCACCCGGGGCTCAGCGCCGTCCTGCTCGAACGCCCGCACGTCGTCGCGGCGGCCCGGCGTCGCCTCGGTGCCGCCCGGTGCACTTATGTGGCCGGGGACTTCGCGGACGTACCGGCGGGGGCGGACGTCTACCTCCTCTGCCGCGTGCTGCACGACTGGGACGACGAGCGGTGCCGGGAGATCCTGCGCCACTGTGCCCGTGCCATGCCCGCGGGTGCCGACCTGCTCATCGTGGAACGCCTGCTGCCCACCGACAACTCCCCTTCCCTGGCCACCGCCTGGGACCTCCACATGCGGTGCAACGTCGGTGGCCGTGAGCGCACCGCCGAGCACTACGCCCGGCTCCTGGCCGACGCGGGCCTCACCTTGGCCGGGCACCGGCCGCTGCCGCTGGACGGCCATGTGCTGCACGCCCGCAGAGGAGGCGGGGGCCGCTAGGGAGTGCCGCCGGTCGGCGGCGGAGTCGCGTCGAGGAGTGCGCGTCCGAGCGGGGTCAGGGCGTGGCGGACGCCCGGCCCCTCCCTGCGGGTGGTGAGCAGCCCCGCGGCCCGCAGGGCCGAGGCGTGGTGGCTGGCCGTCGCGGCGGAGGTTCCGACGCGGCGGGCCAGTTCGACGGTGCCGACCGGGCTCCGCAGCGCCTGGAGGGTCCGGGCCCGGGTGGCGCCGAGGAGGGCGCTCAGGCCGTCGGCGGCGGCATCGGTCCCGCACGTCACCACGGAGGCGCAGTCGAGGAGGGAACGGGCGAGCGGGTAGCGCAGGACGAAGGGCCGCTCGGGCTCGGCGTTGTCGATCAGTACGAGCGGCCTCGGACAGAAGAAGGTCGGGACGAGCAGCAGTCCACGGCCGCGCAGGTCGAGGTCCGTGTCCACGTCGCAGGGCACGGTCAGGACGCCCCGGTCCCAGGTGATCTCGGGGTGCAGGGTGCCGAGCAGCCCTTCGACGCCCGCGTCGACGGCGGTCAGGGCCCGTCGGGTGCGGTCGGTGTGGGCGGACGCGAGGAGCTGGGACCAGTAGGGCGCCACCGCCAGGTCGTGGTAGGAGCGCAGTTCCCGGCGGACGAGCGCCGCCCAGGTGCGGTCCCCGTGGTGCAGGTCGTGGATCCAGCGGGGTACGCGGGGGCGCAGCAGCCGGGTGGCCCGCCAGTCGGCGGCCCACTGACCGCCCGGCAGGGACCAGGTGTGGTCGAGGCTGTCCCCCAGGGTCGGGGTGACGGCGTGCGTGAACACCTCGGGGACGTACTCGCCGACGCCCGCGGGGGCCAGCTCGAACAGGAGCCCCATCTCGGGTCGCAGGGCGCGCCGGGTGCGCTCGCGCCAGCCGGACAGGGCCGCGGCTGCCGGCCGGCCGGGCCGCTCGGCCTGGAGCAGCGGCAGGCTCAGGACGGTCTCGGCGAGGGGGTCGGGGGCGTCCGCGACGCGTACCCGGGAGAGGTCATCGGCGGTGAAGTGGAGGCGCAGCACCGTCGTGTCTCCTGGCGCTCGGCGGGGCAAGGCGTGCGCCCGGCGGCGGTCGGTCCGGCCGTCGTCGGCCGAGCCGCGCGATCACGCTAACCGGTGGGGAGTCGACTGGGGCGCCCGCGCCCTTCATCTGGCCGAAGTCCTCTCCCGCCGGGCCGGGGAATGTCCGATTTCGATGTGCCTCGAAGGGCTTTGAGCGGCGGGTGGGGCGGTGGCGAGACTGGCTCACGCACAGGGGGGACCCGGTCGGCGCCGCCACGCGGTACCGGCGGGCCTCGGTCGATCGCCGCGTCGAACCGGAGGGCTCCTGGCGTGTGCACCAACCGAACCCGTGACCGTCGAAGCAGTTGTCAAGGAGTCCCTGTGGCCCGCTCGTCCGCATGTCGTCTGCGATGCGCCGCCGTGGCCCTCGCCGCTTCGGCGTGCCTCGTCGGAGGCATCACGTCCGCTCAGGCGGCCCCGGCCGGAGCCGAGGCCGCGCCGGGCCTCGGCCATGGCCTCGCCGCGCCCGAGGTGAGGACGTTCACCGGCAACGGGAGCGGCACGTCGCCGTCCCAGGCCGTGGACGGCGCGGTCCGGATGGCCTACACGGTCGCCCGGTCCGCCGGCTGGCAGGCAAGTCAGTGCCATGTCCGCGGCACCGACGTCAGGTCGGTCGGCGGTGGTGTGTACGCCGCGGTCGCCAGCTTGTTCTGCCGGCGCTGAAGCACTGCTTTCTTCCACCGACACCAGGAGATGACGACATGACCTCGATGCTCGTCCGGGGCGGGGCCGCCATGGTTCTCGCGGGCCTCGCCGCGCTCACGCCGACCGTCGCGCACGCCGGTGTCAGCGCCCAGGAGACGCAGACGTTCACGGGCTCCGCGTACGAGAACAGCCCCAAGGAAGCGAAGCGGGAGGCCGAGAACTCGGCCCGTCGGAGCGCGCTGATCACTGGCTACCTCCATGAGCAGTGCGTGCTCCTCTACGCCGACTCCTACCGGCTCGCCCCCGGCTACTACGGTGCCAACGCCGCGATCAGATGCACCCGCTGAACCGCTGAACCGCCCCGCTGAGGCGCGTCGGTGCGCCTCAGCGGAGCCGGCAGCGGTCGTCCTACCAGGTCGTCTCTCGCCAGTCGTCCGTGTGGAGGGAGTGCGGCCGGCCCTTGAGGCAGTGCTGGATGCCGAGCGCGCTGTACCGGACGGTGTCCGCGGGGAGCGGGTCGACGGGGGCCCACACGAGTTCGCTGCACTTGTGGGGTTCGGCGTTGAGGGGCGTACCGGTGACGTCACCGTCGACGGTGAAGAACCAGCCGACGCGGTCGCGGCGCTCGGGACTGCGGAAGAACATGACGTGCGCGAGCCGCACCGCCCCCGGGTCGAGATGGAGACCGATCTCTTCACGGGCCTCCCGCACGAGCGCCTCGCAGGGGTCCTCGCCCGCTTCGACCTTGCCGGAGGGGAGGTTGAGCAGGCCGTCGGCGTATCCGGTGTGGTACCGCCTGGCCAGGAGGACGGTGTCCCGGCGCCTGAGCATGAGCAGGGCGTCGTTCTGCGGCTGGCTCACCGAAATCCCTCCCAGGGTCGTGTGGTCGGGACTCTACGACTCGGGCGACCGGCCGCGCCGGGCGTCGGCTCAGCAGGCACGGGCAGGCGGGCATGAGGTGACGGTGGCCTTCGTCAGGTGCCCGCCGGCCGACGTGCCTCCGCCGCGCTGTCCCGAGTGCATGCCCACAGGACGAGCCCGGCGAAACTGAACGCGGCGCCCAGGGCGCAGACGGCGCCCCAGCCGGCCGCCTCGTAGAGGGACGTCGCGGCGATGGCGCCCGTGGCGCTGCCTATCGAGTAGAAGACCATGTAGCCGCCGATCAACCGGCTGCCCGCGTCCGGGTGCAGTGCGTAGATCAGGGTCTGGTTGGTGACGTGGACGGCCTGTACCGCGAGATCGAGGAGGATCACCCCGACGGCCAGGGCCCACAGCGAGCTGCGGGTGAAGGCCAGGGGCAGCCACGAGGCCGCGAGCAGGGCCAGGGCGATGCCGGTGGTCCGGTGGGAGTGGCCACGGTCGTTCAGGCGGCCCGCCACGGTCGCGGCCAGGGCGCCGACGACTCCGATGAGGCCGAACGACCCGATCTCGCTGTGGGACAGGGAGTAGGGGGCTTCACTGAGCGGCAGCGCGACGCTGCTCCACAGGGTACTGAAGGAACCGAAGATCAGCAGGCAGAACGCGGCACGCAGGCGCAACAGCGGCTCCCGTGCGAACAGCGTGACCGTGGAGCGCAGGAGCTGTCCGTAGCGCAGGGTGGTCGGCGTGGCGGCGCCGGGGCGCGGCAGGACGCCGTACAGGACGAGGGCGAGCAGGGCGGCGAGCGTCGCCGACGCGAGATAGACGGCGCGCCAGCCCGCGAGGTCGGCGATGAGGCCGGAGGCGGTGCGGGCGAGCAGGATGCCGGTGACGACGCCGCTGGTGACCAGGCCGACGACCCGGCCGCGCCGGGCGGCGGGCGCCAGGGAGGCCGCGAAGGCCACGAGCGTCTGCGTGACGACGGCGAGCAGCCCGGTCGCGGCCATGCCCGCGAGCAGCACCGCCGCCGTGGGGGCGAAGGCGACCACGGTCAACGCCGCCACAAGGAAGAGCAGCTGGGCCACGACGAGCCTTCGGCGGTCCACCATGTCGCCCAGCGGTACGAGGAAGAACAGGCCGAGGCCGTACCCCACGTGCGTGAGGGTGACCACGCTGCCGACGAGTGCCGGGCTCATGGCGAGGTCGTGGCCCATGGTCACCAGGAGCGGCTGGGAGAAGTAGACATTGGCCACCGAGGCGCCGCAGGCGACGGCGAACAGGATGACGACGCCACGGGTCAGGACGGACGCGCGCCCCTCCCCCACGCACCCTGTGGACTCTGTGCCGGCGGAAGCGTCCGCGGCCGCCCCGCTCCGCGCCTCGGCCCCGCACGTCACGGCCTCACCGTTTCCGGGCATGGCTACCCCTCCGCAATCTGGTTTCATCTTGCCACCAATGATGACGGCGACAGTAAGCCTTTTGGTAGCATGTTGCAACCAGCCTGCGGAGGGCGCGGGGCCGGGTGAGAGCGAGGGACGCCATGGTGAGCAGGACGCGCTTCGACGACAGCGAATGTCCCGTCGCCCGGTCCGTGGACGCGATCGGCGACTGGTGGTCCCTGCTGATCGTGCGGGACGCCTTCGACGGGAGCCGCCGCTTCGGGGAGTTCCAGCGCGGCCTCGGCGTCGCCAAGAACATCCTCACCGCGCGACTGCGCGCCCTGGTCGCCGGCGGCATCCTCGAATCCGTCCCCGCGTCGGACGGCAGCGCCTATCGGGAGTACGTACTGACGCCGAAGGGGAAGGCGCTGTTCCCCGTGATCGTGGCGCTGCGGCAGTGGGGCGAGCAGAACTTCTTCGCCCCGGGCGAGCCGCACTCACAGCTCGTCGACCGCCGGCAGGGACAGCGTCTGCGGGCGCTGGAGGTGCTGTCCGCGGACGGGCGGCGGCTGGACCCCGACGACACGGCCGTGCACAAGGTCTCGACCGGGCACTGAGCTGAGCCCGGCCTGGCCCCGGTTCCCGGGAATTCCCGGCCCGCGCACCCTGTCGGTTCCTTTTCTTGATCAATAGGGTGGCCCCGCCACGCAGTTGTTCCCCTAAGGAGCCCCGTGTCCACTGCTCAGTCCATACCGGACATCCTCTCGGCCGAGTTCGCCGCCGACCCCTACCCCGTCTACCGCGCGCTGCGGGAGCACGCCCCGCTCCTGTGGCACGAGCCCACCAAGAGCTATGTCGTCTCGCGCTACGAGGACGTGGCACGTGTCTTCAAGGACAAGGAGTCGGTGTTCACCACCGACAACTACGACTGGCAGCTGGAGCCCGTGCACGGCCGCACCATCCTCCAGCTCAGCGGGCGCGAGCACGCGGTGCGCCGGGCGCTCGTCGCCCCGGCCTTCCGGGGCAGCGAACTCCAGGACACCTTCCTGCCGGTGATCCGCCGCAACTCCCGTGACCTCGTGGACGCCTTCCGGGACCGGGGTTCGGCGGATCTCGTGGCGGAGTACGCGACCCGCTTCCCCGTCAACGTGATCGCGGACATGCTCGGCCTGGACAAGGCGGACCACGCGCGGTTCCACGGCTGGTACACGAACGTGATCGCCTTCCTCGGCAACCTCGCGGGCGACCCCGAGGTCACGGCCGCGGGAGAGCGCACCCGCGTGGAGTTCGCCGAGTACATGCTGCCCATCATCCAGCGGCGCCGCGAGGAGCCGGGCGACGACCTGCTGTCCCGGCTGTGCGCCGCGGAGGTCGACGGGGTGCGCATGAGCGACGAGGACATCAAGGCGTTCTGCAGCCTGCTGCTCGCGGCGGGCGGCGAGACGACGGACAAGGCGATCGCGAGCATCTTCGCGAACCTGCTCGCGCATCCTGAACAGCTCGCCGCGGTGCGCGCCGACCGGTCCCTGATCGACCGGGCGTTCGCCGAGACCCTCCGCCACTCCCCGCCGGTCCACATGATCATGCGGCAGACCGCGGCGGAGGTGCGGCTCGCCGGCGGCACCGTCCCGGCAGGGGCCACGGTCACCTGCCTGATCGGCTCGGCCAACCGCGACGGCGCTCGCTACCGCGACCCGGACCGCTTCGACCTCTTCCGTGACGACCTCACCACCACGACCGCGTTCTCCGCGGCGGCCGACCACCTCGCCTTCGCCCTCGGCCGGCACTTCTGCGTGGGCGCGCTGCTGGCCCGCGCGGAGGTCGAGACCGGCGTCAACGACCTCCTCGACGCCCTGCCCGACCTGCGCTTCGCGGACGGCTTCACGCCCGAGGAGCACGGCGTCTTCACCCGGGGGCCGCGGGCGCTGCCGGTGGTCTTCACCCCGGTGGCGCGCTGAGCGGCAGGCGTACCGGCGTTCCGCCCCGGCGGGCGGAACGCCGACGCTACTGGGCCACCGGCGTGAACTGCACGGGCAGGGCCGTCAGTCCGCGCATCCACACCGACGGACGCCAGGTGAGCGCCGCGGGGTCGACGCCGAGGACCAGGTCCGGCAGGCGCTCCAGGAGCGTCTCGACGGCCGTGCGGGCGATGACGTCGGCGAGCAGCGGGGCCGGGTAGGGGCAGCGGTGCTCACCGTTGCTGAAGGACAGGTGCGCGGAGTTCTCGGAGCCGACGTGGACGCCGGGCCACAGCTGCGGGTCGGAGTTGGCCGCGGCGAGGCCGAGGACCAGGCAGTCGCCCGCGCGGATCTGACGGCCGCCCAGCTGGGTGTCGCGTACCGCCCAGCGGCCGATGAAATTCTGCGTGGGGGTGTCGAGCCAGAGCACCTCGTTGAGGGCCTGGCCGACGCTGAGGCGGCCGCCGGAGACGTTCAGGGCGAACCGCTCGTCGGTCAGGAGCAGCCGCAGGGTGTTGCAGATCCAGTTGGCGGTGGGCTGCTGGGCGGCGGCGATCACCGAGATCAGGTCCTGGACGACCTCCTCGTCGGTGAGCCCGGCGGGGTGCTCCAGCATCCGCGAGGTGACGTCGGCCGCGGGCCGCTCGCGCCGCTCCTCGACCAGCCGGTGCACGCGCTCGCCGACCCGCCCGTACGCGGCGACCGGGTCGTCGCCCTCGGCGGTGTCGAGCGACATGCGCAGGTCCTCGACGAGGCCCTCGGTGTCGGCGGTGCCCGGCGGCATGCCGACCATGTGCACGGCGGCGCGCATGGCGAGCGGATGGGTGTAGGCGCTCATCAGCTCGGCGGCGCCGCGCCCGGAGAAGGAGGCGATGAGCTGGTCGGCGATGTGTACGCACTCGCGGCCCAGCTCGAACTGGTCGACGCCCTCAAGGGCTTCGGTGATCACACCGGCGCGCTGCCGGTGCTCCGCGCCCTCGGTGAACAGGACGGACGGCTGGTAGCCGACGAAGGGCATCAGCGGCCAGTCGGCGGGGATCCGGTCCCACTGGTTCCAGCGCCGCGAGTCGCGTGCGAACAGGTCGTCGTGCGCGGTGACGTAACTGACCTCGGAGTAGCCGAGCACCAGCCAGGCGGGCACGTCACCGTCGAGGAGGACGGGGGCGACCGAGCCGTACCGGCCGCGCAGGTCGCGGTACAGCTCGAAGGGCGTCTGCTGGTACTCCAGGCCGCTGAGGGGCACCGCGTCACTGTGGGCGGGGCAGCCGGGCGGCGGGGTGCCGGGCGCCGCCGGTCCGGTGGCTTCGGTCATGCTGTCAGTTCCCGTTCCCGTGCCAGGTGGTGGAGGTGGTCGACGAGGGTGATGAGCACGTCCTTGCCGGAGGAGCGGACCCGGGCGTCGCAGTCGACGAGGGGGACGTGCGCGGGCAGCGCGAGGGCGGTGCGGATCTCGTCGAGGGAGTGGTACGCGTGCTGGCCGTCGAAGCGGTTCACGGCGACGACGAAGGGCGTGCCGTGGTGTTCGAGCCGGTCGATGGCGTACCAGGAGTCGTCCATCCTGCGGGTGTCGACGAGCACCACCGCTCCGAGCGTGCCGGAGAAGAGGCGGCCCCACAGGAACCAGAAGCGCTTCTGGCCGGGCGCGCCGAACAGATAGAGCACGAGCCGGTCGTTGAGGCTGATGCGGCCGAAGTCGAAGGCCACGGTGGTGGTGGTCTTGGCCGACTCCGTCGGCATCTGGTCGACGGCTTCCCCCGCCCGCGTCATCACCTCCTCGGTGTTGAGGGGGCGGATCTCGCTGACCGAGCGGACCAGGGTCGTCTTGCCGACCCCGAAGCCGCCCACCACGACGATCTTCAGGCCGGACTCGGCCGTGTCGCGCAGCGGTGTCCGGGCCTCGGGCGGCAGCTCAGAGGTTGCGGAGCCCATGGAGCACCTCCGTGAGAAGAGCGGAATCGGGCAGCGCGGCGGACGCCGCCACGCGCGGGTGTCGGGCAGTGATGCGGCCGGTGTCCTGGAGGTCCTCCAGCAGGATGCGGACGACCGTGACGGGCAGGGAAAGCTCGGCGGCGATCTCGACGACGGCCGTCGGGTGACGGCACAGTTCGAGGATGCGCGCGTGCTCCGACTGCTGTCCCGGGGACGGCTCGCACTCGGACACGATCAGCGTCACCAGGTCGAACGCGCCGCCGTCGGACCGGCTGCGCCCTCCGGTGATGGTGTACAGCCGGTCCGGGTCGCCCACGTCGACGGGCCGCCGGCTCATGACGCCGGGTTCGTGAGGCCCTGGCCGCGCGGCTCGGCGCTCAGGTGGTCGCCGATCTGCGCCACGAGCTGGGACATCTGGTTGCCCACCACGCCGGGGTCGGCGTCCTCGTCGGCTATCACGGCCAGGTGCGCGCCTTGACCTGCCTCCACGACGAACAGCAGGCCGCCGTGGAACTCCGTCATGGAGTGCCGCACTCCGCCCGTGCCGTCCCCGAACTCCATCGACGCGCCCTGGGCGAGCGCCTGCATGCCGGAGCAGATCGCGGAGAGCTGGTCCGCCTGGTCCAGGGTCAGGCCGGGGCTCCAGCACAGCTTCAGGCCGTCCCGGGAGAGGACGAGGGCGTGCCGGGTGCCGGGGGTACCGTCGAGCAGGCTCTCCAGGAGCCAGTTCAGGCTGTTGTCGGTGGTCGTCATCGTGTGTCGGGGCCGTCACCGGGGGGTGCGAACGCCCGTGCCTCCCTTTCGGTGTGCGGGGCGGGGGTGGAGAAGCGGTCCTTGCGGTCCCACAGGGCGGGCCGGTCCGCGAGGCGCGGGCGGCTACTCGGCCCGCGGCGGCTGTGGGTTTTCGCCCGTGTCGTCGGCGGCGGCCCTGCGGGCGCGGTGGAACGCGCCGAACCGGTCCCCGATGCTCTGCCCGGCGCGGTGCCGTTCCTCCAGCGAGGCGCTGCCGGTGCCGGTCTGCCCGGCGTCGAGCGGGTCGCCGGAGTGCCGTTCATCGGTACGCCGATCGGCGGTGCGCCGCTCGTTCGCGGCGTGCGCGGCGGCCATCGTGCGGCCGGGGCGCCGCACGGGCAGGCCGCCGGGGGTGGCCTCCGTGGCGTCAAGCGCTTCGGGGCCGCCCGCGGGGTCGTCGGCCGGAGGCGTCGGCCACACCAGGGCCGGCGAGGAGGGGGCCGACGGCGGCGACGCGGGACGGCTCGCCTCGGTGGCCTCCGGCTCGACGGCCTGCCCGCGTACCGGGAGGGCCGGGGCCTCGGTGACGGGGGCCTCGATCGAAGGGGCCGACGCCGTGCGGGCGCTGTCCGGCTGGGGCTGCTGGGCGAGGAGTTGCGGGGGCAGCAGGATGACGACGCCGGTGCCGCCGCGCGAGGAGGGGCGGAAGTTCACGCTGACGCCGTACTTGACGGCCAGTCGGCCGACGACGGCGAGCCCGAGCCGGGTGCCCTGGAGCAGCGCGAGGTCGGCGGCCTGCCCGGACACCGACTCCTTGGCGCGGCGCAGTGCCGCGTCGGACATGCGGAGGCCGCTGTCCTCGATCGTGACGACGACGCCGGTGCGCGACTCCTCCACGTAGACGTGGACTTCGTCGGTGGGCGGCGAGAAGTTCGCGGCGTTGTCCATCAGTTCGGCCAGCAGGTGCATGACGCCTTCGGCGGCGAAGCCGACCACGGCCGCCTTGGTGGAGCTGTGCAGTCGTACCCGCTGATAGGCGGCGATGCGTCCGACGGCGCCGCGCAGGATGCTCTCCATGACGATCGGCTTGTTCCAGGCGCGGCTGGAGCGGCCGCCCATCAGGAGGGCGAGCCGGTCGGTCATCAGGCCGAGCTGCGAGGTGCTGTGGTCGAGCCTGAGCAGGTCGCCGAAGACGTCCTCGCCGTGCCGGTCCTGCATCTCGCGCAGGTCGGCGAGCATGCTCACGGACTTGGCCTGCACCCGGCTCAGCGCCTTCGCGCTCGCCGCCTGGGCGGCTGCCGCGCGCCGCTCGCTCAGGGCGAGTTCCCGCACGGCGGCCTCGGTCAGATCGCGCAGCGTCGGGTCGGCGGGCCAGGTCACGCTCGCGAGGACGCGGTCCACCGAGGAACCGCCGCGCAGCGCGCCGACGACGGCGGGGAGGGTCTCGGTGGCGAGCAGCCGTACGTCGTCGGTCATCCGGGTCAGGTCACCGGCCGTGTGGTGCTGGGCCGCCGCCGCGTCGGCGGCGCGCCGCTCCGCGTCGGCGAGGACGGTCACGCAGACGTTCAGCAGCTCGCGGTACGCCGGTTCGGCGGGGGGCCGGGTCTGGTGCAGGGCGTCCTGCGGGCCCGCGCCGTCGCGCAGGGACCGCGCGACCGTCGGCAGGGTCACCTGCGCCATGTGGATCACCTCGGCGCCGCGGGCGCCCAACTGCGTCTGGGCCCCGGTCAGCTGACTCTCCAGCTGTGCCGCGTGCGCCCGCAGCCGGGCCGCGCCCGCGCGACCCGTCCAGACGACGACGGCCAGGAGCAGCCAGCCGACCACGGCCACGGCGGCCACCCAGCCGCGGGCGGCCGACGGCGCGAGCCCCGCCGCCGCCGCTCCCGCCACGGCGGCGGCCCCGAGCAGGAGCAGCGGCAGCGAGGACGCCGTTCGCGGAGTGCCGGCTATGCCGGACGGACGCCCATCAGCGGACAAAGTCATTCCGTGACCCCTCGGTCTCGGCACGGGGATGCAGGCTGTCGGCCCGCCCTCACATCGGTGCCGTCGCGAAGGAAGCCCGCTTCGGGCCGCGGCCCTCCGACGGCTGCGCATGGTCATGCTAATCGCAAGATCGTGTGGCCGTGGCACGCACTGGGAACCGAAGGCTCCGCCTAGCACCCTTCGTCGTGAAAGAGGCCTCTGGAGCGGGGTGTGTGTTATAGGGATCGCTCCCTCGATTCCAGGCGCGGCCCGGTCCGTACTCTCGAGCCGAACGTTTCTGCGGACCGTCAGGTGCCCCTCCCCCGGGCCCCGTAGGCAAACATCTGAGTTCAAGTCCGGACCAGCAAGCGATCATTTTCAGCCACTTGCAGAGTGTAAATCGGTCCGGACTGTCCCTCGGTGGTCAGAGCAGCAACCGGGGGGCGTAGAGGTCGATCCACGTATGGAGGTCGAGGAACTTCTCCAGTGCGGCCCGCAGTGCCTGGGGGCGTGGGTGGTCGGTGGGGCCGGCGTGCGCGGCGCGGGTCGCCGCCGCCCTGTCGAACAGGGCGAAGACCTGGTGGCCGGGGTCGGCCAGGGCGTCGCGCACCTGTGCCTGGAGCGCGGGCACGTAGTGGCGGTCCTGGGTCATCGGGTAGGGGCTCTTGCGGCGCAGGAGCACGCTCTCGGGGACCACGGAGCGTGCCGCGGCGCGCAGCACGCTCTTCTCCCTGCCGTGGGCCGCGTGCAGGGTCCAGGGGACGTTGAAGGCGTACTCCGCGAGGCGGTGGTCGCAGAACGGCACCCGCACTTCGAGCCCCACGGCCATGCTGAGCCGGTCCTTGCGCTCCAGCATGCCGGTGAGACTGCGGGTGAGGTGGAGGTGGAGCAGCTCGCGCGAACGGCGTTGGGCGGGGCTCTCGCCGTCGAGTGCCGGGACCTCGGAAAGAGCTTCGCGGTACCGGTGTACCGCGTACGCGGGCAGGTCCAGGGCCGTTGCCAGGTCCTTGGGCAGGAAGGCGCGCTCCTGGCGTGCCTGGCCGAGTGCGGCGGTCAGCCAGGGAAAGCCGGGGCTTTTCCGAAGGGCGGTGTCGTGGAACCACCAATAGCCGCCGAACATCTCGTCGGCGCCCTCCCCCGACAGCGCGACCGTGGAGTGCTCCCGGATCGCGGTGAAGAGCCGGATCAAGGAGTGGTCCATGTCGCCGCGGCCCACGGGCAGGTCCCGGGCCCGTACGGCGGCACGCCGTACGTCGGGGCTCGCGAGGTCTCCGGCGTCCAGCACGATGTCGGAGTGATCGGTGTCGAGGTACTTGACGACCTCGTGGACGTGGGGCGCGTCGGGGCTGACGTTGTGGTGGTCGGGTGTGAAGTGCTCGGAATGCCCCTGGAAGTCCACGGAGAAGGTGCGCAGGCGCTCTCCGTGCCCGCCCAGGGCCCCGGCCGCGAGACCGGCGAGCGCGCTGGAGTCGAGCCCTCCCGACAGCAGCAGGCATCGGGGCACGTCCGCGACGAGTTGCTCCCGCACCGAGCCCCTGAGCAGTTCTCCGACGTGCGCGGCCGTCTCGTCCGCGTCCTCTGTGTGGGGCCTCGCGGTCAGGCTCCAGTACGTGCTCTCGCGTAGGCCACGGCGGTCGATCGTCAGGAGGGAGGCCGGGCGCAGCTCCCTCATGCCGCGCCAGACGGCCGCGCCCGGCGTCTTCACGCCGAGGAAGATCTCGCGCAGCCCGTCGTGGCCGACGGCGGCCTCGGCGGCCGGATGCGCGAGCACGGCCTTGGGCTCGGAGCCGAACAGGAGCCCGTCGGCCGTGCGGTAGTAGTAGAGGGGCTTGACGCCGAGGCGGTCGCGGACCATGAGGAGACGGTCGGCGCGGCCGTCCCAGATCGCGAAGGCGTACATGCCCCGCAGGTGTTCGACGAGGCGGTCCCCCCATTCCAGATAGGCGCGCAGGGCCACCTCGGTGTCGCTGGCGGTGCGGAAGTGGTGACCGCGCTCGCGCAGGTGCTGGCGCAGGGCGACGAAGTTGTAGACCTCGCCGCTGTAGGTCATGACGACGGGCCCGTCGGGCGTCGCCACGGTCATCGGTTGCGTGCCTCCGTCGAGGTCGATGATCGCCAGGCGCTGGTGTCCGAGGGCGGCGTGCCGGCCGGTCCAGGTCCCCGAGGCGTCGGGGCCCCTGGTGCGCAGCGACCGGGTCATGCGGGTGACGGTCCCTGCCTCGTGGGTGAGGTCGGCGTCGAACGCGACCCATCCTGCGATGCCGCACATGAGGTCTCCCTGTTTCGTCGTTCGGCGGTGGATCCGGGGCCCGTACCGGGTGGTGGCGGTGTGGCCGTCAGTCGACGAAGACGTGGTCACCGCGGGCCGTGTCGCTGCCGGGAGGCGGCTCGGCCGGGTCGGAGCCGAGGGAGGAGATCTTGTTGTCGTGATCGACGTGGACGACCTTCGGGACGAAGCGGTCCGCTTCGTCGTCCGGGACGTGGGCGTAGGAAATGATGATGACGAGGTCGCCGGGGCTGATCAGCCGGGCCGCCGCGCCGTTGATGCCGACGACGCCGGAGCCGCGCGGCCCTTCGATGAGGTAGGTGGACAGACGGCTGCCGTTGTTGATGTCGACGATGTCGACCTTCTCTCCGGGCAGGAGGTCGGCCGCGTCCATCAGGTCCCGGTCGAGGGTCAGGGATCCGACGTAGTGCAGGTCGGCCTGAGTGACGGTCGCGCGGTGGACCTTGGACTTGAACAGGCTGCGGTAGTACATGGTGGTGCCTTTCTCGTACGGTGTTCCGGTCTCGTACGGTGTTCCGGGCCGGTCGGCGCGGAGCGGTTCGCCCAGGGCGGTCGCGATGGCCCTGGGGCGGGGGCTCAGATCTGTACGGCCTTGGTCTCCAGGAACTCCTCCAGGCCCGCGGTCCCGCCTTCGCGGCCGTTTCCCGACTGCTTGTAGCCGCCGAAGGGGGCGTTGGGGTCGAAGGGCGCTCCGTTGACCTGCACCTGGCCGGCCCGCAGCTTGTGCGCCAGGGTGAAGGCGCGGTGCCCGTCGGCCGACCACACGGCCGCGGCCAGGCCGTACACGGTGTCGTTGGCGAGGGTGAGGGCCTCGTCCTCGCTGTCGTAGGCCTCGATGGCCAGGACGGGACCGAACACCTCGTCGTGGTGGAGGGCCATCTGCGGGGAGACCCGGGACAGGACGGTGGGGCGCGCGAAGAATCCCTTGCTCACTCCGGCGGGTGGGTCCTCCCCTCCGGTGACGAGTTCGGCTCCGGCGGCCAGGGCGTCGGTGATGTGGCGTCGTACGCGCCGCAGTTGCGCGGCGGACGCCAGGGGCCCCAGTCGGGTCCGCTCGTCCGCCGGGTCTCCCGGCACCCATCCCTCGGCGGTGCGGCGGGCCAGTTCCTCCACGTCGGCGAGTACGGAGCGCGGCACGATCAGGCGGGTGAGGGCGGAACAGGTCTGGCCGTTGTTGAGGAACGCCGACGTCACGACGGCGGGGACGACACGCGTCGGATCGGCGTCGGCCAGCATGACCGCGGGGCTCTTGCCGCCGAGTTCGAGGGTCACCTTCTTCAGGGTCCGCGAGGCCAGGGCACTGACGCGGCGGCCGGTGCGCGTGGAGCCGGTGAAGGACACCACGTCGACGCCGGGGTGCGCCGCCAGGGCTTCGCCCGTCTGTGCTCCGCTGCCGCTGACCAGGTTGAACACTCCGGGAGGCAGTCCGACGGAGTCGATGACATCGGCCAGCTCCCAGACGCTCAGGGGCGCCACCTCGCTGGGCTTGAGGACGACGGTGTTGCCCGCGGCCAGCGCGTAGGCGACCTTCACGGCCGCCTGGTGGACCGGGTAGTTCCACGGGGTGAGGGCCGCGACCACTCCGTAGGGCTCACGGAGGATCCGCGAGGGGCCCTGCCTCCGCTCGAAGGGGTACTCCTGAGCCGTACGGGCGGCGTGGCGGAAACTGCCCACGGGCAAGGTGACTTGCGCGGCCCGGGAGAAGGACAGCGGGGTTCCGACGTCCTGGGTGATCAGGTGGGCCAAGGGCTCGGCGCGGCGGGCGAGTTCCGCGGCGATGGCACGCAGGTGGCCCGCGCGCTCCTCCAGCGCCGTGGCCGCCCACCCGTCGGCGGCGGCGCGCGCCGCGCGCACGGCGGCGTCGACGTCCCGCGCGGTGGCGTCGGGCACGTCGGTGAGCGGTTCCTCCGTGGTGGGGTCGATGACGGTGAGCGAGCCGCTGTGCTGCGACGGCACCCAGGCGCCGTTGATGTACAGGCGGTCGTATGCGGGCATGTGGGGCTCCTCAGCTGGCACGGCTTCGCGGCGCGTCCTCGGCGGGGAAGCGGTCGCGCAGCCACGTGGTGATGTCGGTTCGCGCCTGGGCCGCGGCGGACGACTCGCACATCAGGAAGAAGACGTGCAGGGAGCCGTCGTAGCGTCGGACGGTGCTGGGAACACCGCTGACCCGCAGGTGGTAGCCGTACGCCGCCGCTTCGTCCCGCAGCGGGTCGTACTCCGCGGCGAGGATGAGGGCGGGAGGCAGACCCGTGTGCTCATCGGCGAGCAGCGGGGAGGCGTAGGGATGGCCGGAGTCCTCCGGAGAGGGCAGGTAGAGGTCCCAGAAGCGGGCCATGGCGGCACGGGTGTTGAGGTATCCCGTCGCGTACCGGCGGTAGGAGGCGAAGGGGGAGTCCGCCGCGGGGGCGAGGCTGGGGCAGATCAGCACCTGCCCGGCGACGGCGGGGCCGCCGCGGTCCCGGGACATCAGGCAGGCCGCCGCCGCCAGGTTGCCTCCCGCGCTCTCCCCCGCGACCACCAGGCGGGCGGGATCGGCGCCGAGTTCCTCCGCCCGGGCGGCCAGGGCGCCGATCGCGGCGTACGCGTCCTCGGCGGGCCCGGGGAACTGGGTCTCCGGGGCCCGGCGGTACTCCACGCTGGCCACGACGGCGCCGGTGGCGTTGGCCAGCTTCCGCAGTGGCTTGTCCACCAGCTCCACGTCGCCGGCGATCCAGCCGCCGCCGTGGAAGAACACCATCAAGGGGCGGGGGCCGGGGCGCGCGGAAGGCCGGTAGACGCGCACCGGCAGCTTTCCGGCCGGGCCCGGTACACAGGTCTCGGTGATCGACGCGACCGGCTCGGCCTCCCCTTGGGCCTGTCGCAGGCCGCCCATCAGCTCGCGGACCGCGGGCACGCCGACCGATTCGAGCGGGGGCATGCGCAGGTGGGCCAGCCGGTCGAGGAAGGCCGCGGCTTGCGGGTGCAAGGGCATGGGGGCTCCTACGGTGACATCGGGGAGTTCGGTGGCATCAGGGGGCGGGGGTGTGGTCGGCCGGGTCCCGCGGGCCGGTTCACACCCTCGGTGCGCCGGGGTGGTCAGCGGGGCCGGTGGGCCGGTAGTGGGCCAGGTTCACCCGGCGGGTGCGGCGGCGGTACTCCGCTGTCTGGCCCGGCCAGTTGGTGGTGACGAAGGTGTTCTCGCCGCGGTACCAGTTGCGGCAGGTCGCCCAGACCGTCGTGCGCAGACGGTGACGCATCTCCGCCGTGAAGGTGTCCTCGGCGTCCGCCCGTACGTCGAGCAGCGGACGCGTGCCGCGGCCGAGGATGCGCAGGGCGTCGAGGACGTAGCGGATCTGGCTCTCGACCATGTAGACGACCGAGCCGGCACCGACGTTGGTGTGCGGACCGTACAGGACGAACATGTTGGGGAAGCCGGGCACCGTCATCCCGAGGTACGCTCTGGCGCCGCTCCGCCAGTGGTCGGCAAGGACGCGCCCTTCGAGGCCGGTGACGTGCAGCGACGCGAGGAAGTCCGTGGCCGAGAAGCCGGTGGCCTGGATGATGACGTCGGCCGGGTGCTCGCTGCCGTCCTCGGTGCGGACGGCGTCCTCGGTGAGGGCCGCGACGGGGTCGGTGACCAGCTCGACGTGGGGTTCGTTGAAGACGGGGTAGTAATCGCTGGAGATCCCGATCCTCTTGCACCCCACTTCGTCCTGGGGAGTGAGGCGCTCGCGGGTCGCGGGGTCGTGGACCTGTCTGCGCAGCTGGGCCGCGCAGCCGAAGGCGGTGAAGCCACGGGTGCGCCACCGTCGGGTCAGGCCGGGCACGGTCAGCTCGTTGAACAGCCACCATCCGAGCCGTGCCGCTTTCGCGCCGATCCTGCCGCGGAGCCCGGCCGTGGGGCGGTAGGCGCGTTGCCAGCGGGGCACCACGTAGGGGGCGGAGCGCTGGAACACCGTCAGGTGCGCGGCCTGCCGCGCCACCTGGGGCACGATCTGCAAGGCGCTCGCGCCGGTCCCGATCACCGCGACTCTGCGGTCGGCCAGGTCGAGGCCGTGGTCCCAGCGCGCCGAGTGGACGATCCGTCCCGTGAAGCGCTCCGTGCCGGGCAGCCGGGGCGCGGCGGGGCTGCTCAACTGGCCGCAGGCCGGCACCAGGACGTCCGCCTCCAGGATGTCCCCGGCCCGGGTGTGCAGCCGCCAGCGTCGCGTGTGCTCGTCGAAGTGGGCCGAGCGGACCTCCGTCCCCAGGCGCAGGTGGCCGCGCAGCCGGTGGTCGTCCGCGCACCGGCGCAGATATCCGAGAATCTCCTGCTGGCCCGCGTAGCGCTGCGACCAGGCGTACGGCGCGAACGAGTAGGAGTACAGCGGGGCCGGGATGTCGCAGGCGGCGCCGGGGTAGGTGTTGTCGCGCCACACCCCGCCGATGTCGTCGGCCCGCTCCAGGATCGTGAAGTCGTGGTGGCCCGCCCGCTTGAGGGCCATGCCCAGGCCGAGGCCGCTGATCCCAGCTCCGACGATCACCACGTGCACACGGCGGGAGCGGTTCACCGCGGGGCCCGTCGGGGTGCTGGGGTGATGTTGTGGTTGAACCGCAGCACGTTCTCCGGGTCGTACGTCGCCTTGACCCGGGCGAGACGGGCGAGGCGGGTGTCGTCCCAGAAGGCGCGGACGCGGTCGGTCTCGTCGTCGTCGGACGTGGTGTTGAGGTAGGTGTTCCCGTGGCCGAAGGCCTTGAGATGGGAACTCGCCTTCTTGACCCAGGCTCGGCAGCGGTCCGATTCGGCGGGGTCCTTCCACTGACAGATCACATGGATCAGCCAGCTGTCCTCGCGATGAGCGAACGCGGTGGCGTCCGCGGGGACGTCCGTGGCCGCCGTGTCGAAGGGGTGGACGTTGATGGTGGTGAGTGACGACGGCATATCGCCGCCGATGGCCGCGACGGCCGCGATCTCCTCCGCGCCCAGGGCGGGCAGGAACTCACTGGTCCAGTAGTGCTGGTTGCCCGCCGGGGTGAAGGTGTCGAGCATCGACTGCACCGCGACCAGGGGCATCGGGCCGATGCTGTCGTACAGCGGGCTGCCGAAGTCCCGCAGGGGCTGCACGGTCTGCCAGGCGTCCGCCATGGGGCCGAAGTAGCGGACGAACAGGGTCACCATGGGCACGCCCTGGAACTCCTCGGGCACGAAGTCCGCCTCGGGGGCGTGGATGAACAGCGCGTCGGCGCTGAGGTGCGCGGGGCTCGTGGCGCTGAAGTCCCGCAGGAACGCGAGGACCTCCTCCGCGCGTTCCACAGGGTGGGCGAGGAAGCCGGCCAGCATCATCGGCCCGACCGGGTGTGCCTGGAACTCGAAGGACGTGACCACGCCGAAGTTGCCCCCGCCGCCGCGCAGCGCCCAGAAGAGTTCCTCATGGCTGTCGGCGCGGGCGGTCACCAGGCCGCCGTCCACGGTGACCAGGTCGGCGGACAGGAGGTTGTCGCAGGTCAGCCCGTACTTGTGGAGCATCATGCCCACGCCGCCGTTCAGGGTCAGGCCGGCGATGCCTGTCTCGGACATCTGCCCCGTCGGAACGGCCAGGCCGTGCAGCTGCGTCTCCCGGTCCACGTCCCCGAGGAGTGCCCCGCCCTGCACGCGCACGGTGCGGCGCACGGGGTCGACGTGCACGCCCCGCATGAGGGACAGGTCGATGACCAGCCCGTCGTCGCACATCGCGTGCCCGGCGACGCTGTGTCCGCCGCCCCGCACGGCGATCAGCAGCCCCTCCTCGCGGGCGAAGCGCACCGCCGCGACGACGTCCGCGGTTCCCAGGCACCGGGCGATGACCGCGGGGCGCTTGTCGATCATCGCGTTGTAGACCCGGCGGACGTCGTCGTAAGCGGCGTCCCGTGGACCCACCACCTCGCCGAGCAGCTGTCCGCGCAGGCGGTCCAGCGCACCGTCCTTCATGACGTCTCTCCAGACTGTCGGGGCGAAACCATCGCGATTTCCTGTCCGGACGCAGGGAGCGCGTCCGCCCCCTCCTTCGGGAGCGGGGTCCTCTTCCGCCTTCGGTGGGCCTCCAGGAATTCCACGAAGGCGTGATGCATGTCGTCGGGGATTTTGGTCAGGACACCGCGCTCCGCGTCGACGAACGCATGGACGGTGCGTGCCTCGGCGACGAGCCGACCACCTTGCTTCCGGTAGATCTCGTAGTAATAGGTGAGGGTGCCGGGCGCTGCCGCCCATGTCCTGATCACCAGCTCGTCGAGGTACTTGGCCGGCTGGTGGTAGCGGACGTGCAGATCGGTGGTCGCGATCTGGTATTTGCGGTAGTCGGCGCCCACGTCCAGGGCGAACTTCTCGCGCCCCAGGTCGAACCAGGGAATGTAACTGGCGTAGTAGGCGTGCCCCTGAAGGTCGCACTCGCCCCAGCGGACACGAGCTGTGGCCTCCACGCTGACGTCACGCATGATGTTGGTGGCCGACTGCACGAGACGTGGCATGGTCTCCTCGATCCTCTCCGAGCGGCTTCTCTGCGGCGCGCGCCTCAGGGCGGACCTGCCGGGGGGGCGCGCCTGCGGGGGTGCCGTGCCTGAGGTCTGAGGCGCGTGCCTGAGACGCCTCTCCGCGACCCCTCCCCATGGCGCTCCTCGCCCTCGGGGCCGCGCCGCGGCCGTCGGCGCCGCGCCGTCCGTCACCAGACAACCGCAGGAGGAGGCCGCGGCCCTCGAATGTTTCTCCCGCCTTTCATCAATTGCGCGAATCTTTCAGCGGCTGCTCTCCGGACCCCTGAGGCCTGACGGGAATATTGCGCCTCCATTGACAAGCGATTGTTGCCGACTTTAGTTTCCTGCCGTCCGGCTGAATTCCCGGAGAAACGGGGTCCCTTTCCGTACACGGATCGGCTGCTTCTCTGTACGTGGATCGGCCTTATTTCCGTAGGCGGACCGGCCTCTTTCAGGTAAGCGAATCGGCCGCTTTTCCGAACTCACCTCCCTTCCGAACGGGCGGAGACCAGTCCATGAGAATTCCTCAGGAAGTCGGGAGCACCCCGGCGCCTCTCCATTCCGCAGGCGTGGACCTGGTGGACCTGCGCCGCTGGGAGCTTGCCCTGGCGCGCTGCGGGGAAGGGCTGGCCCAGCGGTACTTCACGCCGGAGGAAAGGCGCGCCGCACGGGAACTCGCCACCGCGGACCGCACCTTCGTGGACATCCTCGGCCACCTCTTCGGCGTGAAGGAGAGCGTCGTCAAGGCGGCCGGAGGCCTTCCGGCGAAGGCGCGCCTCGCCGACATCCACGTAGAGATCCCCACCGGCGGCCTCACCGAGCAGCCCTGGAACGTACGGCTCAGCGGGCCCCTCGGCGACTGGGCCCGGGCCGAGCGGCTCGACGTCGTCGGGGCGTCATCACCCCTGGCGTCCGGCATGGCTCTCGCGTGGGCGGCGGCTCAGGACGCGGGGCCCCGCCCATGAGTCCGGCCGTGGCCTTCGTCTTTCCCGGACAGGGAAGCCAATTCCCCGGCATGGGCTACGAGATGGAGCGGTGGGGGCCCGCTGCCGACGCCCTGGCCGACCGGGCCGAGGACGTCACCGGGCTGCCGGTGCGGGACCTGATGAAGCGCGCCGACGCCGCGGCGCTCGCCGACCCCGAAGTGGCCCAAGTACTCGTGCTGACCTGGTCCCTCGCCGCCCTCGCGCAGCTGCGCGGCCAGGGCTGGGAGCCCGATGTGGTCGCCGGCCACAGCTTGGGCGAGTACACGGCGCTGGTGGCGTGCGGGTGCCTCGATCAGGACACCGCCCTTTCCCTGGTCTCCCATCGGGGCAGGGCGATGGCGGAGGCGGCCGGCACGCGCCGGGGCGCCATGGCCGCGATCGTCGGCCTCACGCCGCAGGCGGTGCGGAAGCTGTGCCGCGCCGCCTCGGTCGACGACGAGGTCGCGGTCGTGGCCAACTGGAACTCGCCGCGCCAGACCGTGGTGGCCGGAAGCCGCGCGGCGATCGAGGACGTCGTCGCCGCCGCGCGTGCCGCCGGAGCCCTGCGGGCCCGACTGCTGCCCGTCGGTGGCGCGTACCACTCGCCGCTGATGAACAGCGCGCACCGACGTCTCACCGAGCACCTTTCCGAGGTCACGCTCGCCCCACCGGCCATCCCCTTCGTCTCCAGCACCACCGGTCTGCGCGTCACCGACATCGAGGCCTACCGCCAGGACCTGCTGGCGCAAGTCATCTCCCCGGTGCGCTGGCGTGACGCCATGCGCTCCCTGGCCGCGTGCGGCGTGGACACCTATGTGGAAGCGGGGCCCGGCCGCGTGCTGCGCGGCCTCGCCCGCGAGATGGCCCGCACGGCACAGCACCTGACGACCGCGGAGGCGCTGCGGCGCGCTCCCGAGCCACCCGGCCCGGCGAGTCTCCGCCGCGTCGCATCCCCCTTCGAACCCTTCGAACCCTTCGGATCCTTCGAACCCTTCGGATCCTTCGAACAAGGAACAGTGACGTGAGCGATCTTCAAGGACGCGTCGCCCTGGTCACCGGAGCCACCCGCGGCATCGGCCTGGCCGTGGCCCTCGAACTGGCCCGCGGCGGCGCCACGGTGCTCATGAATCACCGCGGGAAGCCCGACCAGGCCCGTGAGGCCCTCGCCCAGGTCCAGGCGATCGACCCCGGGGCCCGGCTGGTGCAGGCCGACGTCGCGGACGGAGCCGCCGTCGAGGACATGTTCCGTTCCATCAGAAGTGACCACGGTCGTCTCGACGCCTTCGTCAACAACGCCGGCATCACCCAGGACGGCTACGCCCTCATGATGGGCGAGGCCAAGTGGCGCAAGGTCATCGACACCAACCTCACGGGCGCGTTCCTGTGTACGCGCGCCGCGGCCCGCCTCATGGCGCGACGCCGCACCGGGTCCATCGTCACGGTGAGTTCGACGAGTGCCGTACGCCCCCCGGTGGGCCAGGCCAACTACGCGGCGGCCAAGGCCGGGAGTGTGGCCCTGACGCAGGCGCTCGCCAAGGAACTCGGCCCCTACGGCGTCCGCGTGAACTGCGTCGTACCCGGCTTCATCGACACATCGATGACCCGGCAGGTCCCTTCGGGGCGCCTCGCGGACAGCCTGCGGCACGTCCCGCTCGGCCGCATCGGGCAGCCCCAGGAGGTCGCGTCCGCCGTGCGGTTCCTGCTCGGCGACGCGGCCGCCTACGTGACCGGGTCCTCCCTCGTCGTCGACGGCGGCCTCATCTGCTAGCGCCGACGCCCCCGCCCACCCGCCTCGCGGCCACTCCCCTCCCCTTCGCGGGCGCTCCCTTCCGTCTCGCGACGACTTCCCTCCTTCTCACGACGACCTCCATCCGCCCTCCACCCAGGGAGAACACCATGGTGATGACACTCGACGAGGCGACCTGCCGGGCAGCCGCCCGGCAGGAGCTGTGCGCACAAGTGAAGGCCTTGCTGGTCGAACGGCTCGCCCTGAACGTCGACCCGCGCTCCATCGGAGACGACCAGCCGCTGTTCGGCCGCGGCCTGGAACTCGACTCCATCGACACCCTCGAACTGGCCATGGCCGTGGAGGACACCTTCGGCGTGACCGTCACCGACGACGACACCCACAGCCTGTTGTCGCTGAACCGCCTTGTCGACCACATCGAGGGCGCGCGCGCATGACCGCCCCCCTCCCCCTGCCGCCCGGCGGAGCGGTGCTCGGCGCCGACGACATCGCCCGGCTGCTGCCGCACCGCCACCCCTTCTTCCTGCTGGACCGCGTCACGGCCCTCGAACCCGGCAGCAGCGCGGAGGCCGTCAAGAACGTCACCGCCTCCGACGCCGTCCTGGCAGGTCACTTCCCCGGCCGCATGCTCTACCCGGGCGTCCTCCTGGTCGAGTGCGTGGCCCAACTCGCCGCGGTCGTCTACGGCAGCGCCGCCGCGCGCTCGGCCACGGGCGACCTCGTGGCGGACGTCGCCGACCGGGTCGGCTACCTCGCCGAAATCCGTCAGGCCAAGTTCCTCAAGCCCGTCCTCCCCGGCGACCAGGTGACCGTACGCGTGCGCAGCGGCCCCCGGCTGGGCGGCCTGATCTCGGTCACGGGCCAGGCGGCGGTGGGCCGTGACCTGGTGATGACCGCGCGTCTGGCCGTCAGCGAACTCGCCCCCTGAGACCGCAAGGTCACCGGGAACGGGGGCCCGGAGGCGCCGGGGCGACCTCCCCTCGCCCCGCCCCGCCCCATCTGCGTACTGACAGCTTCCACCGAGCCACCCTTGGAGACGAACCATGTCCACTCACCGCACCACCACCGACGAGGAGTACACGGCCCTGCGCCAGGGCGTGGGCCTCGTCGACTACGACGGCGCGGGCCTGCTGACCGTCACCGGCCCCGAGGCGGGGGCCTACCTGGGGCAGGTCGGGACGCGCAACGTCGACTTCCTCCTCGAAGGCCAGAGCACCTCGTCGCTGCTGCTCCGCGAGGACGGCACGATCGTCGCCGAGGTGCTCGTCCACTGCCACGGCACCGAGTACCTCCTGGAGATCTGGCCGGACCAGGCCGCCGCCGCCACCGCCCAGCTGCTGGCGACCGCCGCCGGCCGCCCCGGTGTCACGCTTGAGGACGTCAGCTCGCAGCTCACGGTGCTCGGCGTCGAAGGCCCCTCCTCGTTCAAAATCGCGCAGGCGTATCTCGACTTCCCCATCGCCTCGCTGTCCTACCGCAGTTGCGTCGGCGTCGAGTGGGCCGGCGGCCCGATGACCCTCTCGCGGACCGGTGTCACCGGCGAGTACGGCTACAAGTTCTACGTCCCCTCCGGCCACGCGGCGTCCTTGCGCGCCGAGCTGGTCGCGCAGGGCGCGGTGGAGTGCGGCAGGGCAGCGGTCGACGTCTGCCGCATGGAGGTCCGCTTCGCCAGCCACGAGAACGAGCACACCGGCGGCCCCGTGACCCCCTTCGACGTGGGCCTCCAGTGGATGCTCGACCCCGGCCAGGACCACGTGGGTCGCGCCGCCCTCGACGAGAGGCACCCGCACGAGCACCGCTCGCCGGTGTGCTGGACCGCGGAACGAGGCCTGGACGCGGCGCCCGGCCGAGGCACCCCCGTCACGGTCGCGGACGCCGAAGTGGGCCTCGTGACGCACTGCGTGTGGTCCCCCCAGCTCGGCCGGTTCATCGGCACCGCCGCCGTCGACCACGCCGTGGCCGCCTCGGGCCAGGAGTTCGGCCTGGGCGGGACCGGCGCGGTGGTGCGCACCGTCTCCGCGCCCTTCCTGACGGCGACCAGCCTCGGCGTCCCCCTCGACTGAGCCCGTCAGCATCCGGCTCCCCGACACGGCAGCGGCTGCGGCGCGACGCAGCGAACAGGAGGAACCATGAGCCTCAGCACCCGGCGCCCGGAGAGTGTCGCCGTCACCGGAATCGGCATCAGCTGCGCGCTCGGCACGGGCGCCGAGCAGGTCTGGCAGGCCGTCCGGAGCGGCGCGGGCGGCATCGGCAAGACCGAGCGCCTCGACGTCTCCACCCTCAGCTGCCGTTACGCGGGCGAGGTGCGGTCCGTGCCCGCGCGCGTGCGGCACCTCGGCATGCGGCCCGACCGCGCGACGCGCCTCGCGCTGGCCTCCGTGCAGGAGGCCGTCACGAGCGCGCGCCTGAACCTGACCGCGTACGACCCGTACCGCGTGGGTGTGGCGGTCGGCACCTCCGTCGGGGGCCTTGAGCACGGGGAGCGGTTCCACTGGGACATCCTCAAGGGCGGCCCCGCGGCGGGCAGGCGCCACCGCCTGACGAGCTACCCGCTGTACACCTCGGCGGACGCGATCAGCGTGGCCTTCCAGCTCCGCGGCCCCAAGGTGGTGCTCTCCAACGCCTGCGCGGCCGGGTCCAACTCGATCGGGTACGCGGTGGACGCCATCCGGGAGGGCCGCGCGGACGTCATGATCGCCGGTGGTGTCGACGTGCTCGACATCCTCTCCCTCGCCGGCTTCGACAGCCTCAACGCCCTGGACACCGAACCCTGCGCGCCCTACTCGCGCAGTACCGGCACGAGTCTCGGCGAGGGGGCCGCCTTCCTCGTCCTGGAGGCGGACTCCCTCGCCCGGGACCGCCGTGCCCCTACCCTCGGCTACGTCCTCGGCTACGCCACGACCAGCGACGCCTATCACGCCACGGCCCCCGACCCGGCCGGCAACGGCGCCTACCGGGCCATGCGCCGCAGCCTCGCCCAGGCCTCGCTCACACCAGCGGACGTCGACTACGTCAACGGCCACGGGACGGGCACCCCCACCAACGACAAGGCCGAGACCAAGGCGGTGGCGGACCTCTTCGCGCCCGCGCCCCCCGTCCCCATGAGCAGCACCAAGTCCCAGGTGGGGCACATGCTCGGGGCCGCGGGCGCCATGGAGGCCGCCACCTGTGTCCTGGCCCTGCGCGACGGGGTCCTGCCCCCCACCGTCAATGTCGCGGAGCCGGACGGCGTCCCCCGCGACGTCGTCGCCAACCACGCCCGTCCGCAGGCCCTGGACGTCGTCGTCTCCAACTCCTTCGCCTTCGGCGGCAACAACTGCTCCCTCGTCCTGGGCCGGCGCCCGGTGCCGCCCGCGGACCGCCCCGACCACCGGGTGGTCATCACCGGCGCGGGGCCCGTCACCGCGCTGGGCAGCGGCCGGCAGGCCTTCCTCGACGCGCTGCGCGTGGGCACCAGTGCCATCGGGGCCGCCCACCTGACCGATGTGTCCCTGTCCCGCACCCGCCGGGCCGCGGAGGTCGACAGCGCCGAATGCCGACGTCACGTGGACCCGGCCTACGCGCGGCGCCTCGACCAGATCGGCCTGCTCACCCTCGCCGCCAGCCGTCTCGCCGTGCGCGACGCCGGTCTGCGGATCACGAAGGCGAACGCCGAACGCGTCGGCATGGTCTTCGGCACCTTCAGCGGGCCCATGCAGACGGTCGCCCAGCTCAGCGAGACCATCGGCACCGTGGGCCCGCACCGGGTCAACCCCCGGCTCTTCCCCAACTCGGTGATGAACGCGGCGGCCGGTCACGCCTGCCTCGCCCTCCAGATCCGGGGCCCCCTTTCCACCCTGGCCACGGGCTGCGTCTCCGGCCTCAGCGGCCTGGCCTACGCCGCCGACCTCGTACGGCGGGGAGAGGCCGACGCCATGCTCGCGGTCGGCGCGGACGAACTGACCCCGCTGCTCCACCAGGGCTTCGACCGCCTGGGCCTGCTCTCCGCCGACACCCTTCGGCCCTACGCCGCGCCGACCGGCGGCACCGTGCTCGGCGCGGGCGGTGCCGCGCTGGTCGTGGAGTCCCTCGAACACGCCCTGGGCCGCGGCGCGACGATCCTCGCCGAGGTCAAGGGCCACGCGGTGACCTCCGACGCCTACCGCGTCGCCGGGAACGACCCCTCGGGTGTGTCCTGGGCCGAGAGCTTCACCCGCGCCCTCGATCACGCCGGGATGGCGGCGGACGACATCGGCACCGTCTACGGGGACGCGCGGGGCACCGCCGCCATCGACACCGCCGAGGTCGCCGCCCTGACCCGGGTGTGGCACCCCGGACAGGTGCGGCTGAGCAATCTCAGCCCGTACGTCGGGCATGTGCACAGCACCACCCCGCTGATGTCCGCGGTCTGCGCCGTCGAGACCGTCCGCAGTGGCTGGAGCCCAGGCGTCTCCGCGACGTCGGCGCCCGGGCCTGTGAACGCGTTTCTCCAGGCGTCCGCCGACGCGGGCAGGGCCTGTCTGGTGACGGCCGCCAACTGGGGTGGCACGTACGCCTCCCTCGTCCTTACGCCGTACGCCGGCCCGGTGGCCGCAGCCGACACGGCGGTGCGCTGATGGCGGCATCCGCGCTCGTCCTTCTCGAGCCGGCGCGGATTCCGGGCGCGGACGCCGCGTGCTGGCACGAGTGGCTCACCGCCGAAGAGATCTCCTTCTGCCGCGGCTTCCACCGTGCGCACGAGCACCTCGCGGCGCGAAAAGCCGCGAAGATCGCCGTCGCGTCGCTCCTGGGCCTGCCGGCCGATCCCGTGCTCTGCCGGGCGGTCGAAGTGCTCCGGCTGCCCGGCGCCGGACCCACGGTCCGGCTCGGCGGCGCCCCCGGGCACCTCCTGCGGGGCAAGGGCCTGCCCCGCCCCCGCGTCTCCTTGACGCACGCCGGGGGGCACGCAGCGGCACTCGCCTGGCTGCCGGGCGCCGAGGCCGGCGCGTGGTGACCGCGGGCAGCCAGGTGGCCCTGGTCACGGGCGCCCTCGGCGGTATCGGCCGGGGCGTCACCGAGCACTTCCTCGCGCGCGGCATGGGAGTGCTGGTGACCGACCTGGACGGTGAGGCCTGCCAGCGGGCCGCGGCCGTCCTCAACGGCTCGGGCGGCCCCGGCCGCGCGCTGGGATGCGCGCTCGACATCACCGAGCCCGAGGCGTGGGCCCGGGCGACCCGCCTCGCCCGCCGCCGCTTCGGCCGTCTGACCGTCCTGGTCAACAACGCCGGGGTGCTGGGGCATCAGCCGCTGGAGGCCACGAGCGAGCAGGAGTGGACCCGCGTGGTCCGCGTCTGCCAGCGCGGAACGTTCCTCGGCATGAAGGCCGTCGCCCCGTGCATGCGCTCCGCAGGCGGTGGCGCGATCGTCAACATCGCCTCGGTGTACGCACTGGTGGGCTCCGGTGCCTCGTTCGCCTACCACGCGGCCAAGGGCGCCGTGCGCTCCATGACGACCGCCGCGGCCGTCGAACTCGCGCCCAGCGGGATCCGGGTGAACGCCGTCTACCCCGGCATGGTCGCCACCTCCATGACCGGCGCCGCCCCGGCACGGTTCGTGCGGCGGGCCATCGACGCGACACCGCTGGGCCGCGCCGCCCGCCCGGAGGAGGTCGCGGCCGCGGTCGGTTTCCTGGCGTCGCCCGCGGCCTCCTACGTCACGGGCGCCGAACTCGTCGTCGACGGCGGCTACACCGCCCGCTAGCCCCTTTCCCGGCAGTACCGCTCTCATGGAAGGGCCGTCGCCCTCATGCCCCCTGCGCCCCCTCGCCGACCGTGGCCGATCCTCGCGGTGCTGTGCACCGGCTTCTTCGCGATCGTCATGGATACGACGATGGTCAACGCCGCCGTCCCCGTCATGATCGGTGAGTTCGACGCCGGCCTCGGTGAGGCGCTGTGGGTGGTGAACGCCTACGTCCTCACCTACGCGGCCCTGCTGATCACCGGAGGGCGGCTCGGGGACCGCTTCGGCCCCAAGCGTCTGTACCTGGCAGGGCTCGCGGTCTTCACGGTCGCGGCCGGCGGGTGCGGCCTGTGCGGCGACATCCGGGAGTTGATCGCCCTGCGCGTGGTCCAGGGCGTGGGTGCGGCGCTGCTGACGCCTCAGACCAGCGCGTTCATCACCGTCCTGTTCCCACCCGGGCTGCAAGGCGCGGCGTTCGGCGTCTGGGGCGGCGTGATCGGCCTTTCCGCCGTGGCGGGGCCGCTGGCGGGCGGGGTCCTGATCGCCCTTGGGGGCTGGGAGTGGATCTTCCTGGCGCATGTGCCGATCGGTTGCGTCGCCTTCGTCCTCGCGGTGGTGGTCGTGCCGGATCACCGCCCGCGGGTCCCGCACCGCTGGGACGTCGCGGGCACGCTCTTGGTGACGGGTGGTCTGGCAGCCTTCTGTTACGGGCTGTTGGAGTACGGCCGGCCCGGCGGTACGGCGTCGGTGGTCTCCTGGGCCTGGGTGGGCGCCGGCGTTGCGCTGCTGGGGTGTCTCGTCGCGCAGCAACGGCGCGCGCGTGGGGAGCCCTTGGTGCCGCGAGCCCTGTATCGCCAGGGCTCCTTCGTGCGGGTGGCGGTCGTCGGGGCGGGGGTTCACTTCGCGGTGGTCGGCACCGCGCTGCCGCTGTTGCTCTACCTCCAGAACATCCTGGGCAACGACCCACTCGCCGCCGCGATGATCACCGCCCCGTCCGCTCTCGCCGTCGGTGTCGTCGCCGTCGTGGTGGGCAGGTGGAGCCAGGGCGCGCGCACGGCCCGGCTGCTCACCGTCGGTGTCCTCGTCTACGCGGCGGGGCTTGTCCTCATCGTCGTGTGTGTCCGCCCGGGCATGAGCGCGTGGCAGCTGCTCCCGCCGATGCTGATCGCCGACGCGGGCATCGGCTGCACCCTCGCCCCCGTGACGGCCATCGCCTTTCAGAGCGTCCCTCCGTCCCTGGCGTCCGGCGCGTCGGGGGTGCTCAACACGGCACGGCAGATCGGCGGCGTCCTGGGCGGGGTCGCCGTCGGGTCCCTCCTGCGCATGCGTCTCTCCGCCGAACTGCCGGCGCACGCCAGGGCCGCCGGGGAGGGGTTGCCCTCCCGGCTGCGCGGTCCTTTCGCCGATTCCCTGCTGCGTCCGTCCGGCGATAGCCTCGCGCGGCCGCAGGCTCCCGCGGGCCTGTCCCCGCGGGAGGCCGGCGCCTTCGCCGACTACATCGACACCGTCTCCCAGCAGACGTTCGTCAGCGCCTGGCGCGCCGCGATGGTGCTTCCCATCGGTGTTCTCCTGCTGTGCTGTGTGCTCAGCCGACGGCTTTCCCTCGCGGGCGGGGGAACGTACCGCGAGACCGCAAGGAAAAGGAAAGGAAATTCCGCGCCCTCCGGAAAGCAATTAACCTGACCGAGGGCCGAAAGGGAAATCCCTCTCGCCCCGCCCCTATTCGTTCGGAAAGAAGGACATCCATGTTCAACGTCTCCAGTAATATCGCCCGTATTCTCTGCTCCACCGCCCTGGTGGGCGCGGTGGGCGTCGCGGTCGCGGGTACCGCGCAGGCGGCCGAGCCGGCGCCCTCCGCGCGAGCCGGCGCCTCGGCCCGGAGTCAGTACGTGCACTTCCAGGGCAAGCTCACGGCCGTGGCGGACGACCACGTCAAGGTCGCCACGGGCGGGACGGTCGTGACCGTGCTGCTCACCGGTGACGCGTACTGGATCGGCCACCTGAAGGTCGGCGCCCAGGCCGGCGTCACGGCCACCGTCGAAGGCGGTGTCCACACCGCCAAGGTGATCGTCACCTGGTAGTCAGGGCGCCGTCGCCCACTCGCCCGGGAATCCGCAGAAGCGGATTCCCGGGCGTTTCTCGTGGCACGGCGAGAAGCCTCGATAAATCCCGGCCCGGCCGCCGCAAGAAGAGCGAAACAAACCCATTCCCCCGCAGGCCTCACAGATATGGTTCGGGGTGTCAGATCACCGCCCGGCTCCCCCATTCTTTTTTCCTTTTGGGGTAACCGGCACCGGCATCGAGGAGTGCGATATGAGCAGGTCCCGAAACTTTTTGGTCACCCTGGCGTCCGTCGTCATCGGGCTGATCGGCACCGTGGGGACGTTCGCGTCGACGGCGCAGGCGGCTCCCGCGGACCACCGGCCCACGCAGGTCGTACGCGCCCCGGCCGCGATCACGCAGTTCTTCGGCAAGATCACCGCCTTCAAGGACGACTACCTCGAACTGGCCACGTCGAAGGGGACGATGCGCTTCAGCCTCCGGTACGGCGCCGAGTACTACGGCCCCATGCGCGTCGGCGTCTACGCCCTGGTGGAGGCCTCGTACGTCAACGGCGAGTGGCACGCCAAGCGGATCCGCGCCCGGGGATAGCCGACACCAGCTCGGACCACGGCCTCTGCCGGAGAACCACTCCGGCAGAGGCCGACGCATGTCCGCGCCACCGCCCCCGCAGCCCGCGAGGGCCGTCGCCACGCTCAGCGAGACGAGCTGTCACCGGCCTGCGCGTCGAGGACTCCGGACACCTCGGCGCGGTGGTCCACCCGGAGCTTCTTCAGGGTCCGGGCCACATGGTGCTCGACCGTGCGCACCGAGAGGCAGAGCGCCTGCGCGATGTCGCGATTGCTGGCGCCTTCGGCGAGCAGGCGGGCCACCTCGGCCTCCCGGGGCGAGAGGTCTTCCCCATAGCCACGCCGCCCGGGTGTGGCAGGGCGTTTCGCGCCCGCCTGCCGCAAGGCGTGCCGACAGCGGGCGAGGTCAGCGGTGGCTCCCAGCCTGCTGTAGGTGTCCAGCGGTTCGTCGAGGGAGCCGGGGTCAAGGCGGGCCTCCGGGCCGGCGTGGCACCCGGCGAGGAGTTCGGCCGCCCGGGCCGCCGGGTAGGGCCGGCCGATGGCTCGCCACAGGTCGCGGGCCTGCTGGAACCGCTGGGCCGCGGTGGCGGGGTCGGTGGCCTGCTCCAACAGGCCACGAGCGACGTGGAGTTCGGCGTCCGCCGCCGGCGCGAAGTAGCTTCCCCGCGCCGCCAGCGCTTCGTCCACCAGGTCCTGCGCTTCCGTGCGGTGGCCGGTCGCCAGGCCGGCACGGACCGCGGCCTGGACCGCGCCCAGGGTCCGGTACCAAATGGCCGCGGACCGGAGCAGCCGGACCGCCGGACCGAGCGCTTCCCACGCCTTGTCCGGTTCCTCGCGGGCGAGATGGAGTTCGGCGGTCGCCGCCGCGGCATGCACGAGGCACATGGCCCCGCCGATGCGCCGACCGGCACGTCGAGCGAAGTCCAAGTGCTCAAGGGCCGTGCTCCACTGCCCCTTGCAGACCGCCATGCTGCCGCAGATGAGGGCCTGTTCCCGCCGTGCGACGTTCATGTCGGGGCACATGGCGTTCAGTTCGTCGAAGCGCTCCTCGATGCCGGACCACGCCCCGGCCAACCAGTCGCACCGCAACAACTGAGTCCGGGCGAAGCACTCCAGGGAGGGGTTGACGCCGTCGGCCGTCAGCCGCGCGACCTCGTGCAGCACCTCGGCCGCACGCGCGTCCTCTCCTCGGTTCAGCGCGTGCGCTCCGACGTTGTACAGGGCGATGAGCTGCTGCCTTCGCGTCTCGGGATGGGGGGAGTGACGCGGGAGGGCATCGACCCGCTCCCAGAGGCTCGCGTCGCCCCTCTTCGACATCAGGAACAACTTCGCCTTGTCGACTTCGGCCAGGCGGAACTCGTCCACGCAGCCCCGGAGGGCCTCTTCGGCGCGGTCCACCCACAGATCGATCTCGGCGGGTGTCAGCGTGCGCTCGTAGAAGACCGCGCTGAGCATGCCGGACGCGGCGAGAGGGGGCCACGGCGCCAGCTCCTCCACCGCCTTCATCAGCTCTCGGTACGAGGAAGTCACGTCGCCCGCCTGGTTCAGGAGGACCTGGGCGAGCGTGAGCCGCACTCGGCCGCGGGTCTGGACGGGGAGCGTGGAGTCGTCCACGAGCCGCCGCATGATGGCCAGATGGTGTGCGAAGCGCGTGAACTTGTGCGCGATGTCGGAGAGGGCGAGGGCGGCGCGTGACCGCACTTCCGGTCGTACTCCCTCCTCGTCGAGGATTCCGTGGAGGAGCTGGGACGCGATGCCGTCGTCCCCCACGGTGACGGCTTCGCGGGCCGCCGCCTCCGCCTCGCGCAGCCACGTCTGCTTGTCCCCCAGCGCTCTGCTGTGGTGGGCGATCTGGACCAGCGCGGGCCGCCGCTGTGCCCGCAGCACGGTGTGCGCCCGCTTGTGCAGGTCCAGGCGTCTCGGCCCTGGGAGGTCCCCGTACACGGCTTGTTGCGCGAGCACGTGGCGGAAGGCGTACTGGGCGGGTTCCGACTCGTGCAGGAGCGATCGGTGCAGGGCTTGGATGAGGGCGGTCGTGGACTGCTGGGCCGCCAGTCCCGCCACCTCCGCCAGGACGTCCTGACCGGCGGGGACGGCGAGGACCGCGGCCGCCTCCACGAGGCGGGCGGCGGGCTCGGGCAGCTCGGCGAGGCGCTCGTGGACGGCTTCCCTCAAGGAGCGCGGCGCCGGCGACCGGCCGAGCAGCTCCACCTCCTGTTCGAGCCCTTGGGGGGCGCTCCTCTTGCGGCGGTCCAGGAGCGTGAGAAGGTCCTCCTCCACCACCAAGGGGAGCCCGGCGCTGCGCCGGTGGAGGACCCGCCCGAGGGCGTGGCCCGCCACACGCCCCACGACGTCCGACGCCAGAGCCGTGACCTCTTGCGCGCTGAGCGGCTGGAGCCGGATCTCGCCGCCGGAGACACCGATCGGCCTGCGGTACGCGTTGCCGAGGACGGGCTCGGTGGGCGGGAGGTCCTCCGCGCGGTAGGTCAGGACGAGGCCAAGGCCGCCGGGGGGTTCCCGGGCGATGAGGAACAGCAGTTCGCGCGTGGCCTCGTCCGCCCAGTGCATGTCCTCGATGACCAGCACCACGGGCTCGACCGCCCGCAGGACGGCTCGGATGCCCTGGACGAGCCGGAGCCGCTCGGGCATCGCCGCGCTCGGCTGCCGCGAGTCGTCGAGACGGGGGGCCAGAGCCGACAGGTAGGTGGCCAGAGTCGCGGCTTCGGGGGGCAACAGGCAGTCCGGCGGAAGGTGCTCGGCCGCCATGCCGACGGCCTGGAGGACGGGGCCGTACGGGAACGGCTCACGCAGCGGGTAGCACAGGCCTGTCGCCACGTGCGTCCCATCGGCCGTGAGCAGCACTTCCGCCTCGCGCACCAGGCGTGATTTGCCGGAGCCGGACTCTCCCTCGACCATCACGACCGACGGCAGGCTCCGCAGGGAGGCGACGAGGTCGTCCAGCTCTCGCTGGCGGCCGACCAGAGTGAAGCCGTCTCTCCGCATGCCGGAGAGGTCCGCGGAAGTCACCGACTGAGTCACCGGTTCTCGTCCTCTGCAAGGTGTGAACGGGGCGTACCCGAACTCCCGTCAGACGTCCAGCTTAGAGAGTTCGCCCCGGTGAGCGCGACCCGTCGGCGGGGGCGCACGAGGCCTTGGCGGGGGCGGATTGTCGCGCCCCGAGCACCCGGCCGACCCGGCGGGCCGGCGCAGGGGCGCACCCCCCTACGTACGTTCCCCCCTCCGTGCGTTCCACCACGCAATAGGTGGTGCCCCGTATTGAACGCGCATCTATCCGCGCGGTCCTGTGGGTGTCGACAGGCGCGAGACCTCACAGCTCCGCACAGCGGAACCGAGGAGACAGAGATGATTCCCCTCATCGACAACGTCGGCATCGTGGCACTGGAGACCAGGCCCGTGCGGGGCACCCGGTCCGAGAACGGGCAGGCCGGGCGTCCGCACGGCGTGGAGCCACCGCCGGCCGCCCCTCCGGAAGCAAACGTCCGGTGCGCCCAGCCGGACCGGGAAGCCCCTCGGGCGGCGGGTTTCCGTGCCCTGCGGCTCAGGCTGCCGGCTGCCGCCAGTGCCGTCCCCGGCGCCCGTCACCGGGTGCGCCGCTCCCTGGTCGAGTGGGGGTGGGGCGAGCACGTGGACACCGTGGAACTGCTGTTCTGCGAGCTGCTGTCCAATGCCGTCCAGCACGCGGAGGCGGGCCCCCAGGCCGAGGAGACGGTCGAGGTGAGCATCCGGCAAGGGGGCGAATCGCTCGTCGTCACCGTCGATGACGCGGGGCGCAAGGGCATCCCCGCGGTCGCCGACTCCCCCGTGGACGCGCTCGCGGAGAACGGCCGCGGCCTGCTCCTCGTGGAGGCGTTGGCCTCCGCGTGGGGCTGCGCCCGGACGCCGCAGGGGACCAGGACCTGGTTCCTGCTCGACCGCCTCGGCTCCTGAGGCCAGTTGAAGTCGCCGAGGACGGCGACGCGCAGGCGCCGCGATGCCCGGCTTCCCCTGGACGCCGGCCGGGTGGATCGGCCTCCCCAGAGCACACGTCCCCAGCGCCACAGGAAGACGCATACATGATCGGCACTCCCCCACCGCTCCCCCCTCTCCCCCCTCGGCCCGGCCGTCCGGCGGGCCCGCCCGGGCCCAGGGCGCAGACCACGCCTCCCGCCGCCACAGGGCGCCGAAGCATCCACCACACCACGGGCGGCATCCCCACGCTGCGCTGGCCGGAGCAGGCCGCCGTGGTCCACGAGCTGCGCCTGCGCAAGGCGCCCCGGCTCCTCCTGGTGCTCCCCGGGGAGCAGCCCCCGGCGACCGTGGATCCGCTGGAGGACTGGGCACGGCTGCCTGTCGACGAGAGAGAACTGCGGGCGCGCTGCGACACCTTGCGGGCCAGGGCCTCGCTGCGCAAGCCGGTGATCGACATGGAGAACGTACTGCGCTTCGCCGGACGGCACATGCCGCTGGCCGCGGGCGAGGCGGAGATCGCACGACCGCTCGTCGAGTCCTACGGGGCGCTGGTCAGCCGGGAAGCCCTCGCGGCACGCGTGTGGCCCGACGACGAGATCGGCCGGCGCAACGCCCTGGACGTCCGGATCCTGCGCACGCGCCGCAGGCTCGCCCCCCTCGGTCTGATCATCACGACGCTGCGGCAGCGGGGCTATCTGCTCCACGCCGACCTGGACGAAGGAGCGGTATGAACGTCGACGGCACCACGCCGGCCCCCGCGTACGGGCAGATCGCCCAGGACGGCGGCCGCGAGGATCCGGCCGACCCCGGCGAGACGCTGGCTCACCTGGCACGCCGGAACGCGGAGCTGTGGCCGTCGGCGGCGGCGCTGCGCTGGCGCGGCCCCGCGGGCGACCAGCACCACATGACGTACGCCGAGGCCTGGGACCTGAGCGAGGGCACGGCACGTGGCCTGCTCGCGCTGGGGCTCGCGCCGGGCGATCGCGTAGCGGTGCTCAGCGGGCTGCGACCGGAGTGGACCACCACGCTCCTGGCGGCCGCGGCGTCGGGGCTCGTCGTGGTGTCCCTTCTCCCCTCGACGGTTCCCGACGAGATCGTCCACGTACTCGGTGACTGCGGCGCCCGGGTGGTGGTGTGCGAGGACGCGGCGCAGCTGGCGAAGGTGGAGGCCGCCTGGCACCGACTGCCGCTGCTGCGTCACGCCGTGCTGATGGACGTCCCGGCGAAGACCCCGCACCCGGTGGGGCGCCCCGCGCACACGCTGGGCCTGGACGAGCTGCGGGCCAGAGGACGGGCCGGCGTCGGCGCGGCGGAGCTGACCCGGCGAGCGGACGCGGTGCGGGCGGAGGACCTGCTGGCCATCATCTACACCTCGGGCACCACGGGCCCCAAGAAGGGCTGCGCCCTCAGCCACGGCAACTACGTCAGCGTCCTGCGGGCGCACCCGAAGCCGCCGCCCCGCCCCGAAGCGGCCGAGGACCACACCAACGGGACGATCTTCGTCGTGACCGGGCCGCACACCATCGCCCTGCTGATGCAGGTCCTGGCCTGGTGGTCCCGGTACACGCTCGCCTTCCGCCGCGGCGGCCCCGACGACGACCTGGTGGACGAGATCCGCGCCGCCCGGCCCCAGATCCTGCCGCTCGTCCCCCTGGCCCTGGAGCAGATCCACAGCTCGATCCTCGCCTCCTGGACCGAGGCGGACGCGTCCCTGGTCCTGGAGGCGGCCCGGGCCGGTCTGGACGCGCGTGAGCGCCTCAGCCGCGGGGAGAGCTTGCCGCCCCGCCTCAAGGAGTGGTTCGACGTGACGGAGGCGTCCCTGTTCGCCAAGGTCCGCGGGCACTTCGGGGGCGCGCTGCGCAGGGTGACGGTATCGGGCGCGCCGGTGCCCCAGGAGGTCCTCTCCTTCTTCCTGGGCTGCGGGGTGCCCATCGTCGAGTGCTACGGAATGACGGAGACAGCGGCGGCGGCCACCACCAACACCCCTGAGGACTACCGCCTGGGCACGGTGGGCAGGCCCCTGCCCGGTGTCGAGGTCACCACGGCTCCCGACGGGGAGATCCTGATCCGGGGGGCCAACGTGTTCCGTGGCTACTGGGGTTACCACGAGGACGAATTCGGGACGGTGCGCGACGGCTGGCTGCACACCGGGGACCTCGGCAGCATCGACGCGGACGGCTATCTGACGCTCACCGGACGCAAGAAGGAACTGATCCAGCTCTCCCACGGCGTGGCGGTGACACCGCATCCCGTCGAGAGCGCGTTGCGCAGGCATCCACTGATCTCCCATGCGGTCGCCTACGGGGAGGGGAAACCGCATCTCGTGGTCCTCCTGACGCTCAATGAGCGATACGCCCGGAGGTGGGCGGCCGACCGGAGCCTGCCCACCGACATCGCGCGACTGGTCCGGGAGCCGGTGCTGCTGGGGGAACTCGCACGGACGCTCACCCGCGCGAACGCGTCGCTCCAGGAATACTTTCGAGCCCAGGCGTTCCTGACGCTGGAGCGTGACCTGTCCTTGGAGGAAGGCGAGTTGACCATCTCGATGAAGGTCGCGCGGCACGTCGTGCACGCGCGGTTCCGCGACGTCCTCGAAGGGCTCTACTGACGGGCCGCGCCTTTCACTTGGTGAAGCCGATGTCCTGGTAGGTGACGGAGGCGAAGCCCTGGGCTCCCAGGTTGGCGAGTGTCCGCTTCGACGCGACGATGCCCGGTTCCTGGTACAGGGGGATGTCCGCCGCTTCCTGCCAGATCAAGCGGTCGGCCCGGTTGACGACCTCCAGGGCCTTCCGCTTGTCCGTCTCGCTCGCCGCCTCGTCGAGCAGTGCGTCGATCCGTGACGTCCCGGTCCGCGAGAAGTTCAACTGGATGTCCTTGCCTTTGGGCTTCACGTAGGTACTGCGGCTGACCGATACCGGGAAGGGCCTCCTGTTCCAGCTGACGGTCACGAGGTCGAAGTTTCCCGGGATGACGTAGCGCTCGAAGAGGACGTTCTCCGGGACGAACGTGAGCTTCAGCCGGACTCCCGCTTCACGGAGCATGGCCTGGATGACCCGTCCTTCGTTCTGTGTCTCGGCGTCGTCGCTCATGGCCAGGTAGTCCAGCTCGAGCTTCCGTCCGCCCTTCTCCCGGAACTTGCCGTCGAGGCGCCAGCCCGCCGAGTCGAGTGCCGCGCGGGCGGCCGGGAGATCGTAGGTGCCGACCCGGCCCGCGTTGTCCCGGTAGCCGTCCTGCTGGGGAAGGAGGAAGTGGTTGCCGAGCGGCCGGGCCTTCCACTCGACGCCCTGGAGTGCGACATGGGCGATCCTGCGGCGGTCGATGGCCTGGGCCAGCGCTCTGCGGACGCGGGCGTCCCGCAGGACCGGGCTTTCTCCGTTCATCGTCAACTGGTGATGCCTCGACGATCCGGCCCTCAGGATCTGCGCGTGGGGCGTGGCCTGGGCGGACCGGTACGCGGCGGCCCTCGCGCCGACGTCGAAGAAGTCGACTTCCCCGTTGCCGAAGGCCCCGGCGTGGGCGCTCGGGTCGAGCGCGCGGAACACGATCCTGTCCAGCAGAGGGGCGTCCCCCCACCACTGGGCGTCGCGCACCACGGTCAGTGTCTTCGCGCTCTCGTCACGGCGCGCGAACTTGAACGGCCCCGCCGTGACCTTCGCCCCGCCCCTGAATCCGTCGTTGAAGCCCTTGGCCGTACGGATGACAGATGCCGGATACAGAGGGGTGAACAGCGAGCGCCACTCCCCGAAGGGCTTGGCGAAGTCGACCACGACCTCCCGGTCCCCGCCTGGTCCCCTCGACACCTCGGCCATCAGCTCGTAGCCGGTGTGCGTGGTCGCGTGGAAGGCGGCGTCCCTGCCGTTCTGCGCCCGCCAGCTCGCCACGAAGTCCCGGTAGGTGATCGGGGACCCGTCGGTCCACCGCGCCTTGTCGTTGATGCGGTAGGTGACTTGCTGTCGTCCGGCCTTCGTGCGGGACCGGGCGGAGACGAGGTAGTCGGGATCCGGTGTCACGCGGCCTCGGTCGTCGCTCTTCATGATGACGGGCATCATCGACTCGACGATGCGGCGTGTGTCCATGTGTCCGCCGTCGAGATGGCGGACGTTGAGGTTCTCCTGGATGACGGTCACCGGCCAGTCGAGCACGCCTCCCTTCCTCAGGTCGGCGCGGTCGACGGGGTTGACCTGGCTCGCGGCCGGTCCTGCCGACGCGGGCTTGTCCTCGTGTGCCGAGCAGGCGTTGACGAGTGAGGCGCAAGCGGTGGTCACGACCAGCGACGTGACCACCGTACGAGAAGGGCGCATAGGGCCGCCTCCTGTGAGCGTGACTATCGATTTCCACCCCTCCAGGCCGGCTGGTCCGTTGCTGGAGCGGGCTGCTCCGGGCGGTCCTCACGGGGGTTCCTGGCGAGGGCCGGCGAAGTGACATGCCGCGGTGTGGTCCCCTCCCTGGGCCGACGGCATCGGGTCCTCGGTCTCGCAGCGTCGCCGCTGCTCGGCCGACAGGTCCGTATGGCGGGGGCAGCGCGGGCGGAAGCGGCACCCGACGCGGAGGTCGACCGGCTCCCGCGGCTCGTCCACCAGCGGAAGGCGGGCCCTGGCCCGCTCAAGACTCGGCTCGGGCCGCGGCACCGCCGACAGCAGGACCTGCGTGTACGGATGGCACGGCCGGGCGAGGACCGTGCCGATGGCCCCGGCCTCGACGACGCGCCCGAGGTGCATGACCGCGACGCGGTCCGCGAGGTACCCGGCGACGGCCAGGTCGTGGGTGACCAGGAGGCAGCTGAGGCCCAGCTCCGCACGCAGCTCGCGCAGCAGGTTCAGCACGGTGGCCTGCGCGGAGACGTCGAGCGCCGAGACGGGCTCGTCGAGCAGCAGCAGCTTGGGCCGCAGGGCCAGCGCCCTCGCGATGCCGACCCGTTGGGCCTGGCCTCCCGAGAGCTGTGCGGGGAAGCGGCCGTGATGCTCCGCGCCGAGGCCGACGAGGTCGAGCAGGCGGGCGACCCTGCGGGCGCTCGCCTCGCGCGTCCAGCCGTGCGCGAGCAGCGGCTCGGTGAGGATGCCCTCGACGGTCATGCGCGGGTCCAGGGACGCGATGGGGTCCTGGAACACCATCTGCACCTGACGGCTCAGCCGTTGCCGCAGGCCGGGCGTCGCGCGGCGGACGTCCTCCCCGGCCACGCGCACGGTGCCGGCCGAGTGCCGCCGGTGCGGCGAGGGCTCCACGACCTGCCTCAGCAGCGTGGTCTTCCCGCTGCCCGATTCGCCGACGAGGGCGAGGGTCTCCCCTTCCCTGATGGTCAGGCTGACGCCGTCCACGGCCCGTACCCGGTCCGTCCTGGACCACCCCAGCGTGGACCGGCGGGCCGGGTAGTGGTGCACCACCCCGTCCATCCGCAGGACCACGGGCCGCTGCGCGGGCACCCCCGGGGTCTGCGAGCCGTCCGTTTCCCGCTGTTGTGCGCTCTCGTGCGCCGGCCCGATCTCGTCGCCGCGCAGGCACGCGGTCGGATGCCCGACGCCGTTCCGGATCTCCAGGACGGGCTCCTCCTCGTGACAGGCCTCGACGGCCCACGGACAGCGCGGCGCGAAGGGACAGCCCTGGGGCAGGCGCAGCGGGTCCGGCGGTCGTCCCTCGATCGGGGTCAGGGTGCGCCGGCCGGCCTCGAGGCGGGGCACCGCGCCGAGCAGGCCGATCGTGTACGGCATCCGAGGCCGTTCGTAGACCTCGTCCACGGCGCCTTCCTCGACGAAGCGGCCCGCGTACATGACGTGGATGCGGTCGGCCAGGCCCGCGACCACCGCCAGGTCGTGCGTGATGATCACGACGGCCGCTCCCGTGGTCGTACGGGCCTTCGCGATCAGGTCCAGGATCTGGGCCTGGGCCGTCGTGTCCAGCGCGGTCGTGGGTTCGTCGGCCACGATGACCGCGGGGTCGTTGGCGACGGCCATCGCGAGGGCCACGCGCTGACGCATGCCGCCGGACAGCTCGTGCGGGTAGGCGTCGATCCGCCGGGCGGGGTCGCGCAGGCCCACCCGGTCCAGGAGCTGGACCGCCCGCCGTCGCGCGGCCGCCTTGGACAGCCGCTGATGCACCCGCAAGGCCTCCATGATCTGGCGCCCGACGGAGTACACCGGGGTCAGCGAGGAGAGCGAGTCCTGGAAGACGATGGACAGTTCTTTGCCGCGGACGCGGCAGAGACCGGCCTCGTCGAGGGTCAGGAGTTCTTGCCCGCGCAGTCGCACGGACCCGCGGACCTCGGCCCGCTCCGGGAGGAGACCGAGGACGGCCGCCGCCGTGACCGACTTCCCGGCTCCGGATTCACCGACGATGGCCAGCACTTCTCCGGGGCGTACGTGGAAGGACACCCCCCGCACCACGTGCACCGGTCCGCCGTGGCTCGGCAGGGAGACCCGCAGATCCCGGACCTCCAGGACCGGTGGCACCCGTGAGCCCGTCACGTACGCCCCGGGTGACGCGTCGGTGGCGGGCGCGGCGGGCTCCGTCGCGTCGTGCGGGTCGCGCGTCGGCGCGGAGCGCGGGTCGCGCGTCGGCGCGGAGCGCGGGTCGAGCGCGTCCCGCAGGCCGTCACCGATCAGGAACAACGACAGGCACAACAGCAGCAGACACCCCGCGGGGAAGCAGAAGAGCCAGGGATACGCCATCGCGTCCGGCGTCCCCGTGGCGACGAGCGCGCCGAGCGACACCTCCGGGGGATGCACGCCGAAGCCCAGATAGGCGAGGCCTGCCTCGGCGACCACGGCGGACCCGAACTGGAGCGTCGCGTCGATGATGAGGTAGGAGGCCAGGGAGGGAATCACATGCCGGCGGATCACCGTCCGGCCGGGCACACCGAGGTATCGGGCCGCCCGCACGAAGTCGCGCCGCTTCAGCGCGCGCGTGCTGGTGCGTACCGTCCGCCCGGTGATCATCCAGCCGAACGCCGCCAGGAACACCACCAGCAGCAGCCAGGTGGTGTCGTCGATGACCGGCGAAAGGGCGGCGACCAACAGGAACCCGGGCAGCACGAGGAAGAGATGGATGCACCCGAGAGCCGCGCGGTCCGTCCGGCCCTCGGCATAGCCCGCGACGGCCCCGATGACGACCGCGAGCGTCGTACACAGGATCGCGGTGAGCAAGCCGACGACCAGGGACCTCTGTGTGCCGCGCAGCACCAGGGCGAAGAGGTCCGCTCCCGCCCCGTCCGTGCCGAACGGGTGGCTGCCGCCCGGGGGCCGGCGCAGCGCCAGGGGATCGAGATCGCTGTAGCTCCAGGGGTGGAACAAGGGCGCGCAGTACGCCAGTACGGTGAGCGTGGCGAGGACCGCCGCCCCGGCGAGTGCCGCCGGGTGATGCCTCACCGCCCTCAGGGCCCGCACACCGCGGCGATGCGTGCTCCTGGGGCCGGGGCGGCCGTCCTGGGCCGTCGTCAGCAGGGCGCCGGGGTCGGGGAGCGCGCTCACGGGACCCTGCTCCTCGGGTCGAGAGCGAGGTGCAGGGCGTCGGCGATCAGGCCCGCGACGAGGACCAGGGCGGCGCTGAAGAGCCCGACCGCCGCCACGGCGTTGACGTCCTGGGCGAGGACGGAGTCGACGAGCCATTCACCCATGCCGTGCCACCCGAAGATCTTCTCGACGAAGATGGCTCCGGTGAACATCAACACCGCGTTGTACGTCAGCAGCGGAAGCAGCGGCAGGACCGCCACCGGCAGCGCGTGCCTGCGCAGTGCCGTGCGCCGGGAGAGGCCTTTGGCCCGTGCGGTGCGCACGAAATCCTCGTGCAGCACGTCGAGCATCGTGTTGCGCTGGTACACGCTGAACAGCGCGACTTGGAGAACGATCAGCGTGAGGGCCGGCAGGACGAGGTGCTGGCCTCTGCTGATCAGCCTGTCCCACGTGCCCGTGGCCTCCGGCGCGTACTCACCGGTGTACTCGAAGACGGTGTGTCCCACCGCGTCGTTGACGCTCCTCGCCCCGAGCTGGAGGACGAGCGCGATGACGAAGACCGGGGTGGCGAGGACGGCGAAGGACGCCAGGGTCAGGGCACGGTCGCCCCGGCGCTTTCGCAGGGTGGCGCTCCAGGCGCCCAGCAGGATCCCGCCGACCGAACCGATCAGGGTGGCGGCCAGCACGAGCCGGACGCTGGTCGCGGCGCGGCGCAGGAACTCCGGGCTCACGTGCGCGCCGGACACCGTGCGGCCCAGGTCTCCGTGGGCGACTCCCCGCGCCCAGCGCGCGAACCGCGCGAGGACGGGCGTTTCGGGGTTGAGGTTGTAGGCGTTGAGCGCGGCCTCGATCTCCGCCGGGGGCGGCGGCGGGTTGCGGTCGACGTAGGTGGATCGCGGGTCCAGGCTCAGCGCGGCGAGGAAATACGTGCACGTGACCGCCACCAGGACCAGAAAGAGGGTGGCGGTCAGCCGCCGAGCGCAGCAGCGAAACACAGACGAGACCCCTCGGTTCGATTCCGTCTGGAACACCTGAAGAGCGCTTGGCTCGGGCCCTGTTCACGGGCCCGGGCTCCGGGAAAGTGGTCGCCTCTCCGTCGCATATGACCCTGGCCCGAGTATGCGTACCCGTCAGCGGCGTTCCCGAAGACCGGGCACACCCAGGATTCATAAGTACGACAATCACGCAATCCGCTCCGGCGGATGCGCTCGCGTCCAGCGCATGCGGCGCCTTCAGCGCATATGGCTCGCTCCGCGCATACGGCTCGCTCAGCGCATGTGGTGCAGTCAGCGCATGTGGCGCAGGAAGACGTCGGCGGCGCTGTTGGTGTCGTCGGGGACGAGGTTTCCGGCCGGGGAGTCGAACACCACGGCGCCGCCGTCCTCGCTGACGCCGGTGCGCGGCCCTGGCTTCGTGTCCTCGTGTCCCAGGTCGCCGTCGACGCTGACGATGCGTACTTCTCCGGTCCGCATGTCCTTCAGGAAGACGTCCGCGCTGCTGTCGCCGTCGTGGTCGGGGTCGAGGTTGGAGGCGGCGGAGGTGAACGCCGCGTAGCGGCCGTCGCGGCTCAGGGAGACGTCGCCGCTGTTCCCGTCGGCCGGTGTGCCGTCCGGGGCGGCGCTGACGAGGCGCATGCGCTGGGACTCACGGTCGTACAGGAAGACGTTGTGCTGACTCGTCGGCGCCGGTCCCTCGGGGCGGAGCACGCCGGACGCCGAGGTGAACGCCACGTAGCGGGCGTCGCCGCTGAGGGCGGCGTCCCAGGACGGGGTCTTGCGGTTGTAGCCGTGCGGGACGGTGATGAGTTCCGTGGTGCGCCGCTCGCGGTCGCGCAGGAAGATGTCCGTCGCGGAGGAGTGGTCCTCCACGTCGGTCAGACCGGAGGCGTTGGAGGTGAAGGCGAGGTACCGGCCGCCCTGGTCGTCCGCGAAGGCGGGGGCGAACGCGTCGCCTTCGCCGTGCTTGCCGTCGTTCCCCAGCTGTGCCAGCTCCGTCGTCTTCTTCTTGCGGTCGTGGAGGAAGACGTCGTCCCGCTGGTTGGCGTCGCCCGCCACGAGGTCCTCGGCGCCCGAGGCGTACGCGACGTAGCGGCCGTCGCCGCTCACCGCGGGGTCGTACGTCAGCGGGCGGCGCAGCCCGTCGTACGTCGCGCCCGTGGGGCTGATCCGTTCGGTCCTGCCGGTGCGGCGGTCGTGCAGGAAGACGTCGTCGAGGTCGTTGGGATCGCCGCGGACGAGATCGTCGGCGGTGGAGGTGAAGACCACGTACCGGCCGTCGGGGCTGATCGAGACGTCCCGTACGACGCCGTGGCTCGGCTTCCCGTCGCTCTTGACGCTGACGCGCTCCGTCCTGCCCGTGCGCAGGTCGCGGACGAAGGCGTCGGGCGTGCCGTTGGTGTCGTTCGCGACCAGGTTCCGGGAGGCCGAGACGAAGGCGACGTAGCGGCCGTCGGCGCTGAGGGCGGGGTTGGTGGAGGCCGCGTTGCCCTGGGCGCCCGTCGGGCCGACGCTCAGCCGCTCGGTGTGCGGCGCGGCGACGGGAGCGGCGGAGGCGCCCGGCGGGGACAGCACGGCGAAGGCGCAGAGAGCGGTGAGCGCGGCGCTGGCGGCCGTCACGCGCTGATGAACGGGCATCCGGTTCCTCCTGTGTCGACGGCGGGCTACGGGTGCGGGGCCGGGCGTGCTCAGGCAGGGGGATATCCGGTGTGCGCTTTTCCCTCGTCCTTTTCCGTCCCGGTCCGTACGAGTTCCGTCCCGGTCCGTATGAGCGGTCGCCGGAGAAGGCCACGCCCTCGCGCCGGGCGCCCCGGTCGTCGGCCCCCGCGGCGATGGGCCATGGCCAAGCGCACCGGAGGCGAGCGAACACCGTGGAGTCCCGGCGGTCAATGTGCCGCGTGCCCTCCACGGTACGGATGCGTCGGTTGCATCAGCGGGGCACGAGCGTTGCGGCGGGCTTTTGTGCCGTACTCCCGTGGAAAGGGCAACCATCGGCCGACGGCGATACAGGCCTCTGGCCGCCCGATTTCCCACTACAGCTCTTGAGGCCTTTGGGTCCTTCGACGGCGTCGGGCTCCCACTTGATGGGCCGCACTCCACGCTGCCGTTGAAGCACTGGTCCTGTCGGCTGGCGGGCCCCGGCGAGCCGCCCCGGCGATCATGGTTGGTAGCCTCCCCTGATGACTGCGACGTTCGACGACTCCGTGCGCGCCCGCCTGCAAGCCCCCAACATCTGGTACGTCGGCACCGTGTTCGCCGACGGAGCACCGCAGGTCAGCCCGATGTGGGTGGACCTGGAAGGAGAGGGCGAGCTGATGTTCAACACCTCGGTGGGCAGGGTCAAGGAAGAGAACCTGCGCCGCGACCCCCGCGTCTACCTCTCGCACGCGGATGCCGCCGACCCCTTCGACCGCGTCCAGATCAGCGGCGTGGTGGACCGCTTCGTCGAGGGCGAGCAGGCCCACGCGATGATGGACCGGCTGGCCCGCAAGTACCTGGGCAGCGAACGCTTCGAGTGGCTCATGCCCGGCGAGGAGCGGGTCGCGGTGATCGTGCGCCCCACCAAGGTCCGGCACATCGTCGGCGTTGAGCGTTTCCGGCCCGGCGGTCCCGTACCGGCTTCCTGACTCCGGGAGTACGTGATCCGCGCGCCGCCCGGCCCACCGCTCAGGACGAGGGCTCGATGCCCCACGCCGCCGCGCGGGCCGCGGCGGCCGCGCGGTTGGGGAGGTCGAGCTTGGCCAGGATGTGCTCGATGTGGGTGCCCACGGTGCGCGGCGTGACGTAGAGCCGTTCGGCGATCTCCCGGTTGGTGCGGCCCGTGGTCAGCTCGGCGAGCACCTGGAGTTCGCGGGGCGAGAGACCCCCCGGCCGCTCACCGGGCGCGGGTGCCTTCTCGGGCGGCGGGTCCGCCTGGGGGGCGACGGCCGCGGCCAGGGACTCGGTGAGCAGGGTGACCACGGCGCGCGCCGGGTCGGGCGCGCGCCGCGGCCGGCGCGTACTGACGTTCAGCATGCCGACGTACCGGCCGTCGGCGGCGAACAGGCACTGGGCCACCCCGTCCTCGATGCCGAGGGGGGACAGCACCTCCTGGAAGCCGGGGGACGCCGCCAGGAGCTGCCCGGGGACGTCCCTGAGCCAGAGGCCGCCCCGCTCCGGGCTGCGGAGCACGGGGAACACCGGGTCCCGGTGGAGGTGGTTCTCGATGTAGGCCGTGGCGTCGTCCGGGTAGCTCCCGGCCAGGGTGGTGTGGCGCCGGAGCAGCGGATCCCACCGCGCCAGGGACGCGTGGTCGTACTCCACCACGTCGGACAGCGCCGTCAGGACCGGGCCGAGGCCGCTCGCGCCGCTCGTGGCGCTCCGCGCGGCCTCACGGACGTGGACGGCCGCGTCCAGGATGTCCGTCGTGCTCCGCCGCGCTGCCATCCCCCAAGGATGATCATGTGCCTGGAATACGTCAAACGCGAAGGGTGTCGTGCACGACCTGCCCGTCCACGACGGTGAGGACGACCGGCATCGCCGGGATGTCGTGGGGGTCGGCGGCCAGCAGGTCCCCGTCGAGCACGCACAGGTCGGCGGCCTTGCCCGGCTCCAGGGAGCCCTTCCAGTCGTCGGCGAAGTCCTGCCAGGCCGCGTTGATCGTGTACGTACGGATCGCCTCGGCCAGGCCGATGCGCTGCTCGGGGCCGCTGACGCGGCCCGCGGCCTTCGATTCGCGCAGCACCATGGTCGCGACGCCCTGGCGCCAGTCCGGGTGCGTGACGGGGGCGTCGGATCCGCTCGCCACGCGCACCCCCGCGTCGATGGCGTCGCGGTAGGGCCAGGCGTACGCGGCCCGCTCGGTGCCGACGAAGTCCTCCTCCATGTCGGCGACGGTCCACTTGATGGTGGGGTTCATGTTGACGCCGAAGTCGTGCGCGGCAAGGACCTTCATGCTGTGCGCGGTGAGGAAGTCGCCGTGGATGATGTAGTGGCGGGCGTCGGACCGCGGGTGTTCGGCCATGGCCGCGGCGAAGGCGTCCGCGACGGTGTCGCAGGCCCGGTCGCCGGTGACGTGGATGCCCAGCTGGTGTCCTGCGACGTGGGCGTGGCGGATGATGGCGTCGATCTCGGCGGTCCGCTCGGTGTCGTCGGCGCCGCTGACGCACAGGGAGCCGCAGCCGCCGCCGACGTACGGCTCGTGCATCCAGGACGTCTTGTTGGGGACGACGCCGTCGGCGAAGACCTTGACGCCGTGGATCGCGAGGCGGCGCGGGTCGGCGTCGCCGAGGTCGCCGATGGCGGTGAGGGTGCGGGCGAACTCCTCGGCGGTGCTCGCCATGCCGGTGGGCAGCAGCAGGACGCCCACGCGGGCGGTCAGTTCGCCGTCGGCGAGGAGTTGCCGGTAGACGTCGAGGGTCTGCGAACCGAGCGCGCCGCGCATGATGCCGTCGCCGCCGGGGCCGAGCCCCGGTTCGGTGTAGCTGGTGATGCCCAGCTCGGCGAGGGCGGCGAGGTTGGACCGGATCGCCTCGGCCCGCTCCTGGCGGCTGAGCGGCGGCAGCGCGTTCTGGATCAGGGCCTGGGCGCCCTCGTGGAGCAGCCCGGTCGGCTCCCCCGCGTCGTCGGTGACGATGGCTCCGCCGGGCGGGGCGACGGTGTCCTTGTCGATCCCGATCAGCTCAAGGGCCTTGGTGTTGACCCAGGTGGCGTGGCCGGAGAAGGAGTACAGGACGACGGGGTGGTCCGGGCTCACGGCGTCGAGGTCGTGCCGCGAGGGCGTCCGCGCCGGGTCGGCGACGCATTCGTCGAGGAAGCCGGGGTCCCAGCCGTGCCCTGTGATCCACTGTCCGTCGGGCGTCCGCCCGACGGCCTCGCGGACCGACTCGGCGACGTCCGTGAGCGACGACACGGCGGGGTGGCCGAGGTCGAGGGAGAGCGGCGGCGTGGCCATGCCGAAGGCGCAGCCGTGCAGATGGGAATCGTTGATTCCGGGAAGCAGCGTCGCCCCGCGCAGGTCGACGACGCGGGTGTCGGGTCCGATGAACGGCGCGACGGCGTCCTGATCGCCGACGGCGCTGATGACCCCGCCGGTCACGGCCAGGGCCGAGGCGATGGAGAACTCCGCATCGACCGTGACCACCTGGCCGCCGGTAAACACCAGGTCCGCATACGTGTCCACAGAGGGTCCTTTCGAGTACCGGGCGCGCTGCGAGCGCCCGCGAACGATCTCCTGTGGACTATGGCCGTGCCGCCCTCCCGCGCACATCGGTCATCCAACCGATGCGCCCTTGAGAGGGTTGCGCGGCCGCCGCGTGGTGCGGGAGACCGCTCCCCCGTGCGCGGCGGCCTCCCCATCCGCGCTCTCCCAGCGGTGAGGTCAGGCGACGGCCTTCTCATAGGCTTCGCGGATGTTCGCCGGGACGCGGCCGCGGTCATTGACCTCGAAGCCGTTCTCCTTCGCCCAGGCGCGCATCTTGGCGGTGTCCTGGCCGCCGGCCTTGCCCTTGCTCACGGTCTGCTTCACACCGCGGCCGCCGCCGGTCTTGCGCCCGCCTTTCAGGTACGGCTCGAGGAGTCCGCGCAGCTTGTCCGCGTTCTTGGTGCTGAGGTCGATCTCGTACGCCTTGCCGTCCAGGCCGAACGTCACGGTCTCGTCGGCCGTCTTGCCGTCCAGGTCGTCAATCAGCTTGATTTCAACGCGCTGTGCCATGGTTGTGCCTTTCGTAAAGGGGTTCGCCGATGAGGGGTGGACTACCGGCCACCGGGCTTCTCAAGGTCGGTTATCCACTGACGCCCACACCGGCCGATCGGCGCGCTTGCCGAGTTCGGCACGCTGACGTCGGGCGTGTTCGTCCGCATACAACTTCTCTACCCCCCAATCCATTTGGGGATCATCTCAGAGGAATGCGGAGACCGCTAGCGGCAATCCTGATGATGTGGAGCCGGGATTCCGCTCAATCTCCGGGCCGCTGTCGGTCCGACAGAATCGCTCAGGCGTCCAGCAGTCGACAATCGCCGCGTTCCGGTCCGGGGCATACGCCGATCTCTCATTCGCCCCGATCTCTTCACCTCGATCTCACCGAACGCGCTTGTTTGATCGCATTTCCCACGAGGACGCGTCTCGCCTCACGCCCCACCGCCGACCATCTATCAGCCCGCTGGATAGAACGATCGTTTTAGAGAAGAGTTCGTCGGACAGGGCGGCGGTCAACCGCTCGGGCGCCGTCGGCGCGGCCTGGCGGCCCCTCCCCTGGCGCCGCCCGGAGTGCCGGGGCGTGTCAGGTGTGGCAGCTTGGGCACGCGGTCTGCACGATACGACGATCCGACCGGAAGGTCCTCACCCCATGAGCGGCGGCAAGCACGACAATGCGGCGGGCAGGGGCACGACGAGCAGCGCGGACAGGGCGCCGTCGGGGGTCCCCCGCTCCCCTACGACCCTGGTTGTCAACGGCGTCGCGCACACGCTCGACGTCGACCACCGGCGGGTGCTGCTGGACGTGCTGCGGGAGGACCTGGACCTCATCGGCGCCAAGAAGGGCTGCGATCACGGCCAGTGCGGCGCCTGCACGGTCCTGGTCGACGGGCGTCGCGTCAACAGCTGCCTCTCCCTCGCGGTGGCCCTGGACGGCTGCGCGGTGACGACCGTCGAAGGGCTCGTGGGTGAGGACGAGCAGCCGCACCCGATGCAGCGGGCCTTCCTCGACCGTGACGCCTTCCAGTGCGGGTACTGCACACCGGGGCAGATCTGCTCGGCGGTCGGCGCTCTGGCCGAGGCGGAGGCCGGTCACCCCTCCCACGTCACCGCGGCCGCCGAGCCACCGGGGCGGCCCGTCGCGCTGACCGCCGCGGAGATCCGCGAGCGGATGAGCGGCAACCTGTGCCGCTGCGGCGCCTACCCCCGCATCGTCGAGGCCGTGGCGGACGTGGTCCGGTGAAGCCCTTCGACTACGTACGGGCGGCGAGCGTCGAGGAAGCCACGCGCGCCTTCGCGGCCCACCCCGGAGCCCGCTACCTCGGCGGCGGCACCAACCTGGTCGACCTGATGAAGCTGGGCGTGGAGCAGCCCTCCGTCCTGGTCGACGTCAGCCGCCTGCCCCTGAACGAGGTGGAGGAACTGGCCGACGGTTCGGTGCGCGTGGGCGCGGCCGTGCGCAACAGCGACCTGGCGGCCCATCCGCTGGTCCGCGACCGCTACCCCGCGCTGTCGCAGGCGCTGCTCGCCGGGGCCTCGGGGCAGTTGCGCAACGCGGCGACGACGGGCGGCAACCTGTTGCAGCGGACGCGGTGCCCGTACTTCCAGGACGTGTCCAAGCCCTGCAACAAGAGGGTGCCGGGCAGCGGGTGCGGGGCCCTTGACGGTGTGCACCGGGACCACGCCGTGCTGGGGCACAGCGAGCAGTGCGTCGCGACGCACCCCTCGGACATGGCGGTGGCCCTCGCCGCTCTGGACGCGCGGGTCGAGTTGTGCGGCGGGGACGGGGTGCGTGGTGTGCCGGTGGCGGAGTTCCATCGGCTGCCCGGGCAGCAGCCGGAGCAGGACACGGTGATCCGCCCCGGTGAGCTGGTCACGTCCGTGCTGCTGCCCGCCGCTACGGCGGGGCTGCCGTCGGCCTACCGCAAGGCCCGCGACCGGGCCTCGTACGCGTTCGCTCTGGCGTCCGTGGCGGTGGCGCTGCGCGTGCGGGAGGGTGAAGTGGACCAGGTGGGGATCGCCTTCGGGGCGCTGGCCCACCGGCCCTGGCGGGCGGAGCGGGCCGAGCGGGCACTGCGTGGCGGGCCCGCCACGGCGGCCGCGTTCGCCAGGGCCGTCGACCTGGAGCTGGCCGCGGCCCGGCCGCTGCGCGACAACGCCTACAAGGTGCCGCTGGCCCGCAACCTCGCCGTCGACGTCCTGACCCGGCTCGCCGGGGTCTGACCCGCTCGAAAGCCCGTACGTCACTGAAGGCCCGTATGTCACCGGAGGAACAGGAGGACTCCATGGCCGCCCCCGGCACCGCCCTCGGCGCTTCCGTCGAGCGTCGCGAAGGGCACCTCAAGGTCACCGGCGGCGCCCGTTACGCCGCCGAGTACCCCCTCCCAGGGCGTGCGCACGCCTGGCCCGTGCCCGCCACCGTCGCCCGGGGCCGGGTCGTGGCCGTCGACGCCAAGGGCGCGCTGGAGCTGCCCGGTGTGCTCGCCGTGCTGACGCACGACAACGCCCCGCGGATCGCCGAGGCCGAGGATCCGATCCTGGCCGTCCTCCAGGACCCGAAGGTGCCGCACCGGGGCTGGTTCGTCGCCCTCGTCGTGGCGGACACTTTGGAGACGGCGCGTGCCGCCGCCGCGGCCGTGCGCGTCGAGTACGCCGCCGAGGACCACGACGTCACGCTGACGGCGGAGCACCCCGAGGCGTACGAGCCGGAGAACGCCAACGGCGGGCATCCCGGCCGGCGTGCGCACGGCCGCGCGGAGAGCGGTGACGCCGCGGCCCGCGTGGATGTGGTGTACCGGGTGCCGCCCCTGCACAACCACCCCATGGAGCCGCACGCCAGCACGGCGCACTGGGACCGGGGGCAGTTGACGGTGTACTGCTCAAGCCAGGGCGGTACGACGGTGCGTGACACGCTCGGCGCGCTGTTCGAGGTGCCCAAGGACCGCATCACGGTGGTGGCCGAGCACGTCGGCGGCGGCTTCGGGTCCAAGGGGACCCCGCGGCCCGACGTGGTGCTCGCCGTGATGGCCGCCCGCGTGACGGGGCGCCCCGTCACGGTCTCTCTGCCCCGCCGCCACTTGGCCGCCGTGGTCGGTCATCGGGCGCCCACGGTGCACCGGCTGCGGCTGAGCGCGGCGGCCGACGGACGGCTGGCCTCCCTGTCGCACGAAATCACCACGCACACCTCGCGGATCAAGGAGTTCGTGGAGCAGGCGGCGGTGCCCGCGCGCGTGATGTACGGGGCGCCCCATCACCTCACGGTCCACCGCGTGGTACGTCTCGACGTTCCCAGCCCTTCGTGGATGCGGGCACCGGGTGAGGCGCCGGGGATGTACGCCCTGGAGTCCGCGATGGACGAGCTGGCGGGTGAACTCGGCGTGGATCCGGTCGAGTTGAGGGCCGTGAACGAGCCGGAGCGCGAGCCGGACAGCGGGAAGCCGTTCAGCAGTAGGCATGTCGTCGACTGTCTGCGCGAGGGAGCCCGGCGGTTCGACTGGTCCGCACGCGATCCGCGGCCGGGTTCCCGCGCCGAAGGTCCGCTCCTGATCGGTACGGGCGTGGCGTCGGCCACGTATCCGGTGCTCGTGTCGCCGTCCACCGCGCAGGCCCGGGCGCTGCCCGACGGCAGCTTCGTGGTGCGGGTCAACGCGACCGACATCGGCACCGGGGCCCGTACCGTGCTCGCCCAGGTGGCGGCCGACGCCCTCGGCGTGCCGCTGGACCGGGTCCGCACGGAGGTGGGCCGCAGCGACCTGCCGGACGCTCCGCTGGCGGGCGGCTCGTCCGGGACTGCCTCGTGGGGCTGGGCCGTGCACGAGGCGTGCGCCGAGCTGGCGGCCCGCCTCGCCGGTCACACCGGGCCGCTGCCTGAGGAAGGCCTCAGCGCCGGCGCGGACACCGCGGGCCGGGCCGACGCGGACAGCCCGTACGCGCGCCACGCGTTCGGAGCGCACTTCGCGGAGGTGGGCGTCGACACCGTCACGGGCGAGGTCCGCGTGCGCAGGCTGCTCGGCGTGTACGCGGCGGGGCGGGTCCTCAACGCCCGCACCGCCCGCTCCCAGTTCGTCGGCGGCATGGTCATGGGCCTGGGCATGGCCCTGACCGAGCACAGCACGATGGACGCCGCCTTCGGGGACTACACCGAGGCCGACCTGGCCTCGTACCACGTGCCCGCGCACGCCGACGTGCCCGATGTCGAGGCGCATTGGCTCGACGAGAACGACCCGCACCTCAACCCGATGGGCAGCAAGGGCGTCGGCGAGATCGGCATCGTGGGCACCGCCGCCGCCGTCGGCAACGCGGTGCACCACGCCACGGGCGTGCGCCTGCGCGAGCTGCCGCTGACCCCCGACAAGGTGCTGAGCGCACTGAACGGGCGGCGGCCGGGAGAGCCCTCGTCGAACCACCGGTGATCCGCGGCCCGCCACGCGCATGGCGGCCGCGCACGGGGAGACCCGGGGGCGTGCGGCTCGACACCGTGAGCCGCTGACAGGAGATAGCGATGCGAGCACTGACCTGGCACGGCAAGCGCGACGTGCGCGTCGACACCGTTCCCGACCCCGCGATCAAGGAGCCGACCGACATCGTCGTACGGACGACGTCCAGCGGCATCTGCGGCTCCGACCTGCATCTGTACGAGGTCCTCGGGCCCTACCTCGACCCCGGGGACATCCTGGGGCACGAGCCGATGGGCATCGTCGAGGAGGTGGGCCCCGACGTGACGGAGCTGGCGGTCGGTGACCGCGTCGTCGTGCCCTTCAACGTCAGCTGCGGGCACTGCTACATGTGTGGCATCGGGCTGCACTCCCAGTGCGAGACGACGCAGGTCAAGGAGCGCGGGACGGGTGCCGCGCTGTTCGGGTACACCAAGCTGTACGGCCAGGTCCCCGGCGGCCAGGCCGAGTTCCTGCGGGTCCCGTTCGGCAACACGCTGCCGATCAAGGTCCCGCACGGCCCGCCCGACGACCGGTACGTCTACCTCTCCGACGTGCTGCCCACCGCGTGGCAGGCCGTCGAGTACGCGAACATCCCGCCCGGCGGCACCCTGACCGTCCTGGGGCTCGGGCCGATCGGGGCCATGGCGGCCCGGATCGCGCTGCACCGGGGCGCGAGCCTGGTCATCGGTGTCGACCTCGTGCCGGACCGGCTGAGCAGGGCGAACCGCGACGGGGTCAAGGCCCTGGACCTGCGGCGGCACGGTAAGGACATCGGCGACGCCGTCCGGGACCGGACGCAGGGGCGGGGCACGGACGCCGTGATCGACGCGGTGGGCATGGAGGCGCACGGGGCGCCGGTGGCCAAGGCCGCGCAGTGGGGCGTGGGCCTGCTGCCCGACGCGCTCGCGGAGAAGCTGATGGAGCGGGTCGGCGTGGACCGGCTCAACGCCCTCTACGCCGCGATCGACATCGTGCGCCGGGGCGGCACCATCTCGCTCAGCGGCGTCTACGGCGGGGCCGCGGATCCCCTGCCGCTCCTGACCATGTTCGACAAGCAGATCCAGTTGCGCATGGGCCAGGCCAACGTCAAGCACTGGGTGGGCGACATCCTGCCGCTGCTCACCGACGACGACCCCCTCGGCGTGGACGACTTCGCCACGCACCACATGCCGCTGGAAGAAGGGCCGAGGGCGTACCGGATGTTCCAGGCCAAGGAGGACGGAATGATCAAGACGTTGCTACGGCCGTAACGACCGGGTCAGCTGCCGGGCGGCCGGGGCAGGAACGGCAGGGGGACGCGCAGTGCGCTGCGCCCGGCCCGCCAGGCGCTCAGGATGCGGGCCGCCAGACGGTCCTCGACGAAACCGGTGGCGTGCGCGCCGAACGCGACATCGGCGTCCAGCTCCGGTTCGGCGGCGAGCAGGCCCCCGACGACGTCACGGCGCACCACCTGCTCGTGCACGGCGTCGGCCTCCACGTGTTCGTCGTAGAACCGCTCGGCCGCGGGGCCCGCGCCGACGCGCCGCAGTGCGGCGGCCAGCCGCCGGGAGCCGGGCGATGAGGTGACCTCCACGGCGGCGAAGTGCCCGACCAGCGCGCCGCGCAGGGCCCGGTGGAGCCCGAACAGGGACATCAGGTTGACGACGGCGAGGGCTTCGGCGGGCGCCGCGTCGTTGTAGTGCCCGTAGGAGGTGTCCAGGTCGAGGTCGGTCATGAGGTCGGCGAAGAGCCGCGCGTGGATGTCCTCGGTCCGTCCGGCGCCGAACTCGTCGAACTCCACGGCCACCATGGCGGCCTTGGCGCGGCCGTGCAGCCGGGGGATGACCCAGGCGTGCGGGTCGGCCTCCTTGAGGTGGTACAGGGAGCGCAGGGCGGCGTACTCCCGCAGTTGCCACAGCTCCCCGTCGCGCTGGAGGTGGTGGCTGACGCTCGTGTCGTCGTATCCGGCGGGTTCGGTCAGCAGCGCGGCGAGCGTCTCCCCGGCGTCACCGGGCGGGGTGGCGTCGGTCCGCAGGGCCTGGAGGAAGCGCTGTTCGAGCGTGCGGCGCAGGGACAGCAGGGCCGGGTCCCACTCGCGCTCGTCGTCGACGTCGGCGAAGCCCTGGTAGTGGAGTTCGTACAGGACGTAGAGGGCGAGGTGGAGGTCGTCGCCGTAGGGGTCGGCGTGGGGTGCCGCCGCCTGGGGCACGGCGCCGCCGCAGCGCAGGGCGGTGATGACACCCTCGGACACCTCGCCGCGGGCAGCCGGGAGGCCGGGGCTGTGCCGGCGGGGCTCCGCTGCCTCGCGGGCGTCGGAGGGTGCCTCGGGAGCGCGGGGGTGCGACGGCTCGGCGCGGGTGGTGGTCATGGCGGCGGCTCCTGCTTCGGCGTCCTTGGCGGTGGGGGCGGTGGCGCGCCCCGCGTCCGGCCGGGTCCGGCGGCGGTGGCTGGTGTCGCACCAGGGGGCGGTGCGGCTGCGACGGCAGGTGCAGATCGCGACCTCGAAGCGGTCCGACGCGCGGACGGTGCCGTCGTCGCCGACCACTTCCACCGGCCCCTCCACCAGGAGCGGACCCTCGCGGCCCGCGGTGACGCGACGGGGACGGTCAGCGGAGTTCGGCACGGATGACCACCAGCTCTTCCTGGGTCTCGGTGGCGGAGAGGAGTCCGGCCCGGCGCAGCCAGGCCTTGCGGGACCTCAGGACCGGGCCGAAGGGGACGTACGCCCGGTCGACGATCTCGGCGGGCATGCCGAGGCGGGCGAGCCGGTCGAGCGTGGGTGTGACGCCGCACAGCCCGGAGTGCACCATCAGCAGGGCGCCGCCGGGGCGCAGCACGCGGGGGGCGGCGTCGCAGACGCGGTTGACCAGGGCGCGGCCTTCGGTGCCCGCCTCCCACGCGCGCGCCGCGCCGCGCCGGGGCAGGCCCGGCGAGGGGCTGGGGACGTAGGGCGGGTTGCTGATGAGGAGGTCGCAGCAGTCGTCGGGGAGCGCGTCGGTCAGGTCGCCGCGGCGGACGGTGACGCGCAGCCCGTTGCGCAAGGCGTTCCACCGGGTGGTCAGTACGGCGCGCCGCGATATGTCGACGGCGGTGACCTGGGCGCCGAGGGAGGCCGCCGCGACGGCGAGCGCCCCCGAGCCGGTGCCCAGGTCCAGGACGGCGGTGTCCTCGTCGATGGCCTCGCGGCGCAGGGCGCGGGTCAGGAGGTCGGTGTCGTACTGCGGCGCGTAGACGCCGGGGAGCGTGAACAGGCGCGTGAGGCGGGCTGCCCCGGTCGGCGTCCGCGCGGCGGCCCGCGGCTGCGCGGGTTTAAGGCCCAGCGACTGCGTGCGAGGCAGCGGCTGTGGGTGCGTCTCCGAACTCATCGGCATCTCCCGTCGGTCGGTGTCCACGAGAGGGCCCTGGTCTCAACCCTCCGCCGGTTCTCCGTCGGCCACCACCGGAACGCTTACAGATGGTGACTTCAGGAGAACTATGCGGATTTGTTTGCCGTCTCGGTCGTGTCACTGAGTGCCCACTGGAACGCGTCTGAACCCTGAGCGAGGAGAGGTCCGGTGGTCAGGCGCGGCAGCGCAGCATCTCCAGCGGGGGGTTGGCGAGGCAGTCCGCCCAGAAGTCCGCCCCGAACGCGCGCGAGCCCGCCTCGGACACCTCCACCGGGACCCAGGTCAGCTCGCTGAATCCGGCCGCCCGCAGGGACTGTTCGTAGACCTCGCGGCGGGGGCAGGTGCCGACGAACGAGATGGGCGGGTCGAGCAGCGCCGTGAGCCGTATGCGCGGTCCGGTCTCGATCTCCTCGCCGGTCAGCTCGCAGAGGAAGCCGTACTTGGCCAGGGAGGGTCCGTCGAAGCGGTAGTCGGGGTTCTGGGCGAGGACGAAGAACTCGCCGCCGGGCTGAAGGCTCCGGCGCACGTTGCGGCACATGCGCTCCATGGCGGCGATGTCCGGCGCGTAGTTGAGCAGCTGCACCCCCAGGGCGATGTCGAAGCGCCGCTCGAGGGGCCGCAGTTCGGCGACGTCACCCACCTCGTAGCGCACGCCGAGGGGGTCGCGCTCCTCGAACGCCCGCGCCACGGCGACCATTTCGCCGGAGATGTCGACCCCGAAGACGTCCGAGGCGCCGCGCCGCTTGAACTCCCTGCTGTAGAAGCCGGTCCCGGAGGCCAGGTCCAGGACCGACTTGCCCCGTACGTCCCCGACCATCCCGAGGAAGCTGGGCACCTCTCCGTACCGTGCCAGCGGCAGGCCCTTGAATCCTTCGAACGCCTCGCCGATCTCGTCGTACTGTTGCACGCTCATCGCGCCGCACTCCCCTGCGTCTCGACATGCCTGTGGCCAGGGCCCCCGTCCTCGGGGTACGCCACGGCTGCTTCTTGGCAGTCTCTACGAATTGCGGCAGGCCGCCGCATTAGCAGAAGATACAAAGATCCGGACCTCGGCCCGGTCTCCCGTACAGGGGCCGCCGCCCGGGCCGGTCACCGCCCCACGGCGTTCCCACCGGACGGACCTCTGCACTGGCCTGGGCGGGCCGGATGTGGGCACATGGCAGGGAGGGCGCGGCTGCGCGCCGTCGTCTTCGCGTACGAAAAGGACTGGTCATGGGCAAGCGTGAGCGCGGCCGGGGCGAGGCCCGGCAGGACGAGGAGGCCAAGAAGGCCCTCGCGGAGAAGGAACGGGCCGAGAAGGAGGCCGCCAGGGCCTCCGATCCGGCCGCCGCCAAGGCGCCCGGCCAGAGTCCCCGGGCTCCGGGGACGCCGGGGGCACCCGGGACGCCCGGGACGTCAGAGCAGGCCGGGCCCGGACGGCCTGAGTAGTCCGCCGCCGACCGCGGGGCCGGGCGCCCCGCCGGAGGGTCAGGGCGCGGCCAGGGCCGTGCCCTCGCCGAGGGTGTAGGCGTCCTTGACCTTCACCTGCGCCACGCCCCGGCCCTCGTCGAAGACGGCACGCCAGTCGCCGATGACGTGGAGTTCGTCGGTGCCCATCGCGCGGACCACCATCAGGCCCTCGTCGTAGGCCTTGAAGGCCTTCATCCAGAGGTTGGCGAAGGCCTGGGAGCGGATGAGGTGCATCCAGTCGGACCGGTACAGCTCCCGGTTGTAGTTCGACTCCCCCAGTGTGGAGACGAACTTGGAGTACATGGCCTTGACGTACTCCAGAGTCACCTCGTCGTCCTCGGCGATCGCCCGGTCCCTGGCGTCCTTCAGAGCGACGCGGAACTTCTCGAGGAGGCCTTCCGTGGCGCCGGAGGTGAACGACTCGTGGATCTCGGGCGGGTCGCACAGGCCGTACTTCGGTCCGGAGAGGCGCAGCAGCAGGCGCAGGGTCGGTTCGGTCACCCAGAGGGGGCCTGGCTCGTCACGGCTGCCGAGGGGGTTGGGGAGTACGTGGTCATGGTCCCAGGCGGGCGGGGTGATCAGGTGGACTCCGGCCCGGCGCCGGTCGTGGAGGGCGCCCGTGGAGTGTTCCAGCTGGCCGATCGGCAGGTGGGTCTTGAGCGCGGACAGGTACGCGCCGTTGATGTCGAGGGCGGTCACTTCGTGCTGCCCGGCGGGGAGTTCGGGGCGGGTCCACTTGGGGCGCGCCTCCCAGACCTGGTCGGTGCCGCGCGCGCTCTGCTTGCGCAGGATGTCGGGCATCCAGGGGTGGGCGACGATGTCGTAGCGGCCGCCGGTGCGGGTGTGGTCGAGGAGCGCCATCGCGTCCGGGATGGCGCGCTTGATCAGGGCGGCGGTGGACGCTTCGACGTCGCCGCGATGCTGCGCGAGGGTCTCGGCCACGGCCGTGCCGATGAGGTCCGGGGAGTCGCCGGCGGCCTGGGCGCGGCGGCCGACGGGGACGACCTTCACACCGCGGCCCGGGCTGCGGACGGTGCGCGTGGCCGCCGGGGCCGCGGGGGCCGCCGGGGCCGGGGCGGACGCGGCGCATTCGGCGGCGTCCAGATGCTGCGGATAGCCCTCGACCTGGTGGCGGGCGGGCTGCCCGCACAGGACGCACGGCTGCGGGTCAGCCAACTCGCCCTGGGCCGGCTCCTCCTCGGCCCGCTCCTCCTCGGCTCGCTCCTCCTGGGCGGGGGCGGCTTCGGCGGGCTGCTCCACGGCCTTGGCGTCCTGCTCCGCGGCTTCGGCGGCCTGCTCCACGGCTTCGGCGGGCTGTTCGGCGGTTTCGGCGGCGCTCAGCCGGGCCCGGACCTTGTCCTCGGCCTGGCTCAAGAAGTACGCGTACCGGCCGCGGACGTCGCCGCTGGGGTCGCGGCCCGCCTCCCAGCCGCCGACGGTGGACGGGCTCACCGCGAGCGCGCGAGCGACCTGCGCACGGGACAGGCCCAACGCCTCGCGCAGCGCGCGGCGTTGCTCGGCGGGCGGCAGCGGGGCGGGTTCGGCCGCCGCGGCGAGCAGCGCGTCGATCGCGTCGAAGTCGCTCATGCCATCTCTCCGTGGGGGTGCAGGGGGGCCTTCAGGTAGGCGATCGGGCCGCCCGATCTCGCCTCCTGGACGCGGGCGCCCAACAGCGTACGGGTCAGCCCGGCCAGGGCGGGGTCGTCGGTCAGGACGCGGAAGCCGCCGGGGTCGTCGAGCGCCGTGACGCGCCCGGCGACGCTCGCCTCGAACGAGTGCCGTACATCCCGCCCTCCGTGCAGGGTGCCGCCGCGGCCGCGCACGGCCAGGACGCCGGTCACCCAGCCGGCCACCGCCACGGCCAGGACTCCGGCGGCGGTGACCTTGTCCGGCTCGCACCGCCACCACTGGCGGGAGGCCTGGAGGAACTGCTCGTCCGTCAGGTGCGGGGCGTCCCCGATGAACTCCCGGTCGTCGTCCGCGTGCGGCGGCGGCCCGGCGGGACCGGTGCGCAGCACCGGCAGTTCCCCGCGGGTCACGCCGATCTGCGGGGCGCGGGCCAGGGCGTGCACCCGGGCCGCGGCGAGATCGGGCAGGAACCCGCTGGCCAGGAGCTTGCCGACGGTGTTCGGGGACAGCCGCAGCACGTGGGCGGCCTGCGGGCGGGTGAGGAATTCACCGGCCAGGGCCTGGGGTGTCGTCAGGGTGACGGACGGCAGCACGGCTTCGGCCTCCCGATCGAGTGTGGTGAAGCAAGACGTAGTGTATTGCTTCACCATGCTCAAGGAGCGGTTGCCCCGGTCGGGGTGGCACAGCGGAGGGGGTCTCCCCCGTGGGAGGATCGCCGGCGTGACGAGCGCAGCCGGTGACTTCGAGTTGACCATGGAGGAACTGCGCGTCGTGGCGCGCTTCGCGGTGGAGAGCGCCCAGGGCGTCCTCCCCCGGTACGAGGACGCCCACCCCGGTGACCCCCGGCCCCGCGCGGCCGTCGACGCCGCGTGGGAGTTCGTGAACGGCGCGCGCAGGACCAAGGTGCAGCGGGTCGCCTCCTTGGAAGCGCACCGCGCGGCGAAGGAGGCGGCCGACGAGGTCGCGCGTCTCGCCGCCCGCGCGGCGGGGGACGCAGCGGCCGCCGCGTACCTCCATCCGCTCGCGAAGGCCACGCAGGTGGGCCACATTCTGCGTGCCACCGCGTGTGCGGCGCGCGTCGCCGAACTGACCGCGGGCGACGATCCCGACGCCGGTCACCGCCTGCTCGAGCAGGCGCGGCGGCGCGCGACTCCGGTCCTGATCGATGTCCTCGGCCGCTACCCCCTCGCGCCGGCCGGCAAGAGCCGGGTCGCGCGGCTCATGAGCACGCTGGACGCCTCGCTGCGCGCCGCCCGCTGAGCGGTCAGGAGACCTGAGCCCGCGGCACCGGGCCGGCTGGGGCTACTTGCAGACGGTTCCGTCGGCCGGGACCTTGCCGTCGATCAGGAACTTGTCGATCGCCTTGGTGGCGCAGCGGTTCTCGCCGTAGGTGCCGTGGCCCTCGCCGTCGACGGTCAGGGTGACTCCCACGTCCTTGCCCAGCCGCTGCGCCATGCGCCGGGCGCCCTCGACGGGCGTGGCCGGGTCGCCGGTGTTGCCGACGACCACGATCGGGGCGGCGCCGGGCGCGGCCACCTCGGGCTTGTCCGCCGCGCCGCGCACCGGCCACTGCGAGCAGCCGAGGAGGCCCTCCACCATGGACGGGCCGAAGACCGGCGAGGCCTTCTCGAACGCGGGGCGGTTGGCGTCCACGTCGGCCCGGGTGTGGCGGCTGCGGGTGTCGGCGCAGGTGATCGCGGTGTTGGCGGCGTGCATGTTGCTGTAGCGGCCCTTGTCGTCACGGCCGTTGTAGGAGTCGGCGAGCATCAGCAGGTTGTTGCCGGTGCCGTCCTGCATGGTCTCGCCCAGGCTCTGTGCCAGGGCGTCCCAGCCCTCCTTCCCCACGTACAGGGTGGCGCCGATGCCGGTCAGGGCGAGGTCCTTGGTGAGCTTGCGGCCGCTGTCGGTGCGCGCGGGCTTCTTGTCGAGCTTGGCCAGCAGGGCGCTGACGCGGCGGTTGCCCTCGGCGGCGTCCTCACCGGTCGGGCAGTTCTCGCCGTACTCCTCGGCGCAGTAGGCCATGGCGGACTCCAGCGCCTTCTGGAAGGACTTTGCCTGGGCGAGGCCCGACCGCACGGGGTCCTTGCTCGGGTCGACGACGGCGTCGAAGACGGTGCGGCCGACGTTCTTGGGGAACAGGTGCGCGTAGACGCCGCCGAGTTCGGTGCCGTACGAGATGCCGAAGTAGTTCAGCTTCTTGTCGCCGAGCACCTGGCGCATCAGGTCCATGTCGCGCGCGGTGGTGGCGGTGCCGACGTGCGGGAGGACCTTGGCGGAGTTCTTCACGCAGGCCCGGGTGAGCCGCTTGACGTCCTTGAGCGCGTCGCCGCTGCCCGGGTCGGTGTCGAGGGTCTTGTCGTCCAGGCACTTGACGGCCGTGGTGTTGCCGACGCCGCGCGGGTCGAAGCTCACCAGGTCGTACGAGGTGTTCAGCTCGGTGTAGTCCTCGGCGGCCTGCGGGAGGGTGGCGACGCCGGAGGCGCCCGGGCCGCCGAAGTTGTAGACGAGGGAGCCGATGCGCTGGTGGGCGTCGGTGGCCTTCTTGCGGATGAGGGCCACGTCGACGGTCTCGCCCTTGGGCTCGGCGTAGTCGAGCGGCGCCTTCATGGAGGCGCACTCCCAGTCCTCGCCGGGTGCGTCGGCGGTGCCCTGGGCGGCGGACGGCGCGGGGCAGGTGCGCCAGGCCAGGCTCTGACCGGTGAGGGCCGCGGGCAGGGCGGACTTCCCCCCGGCGGTTCCCCCGGTGGCCCCCGCGGTGGGCTTGCCCGTGGTGGACGGGGTCGCGGTGGCCGTGCGCTCGCCCTTGCCCCCGTCGTCGGACCCGCCACCGCAGCCGGCGAGGGCGGGGATCGCGAACAGCGAGGCGGCGGCCAGCACCGCGGTGCGACCCAGGCGTATGGAGTGGGGCATGGTCGGACTCCTGCCGATATCGGCCATGTGAGAGTAAATGGCGAGTAAAGTCGGCTGTACTTTACCTACCGCTGGGCGACCACGCTCTCCCGCCGGCCCTCTCCGCCCGTCAGGACGGGTGAGAAGAACGCGGACTTGTGCCAGGTCTGCTGCCGCAGGAGGTCGAGCAGGGCCGTCTCGGCCGGGCCCTCGCCGGGCCGCACGGAGGCGACGACGGGCTGGGACACGACCGGGAAGACCGGGCGCGCGAGGTGCTCGTGGCCGTGGGTCACCGCGGAGGCGGGCACGAGCGTCACCCCCAGGCCATGGGCGGCCCAGCGCACTGCCGTCGCCGTCTGGGACACGCGGGCGACCGTGGTCGGGCTCAGGCCGTTCTCCCGCAGTACGTCCCTCAGCACGCAGTCGAGCGTGCTGTTGTGCTCGAAGCGCACCCACGGCTCCCGCTCCAGGTCCCGCAGCTCGACCCGGTCGGCGGCGAGCTGCGGGTGCCCGGCGGCGAGGACCACGACGAACTCCTCGTCGCCGAGGTGGTGGCCGTCGTACAGGCCCTCCTCGCACGGCCCGGCCATCAGGGCCAGGTCCAGCACGCCACCGCGTGCGAGGCGCTCCAGCTCGGCGGGGTTCGGCTCCTCGAAGACGGTGACCTCAAGGCGCGGGAAGCGCAGGCGCAGCGCGCTCAGCGCGCCGGGCAGCTGCCGCGTGCCCAGGCCCATCTGCGCCGCGACCGCCAGCTCGCCCACCAGTTCGTCGCCGCCGGCCCGGGCCGTGGCCCGGGCCCGCCGTGCCGCGCTCACCGCGACCTCCGCCTCCCGCAGGAACGCGCGGCCGACCATGGTGGGTACGAGGCCGGTCGGCGTGCGGGTGAACAGCGTCACGCCGAGTTCCCGTTCCAGACCGCGGATCTGCTGGGACACCGACGGCTGGGCGACGCGCAACAGCTCCGCCGCCGCCGTCACCGAGCCCTCCTCCGCCACTGCCAGGGCGTACTCGAACTGACGAAGGCTCATCGGCTCCCGCTCCCTCACTGCGGTGGACCACGGCCCACCCCACCGTCAACACTGTCAACACCGTTATCGCTGCCATCGCTGTCATCGCCGTCGTACTGGTAAGTGGTCTCGCTCTTCGGTTATTTCCTCCAGGGGCGGGCCGCGGTCTCTCGACGCGGTCGGCCTCCGGGACCGCGGGGGTCCCGGAGGCCGACGTCAGGCGATGAGCTGTGTGGTGTCTAGCGGCGCAGGTGGTTCAGGGCTGCCTTCATGAGGGCGGCCCTGTCGCGTGCTTCGGTGACGTGTTCGAAGCCGAAGCCGAGCAGGACGCTGTCGCGTGCGGTGACCGCGGCGTAGGGCCGGTACAGCTCGCCGGTGCGGGCCCAGTCGCCGGTGATGTTGGCGCTGCCCGCCGGGGGCGGGGCGACGGACCAGGTGCCGAGCGAGGTCTCGAATCCCTCGGTCTCGGTCGCGGTGCCGCCGACGACGAGCTGGGCGTTGTCGGCGAAGAGGCCGCGGCCGCCGTCCGAGGGGTCGGTGACCGAGCTGAGGGAGACCTCGACCTTCTTGCCCGCGTAGGCGCTGAGGTCGAAGGCGGTCTGCTTCCAGCCGCCGGAGGAGCCGGTGAAGCTGTTCCAGGCGCCGCTGGTGCCCTCGGCCGTGCAGCCGGCCGCGCCGCGGGTGAGGTAGTGGCGCAGGAACGGGTGGGCGGTGATGAAGAAGCCCGCCGAGCACTGGGTGGGCACGGCGGTGGACGAGCCACCGTTGCGGTCCGCGAGGGTGGTCCAGTCGTCGGCGCCCGGGGTGTGGGCTTCGAGCAGGCCGTGGTCGAATCCGGACTCCAGGTTCCAGTTCAGGGCCAGGCGCAGCTCCGGCTGGTCGGCGGCCGTGACGCCGGTGAGGTCGATGGTGCGGGTGAGGCGCTTGTAGTCCCGGTCGGCGTGGGTCGCGGAGGCCATGCCCTGGCCCGCGTACGGGGCGTAGGGGTTGCTCAGGCCGGGGTAGGCGCCCGCCGCCGCGCTCTTGAACTGCGGGAACTGCCGCGCGGGCAGGTTGTCGGACGTGACGGTGAAGCGGCCCGCCTTGTCCAAGGGGTTGCCTTCGGCGGCCGCGAGGGGCCCCTCGGCTCCGGCGAGGGCGCCGCTGCCGGTGAAGCGCTGGGCTCCGGCCGCGGGCAGGCGTTCGTAGGCGCCGAGGTAGTACTGGGCGAAGTCGTCGGTGAGCGCGTCGCCGAGGTCGACGTTGCCGCCGGCCCGCTCGCCGGACTCGATCAGCTTGCCGCCCTCGTTGAGGTAGGCGCGCAGGGCGAGCTGGGTGGGCGCGCCGGGCACGGGGTCGCCGGTGTAGTGCACGACCGCGCGGAAGTGCGACAGGACGCCCAGCGGGTGCGGGACGCCCTGCTTGGCGACGTCCCAGACGGCGGCCGTGCGGCCGCCGGCCTTGACGGCGTCGACGTACTTCTGGGTCTGCGTGGCGCTCGCGCCCTCCTCCGCGACGACGAGGGTGCTCGCCTTGGGGCGTCCGGCGACGGTGTAGGTGAAGTGCTCGCTGCTGGTGCGGGCCTTCTTGGTGCGGCCGGTGAACCACACCTCGACCTTGTCGCCCACGCGCGCGCCCTCGACCTCGGCGCGGTACTGGTCGAAGTACAGGTTGTCCTCGCCGCCGTAGGTCTCGCCGCCCTTCCACCGCGCAAGGTCCTCGCGCTGCGTGCGGCCGTCGTTGACGCGGTAGCGCAGCTCCTTGTCGCGTACCGACCTGCGGGCGGTGACGGCGACTTCCTGGTCACCGCCGCGCGCGTAGGAGGTGGTGAAGGAGTCGGGGGTGAAGTCGGGGGCGTCGATCCCGGTGACGGAGACCGGACGGTCGGGGCGCAGCGCGGACTCGGCGACGGCGAGCGCGAAGGGCACGTTCTTCGCGAACTCCTGCTGGATCAGCTTCTCGTCGTCGGGGAAGGTGAAGACGGACGCGCAGTCCTGGGGCTTCCAGGCGTCATCGGGGTCGATGTTCGAGGCGGTCTGGCAGGTGGACATCTCCGGCGTGAACATCGCGATGCCGTTGACGTTCCCGGCGTGCCCGTCGGCCTCGCCGTTGGTGGTGTACAGCTCGGAGGAGACCTGCGGGTGGTAGCCGGGCACCGCGGGCTTCTCGGGGGTGCCGGCGAGGGCCTTGTAGAGCACGTCGTCGGGCGTGGGCGTGGCGACCTGCCAGCCCACTCCGTAGAGGATCAGTTCGGCCGCCGAGTGGTAGTTGATCCCGTACGTGAAGCCGATGCGCTTCTGGAAGCGGTCGATCGCCTTCGTCTCGGGCTCGGACATCGGGCCGGTGCCGCGGTAGGTCTCCGAGGAGGCCCTCGGGGACGAACCCTCGTTGTCGTAGCCCCACTTGTAGGCGAAGTTGCGGTTGAGGTCGACGCCGTCACCCGCGGCGATCCGGCCGTCGCCGTCGATGTCGCGCAGGTTCTTGCGCCACTGGCGGTCGCCGCCGGCCGCGTGCGTGTAGTCGTAGCCGTCGGGGTTGGCGGAGAGCACGAACCACAGCTCGGTGGAGTTCACGAGCTTGGTGACGCGCTTGTCCTTGCCGTAGTTGTCGAGGTAGTGGTGCATCAGGCGGCGGGTCATCTCGGGGGTGATCCACTCGCGCGCGTGCTGGTTGGACATGTACAGCGTGGCGGGCTTGGAGCCGTCCTTGGACTTCGCCGCGCCCTTGGAGAGCTTGAGCGCGAGGATGTCCTTGCCCTGGAGGGTCTTGCCGAGGGAGACGACCTTGGTGAGGCCCGGATGGGCCTGCGCGGTCCTGACGATCTCCTCCTGGAGCCCGCCCTTGCCGCTGTAGGGCCGGTAGACGCCGTCACCCGCGGCCGCGAGCCGCTTCTCGGTGGCCGCGGAGATCTTGTGCTCTTCGAGGTCGACGCCTTGGCGTTCGACGGACTTCGCCTGGGCCTCGGTCAGGTACAGCTCGACGCGGCCGGTGCCGCGCTCGGGCACCTGCCCGGCGAGTTCGTGCGCGTCCTGGCCCGCCTTGAGCACGATCGGGATCTGCTTCTTGCTGATTTCGGCCTGGTAGACCTTCACGGCCGCCGCGTCGTCGTCGGCCGTGGCCCTTGCCGGGCCGCTCGCCTGGGCGTGCGGCGCGGCGGCCATGCCACCGACGAGCAGGGCACCGGCGGCGAGGATCGATCTCGCACGGGTTCTTCGTCTCATGAGCCCCCCTTGCAGTTGTCCGGCACGTTTGTGCGCGAACGCCAGGCTCGTCATGCTTCATGATCATGTCAATGGGTGGGTGGCCGGTTCATGACCCGGCCGGTGCGGCGGCGGGCCGCCGGGGTCAACTGGCTAGGCAGGGGCCGTGGTTCGCGCGATGCTTGAGAGGCCGTCGCGAGGCCCACGGGGCCGGGTCATGACCTCCGGGCGCGCGCCGCCGACGAGCCGCCGGAGCCCGTACGAGCCGTCATGCCCGCCCACGTCGACGGGAGGGGGAGCCGCAGTGAAGGCCGTCGTGCAGGACGTCTACGGGTCCCCGGACACGCTGCGCCTACGGGACATCGACCGCCCCTCCCCCGCCGAGGGCGAGGTGCTGGTACGCGTGCACGCCGCCGGTGTCGGCCCGGACGTGTGGCACGTGATGACCGGGCTGCCCCTGATGGTCCGCCCGGCCTTCGGACTGCGCAGGCCCAGGAACCCCGTACGGGGCTGGGACGGCGCCGGACGCGTCGAGGCGGTCGGCGCGAAGGTGCCGGGTGTCGAGCCCGGCGACGCCGTGTACGGGCACCTCGACGGCTCCTTCGCCGAGTACGCGCTCGCCAAGCCCGACCGGATCGCCCCGAAGCCCGAGAACGTCACCTTCGAGCAGGCCGCCGCCGTCCCGGTCTCCGCCGTCACCGCCCTGCGAGCCCTGCACGCCAAGGCCCGGCTGCGGGCGGGCCAGAAGGTGCTGGTCATCGGCGCCTCGGGCGGAGTGGGCAGCTTCGCCGTCCAGCTCGCCGTGGCCCACGGCGCGGACGTCGTGGGTGTCTGCGGAAGGGGCGCGGCCGAGTTCGTGCGCTCCCTGGGGGCCTCGGCCGTCATCGACTACACCCGCCGGCAGATCACCGACGGCCCCCACCGCTACGACGTCGTCCTCGATGCCGCCGGCAACCGCCCCCTGCCCCAGCTGCGCCGCGCCCTCACCCCGCATGGCACTCTCGTGCGCGTCGGCGGCGAGGGCGGAAGCCGCTGGTTCGGCGACATGGGCACCCAAGTGCGGATGGCGCTGCTTACACGCTTCACACGGCACCGCCTCCTCGGCCTGTGGGCAGTCGTACGCCGCGCCGACCTGCTGGCCCTCACGTCCCTGATCGAGAGCGGCGCCCTCACCCCGGTCGTCGACAGCACCTTCCCCCTGGCCCAAGCCCCGGCCGCCGTCCGCCACCTGAAGCAGGGGCACCCCCGGGGCAAGGTCGTCCTGGTGGTGACGCCCGAGGCGCGCCGGGAGTGAGGCCGGGGCGGGAGGCGAAGGGCATCGGCCCTGGGCTCCTGGGCGCCGCCCGGCGCGCTGTACGGGGGTAAGCCCCACCCTCAAGTGTGTGGCGTGCGCCAGTGACCGGGAGGCCGTCCGTGCACGAGGGTGGCGGCATGACGACCAGGTCTCATCCTCCCCAGGCACGCAGATACTCCCGAACGCGCTCCGCACGGCGGCGGGTTCAGCGCAGGAGCCGCCTCCACCTGGTGGCGGTGGCGTCCGTCCTCGCGGTGGCCGGTTTAGGCGTCGGGCTTCAGCAACCGGGGCAGGCGGTGGCACGGCCCGCAGCGGCCCCGTCGGCGTACGACGGGCCCGGCGCCGGGAAGAGCGCCGATGCGGAGCAGCGCGAGCGCCTTGTGCGGCTGGCACGCAAGGTGGTGGCTGCCGGGGCGCCCGGGGTGGTGGTGCGGGTCGATGACGGCAGCGGCCGGCCGATCGAAGTCGTCGAGCAGGCGCCCTGGGCCCGCAAGGAGCACCGGATGCGGCCGGGCGACGAGTTCCGGATGGGGTCCAACACCAAGACCATGATGGCCACCCTCGTGCTGCAACTGACCGCCGAGGGCAGGCTCGCGCTCGACGACCCGGTGGAGAAGTGGCTGCCGGGCCAGGTGCCCGGCGGGCACGCGATCACGCTGCGCATGCTGCTCAATCACACCAGCGGTCTGTACGACTACACCGAGGACGCCGCGCTCCTGCCCTCCATCCTGGGCAGGGACCAGAGGCGGTGGACCTCGGAGCAGCTCCTGTCCGTGGGCGTACGGCACGATCCGCCGTCCGCGCCGGGCGCCAAGTGGTCGTACAGCAACACGAACTACGCCGCGGTCGGCGCCGTCCTGGAGAAGGCCACCGGGCGGAGCCCGGCCGAGCTGGTCCGTGACCGGATCGCCCGGCCGCTCGGCCTGAAGCACACGTACTACGCCGAGGACGGCACCTGGCGCGGCCGGCACGCCCGCGGCTACGAACCCGACGCGGCGCACATGCCGCCTGGAGTGCCGAGCGAGTTCCGGGAGTACGCCGGGGCGCCCCGCGCGGGTCACGTGGACGTCTCCGCCAACAGCCCCTCGTGGGGCGGGACGGCCGGGGCGGTGGTGTCCAGCGTCCGCGACTGGGGCCGGTTCTCCACCGCGTTGATGTCCGGCGAGCTGCTGCCTCCCGCGCAGCTGGCGCAGTTGCGCACCACCGTGCCGGTCTCCCCCGACCGGCCGGACGGGCCCGGCTACGGCCTCGGCATCCAGACCGCCACCACCGATTGCGGCACGGTGTGGGCCCACGACGGGGGCATCCCCGGCTACTTCAGTACCCACCTCACCGATTCCACCGGCAAGCGCACCGCCGGCCTCCTGGTGTCCACGGAGGCGTTCGCCGAGTTCCCCGAGGCCTTTCCCGAGCTGTCCGAGGCGTCCAAGGCGTTGCAGTCCGCGGCGCTGTGCGGCATGTTCGGCAAGCCCGCCGTGGACGCGACGCGCACCGGCTGATCCCCTTGGCTCCGCCGAGGGGGTCGCGACCGCCGCGTTTTTGTCCGGCGGCACGAGAACGGGCTGCCGGACAACCCGATGGGCGCTGGAATCCTTGGTGCACGGCATCCGTCGCCGTGTCCCGGCAGGGGTAGGCAGAGCCCCATACGCGGACGATCCGCGGACCTGCCCCTCGCTTTCCGTACGCCCTGCCTTCGCGCAGAGGCAGGGCGTACCTGGGGCACGGCATCTCCGGGCCGGAGGCGGGGGGCCTCAGCGAGCCGCACGAAAAGTTCTTCCGCTCCCGGTCACATTCCTCTGCCGCCATCCGTCATGGCAGTGACCGCACGAGATGAACACGTGAGACGGCTTGAGGAGATGGCGATGGAAACACGTTCGATCACGGCAGAGGTCCCGATGACGCCGCGCATGGCCGACGACCCCGCCGAGCTGGTGCCCGAGTTGGCGGCGGTGTCGGCCGCGCTGTTCAAGGTCACCGGCAACGGCTCGGTGCCGCGCTCCACGATCAGCCTGGTGCAGCTGCGCGCGGGCCAGATCGTGGGTAGCACCTACCTGACCGTGCTGCACACCGGCTTCCTGCGCAAGGCCGGGGAGACGGAGGAGCGGATCACGTCGGTGGCGTCCTGGCAGGACTCGCCGTACTTCACCGCCGCCGAGCGGGCGGCGCTCGCCCTCACGGAGGCGGCGCTCCAGCCGTCCGCGCACGGTGAGCGGGTCTCCGACGCGCTGTACGCGGAGGCGGCGGGGCACTACGAGCCCAAGGCGCTCGCCACATTGATGTTCGCGATCGGCCAGGTCAACTTCTTCATCCCGGTCGCGCTCATCGCGAAGCCGGTGCCCGGCCGTTCGTTCAGCGATCCGTGGAACTAGCGCCGCACCGGTAGGGAAAACGGCGGCCGGGCGTGCCCTGCCCGGCCGCCGCTCGTGGCCGAGTCAGCACAGCAGGAGCGCGGCCTGCCAGGGGAGTTCGCCGTGGGGCGCGTCCGGGTCCGTCGCGAAGCGCAGGGCGAGGGCGGCGCCCGCCGCGCCGTCGAGGAAGCCGGGGCGGTGCACGAGGTCGGGGCTGCCGGGCGCGGCCGCGGGCCAGAGGAAGGGGTGGGCCGGATCGGCCGCCCGCGCCAGGGCCTCGGTCAGCTCCGGTAGGCGCGCGGCGAGGTCCGCTCCCCCGGGCTCGCGGGCCATCAGCGTCACGATCGTCGTGAACCCCGCGAGGCCGTGGCAGAGCGTGGGGTCGCCGAAGGCGCGGGTCCCGGCCGTGCCCCGGTCGCAGGCGGCGGCGACCGCGTCCACCGCCTGGCGGTTCCAGTCCGGCTCCTTCAGCGCGAGGGCGGCCAGTTGGAGGGCGCGGGCGACGCCGGGCGTGCCGTAGCACCAGCCGGTGCGGGCCTCGGCCAGCTCGGCGCGGGCACCGGAGGCGGCCACCAGCTCCGCGTCCAGCGGCACGATGTTGGGCCAGCCGGTGCCGTCGGGGCTGCGGCGGGCCAGCAGCCACCCGGCGATGGTGCGGATGGCCTGCTCCTGGCCCGGCACGCGCACGCCCGCGCGGTGGGCGAGGGACAGCAGGGCCAGCGGGCCGGGGATGCCGTGGGCGAGGCCGGCGTTGAAGTGCCCGCCGGGGACACCGTCCGGCTCGCTGAGCAGGACCGGGTCGCCGGTCCACCAGCCGGGCACGGTCCTGCCGCCCGGCTCGGTGACGGGGCGGGTCAGCGCGACGAGGTGGGCGAGGACCAGCTCGGTGGTGTCCCGGTGCTCGGGCCCGGCGGCCAGGAGCAGTCGGCCGATGCCGGAGAGCCCGGCGACCACGTCGTACCCGGCCATCCTGGCCCCGCCCGTGCCGGCCGCCACCCGGGGCGCGTCCTCCGCCACGAGGCGCCGTGCCAGCAGGGCGACCTGGCCGTCCAGCTTGGCGAGGAGCCCCGCGTACGCGCCGGGCCGGGTGACCGCGGCGCGGGCGGCGAAGGCGACCGCGGGCAGCCCCCCGTACAGCCCCTCCCGTGCGGGCCGGGTCACGCCGGTGACCGCCGCCGACAGATGGGCGTGCGCGGCCTTGGCGTACTCGGGCTCGCCGTGGGCCAGGGCCGCGAAGAGCAGCCCCACTCCGGCGTGGCCGTCCGCGAGGGACTGGGCGTGCCACAGGGAGCGGGTCTCGGCCAGCTCGGGGGTTTCGGCTGCGGTCACGCGTGCGGCCAGGGCGGCCGGGTCGGCCAGGCGCTCCGCGAGCCGCGCGACGAGGTGCTCGGTCATGCTCCGGCCCTTTCCCGGTCCAGGTGCGCCTGGACGGCGCCGCGGGCGACCGCCAAGGTCTGTGCCTCGGCCGTGCGGTCCGTGCCCAGGCGCCGGTTGCAGTGCATGTGGACGAGGGAGGCGAGGACCGCGCCCGGGGAGACGCTCAGGGCGTTCCGCTCCTCCTCCGCGCGCACCAGCCGCCCGTAGCGTTCCGGCGCCGCGTGGTACGGGTGCGCCGCCGGGTCCGGCGTGCCGTCCGGGGTGATCCTGGCGAGCGCCGCCCGCCTGCGGGCCGCGAAGGCCTTGTGGTGCTGCTCCCGCTTGGGGTACGTCCCGGTGAGCCAGTGCCGCCAGTCGCCGCCGTAGCCGCGGTGGAAGGCCCGTACCAGCTCGGTCACGTCGTACGCGGTGGACAGGATCCGGTCGTCCGTGGGGGTCGCGAGCCGCTCCAGGACCAGTCGGCTGTCGGCGTGGAAGACCTCCTCCGCGGCGGCGAGCAGCGCCGGGCCGCCGTAGCGCTCGGTCTCGGGGGCGTAGCTGCCGAGCCGCAGCCCCCGGGCGAGGCCTGCGGCGGCCAGCCGGCCGGCCAGCTCGTGGAGGCGGGGCAGGATGACGCCGTTGAGCGGCGCGGGGTCGCCGTGCAGGCGCAGCCGCAGGTGGGGGTCAGGGTCGGCGTACCGGATGAAGAACCAGCGGTCGACGCCGTGCGGCGGCCCGGCGGGCGGGGAGCCCAGCTCGGTCAGGAAGCGGCGCAGCGGCCCGGTCAGCAGCTCGTCCTGGCGCTCGGCTGAGGTGTAGAGCGTCGCGTACAGCCAGGGGCCGCCGGGCGGGATCTCGCCGGTGCCGTGCCGTACCACCGGTCGCGCGGTGCGCGCGGGTGGCCTGGCCGCCCGGGGCCGGCAGGGCGTCAGCGTCACCACGGCCTCCGCCTCGTGGGCGCCGCCGGGTCCCAGGAGCCACCCGCCGTCGGTGTCCTGGCCCAGGGGCGGCTCGTGGAGCACGGCCGCGCCCGTCCGCTCGCACTCGCGGCGCAGGATCTCCCGGTGCGCCGGGACGGCGAGGTTGAGGGGGATGCGGTGGTCGCCGATGGTGAGCTGGACGTGGTCGGGCACGTGCCACAGGGCGCGCCACTCGTCGAGGGGCAGGCCGGTCGCGTCGAGGCGCCAGCGGGCCGGGCTGAGGACGGTGCGGCCGGTGCGCACGGCCGGCAGGAACGGCAGGTCCTCGGCGGCGTCCCACTCCCACAGCCGCCACTGCCTGCGGGCGAACGCGGCGGCCTCGATGAGGAACCGCACCGCGTTGGGCGCGGTCAGTTCGCGGTTGAGCACGTGGAGGGCCGACGGGGTCAGCTCGCGCCCCAGCGCGGCGGACACGATCCGGAAGCCCTCGGAGTCGGCGCCGACGGCGATGTCGTCGAGCGTGAGGTCGGTGACGCCGGGGGCGGCGGGGCCGGGGTGGACGCCGACCACCAGGCGCCCGTCCAACCACGTCGGCACCTGCGCGACGTTGGCGTGCCGGTGGTGCGCCGCCTGGTGGTGGACCTGGACGGGCAGCCGCCCGGTGGTCTCGCGCGCGGTCCGCACGGTGTGCCGGATCGCCTCGCTCTGCGCGGGCGGGAAGAGGTGGGCGAAGCGGCCCATGAGGCCACCGGACGCGGTGGCCGCGCCGCCGAGCACGAGGGTGAAGTCACCCCGGTCCACCGCTGCGGCCGACTCCGCCGCGATCTGCACGACGAGTTCGAGGGCGGGCGGGGCCACGGCGTCGGCGGTCTCGTCCCGGTCGGCCGCCTCGAAGGCGCGCAGCCACCCCTCGTCCAGGACGACCTCGCGCTCCCCGCGCGCCTGCGCCTCGGCCGCGAGTCGCAGGAGCAGGCGCCGGCGTGCGGCTCCGAGGGGTACGGGTCCCGGGTCGGGGCGGTGGCTCGGGGGCAGCCGGTACCCGGCCGGGGCGCCGAGGCCGATGTCGGGGTCGAGGAGTTCCTTGACGGGCACGTACCGGCCGAGGCCGTAGCGCTCCACGAAATCCTGGTGGTACGCGGTCAGCCGGCCCGGCCCCGGCGGCGAGAGGCGCCACAGCGCGGCGGCGGCGCGCTCCAGTTCCTCGGCCACCGAGCGCGAGAGGACGACGGTGCCCTCCAGGCGCAGGTCGACCTGGACGGCGTGTGCCGGGACGGCGGAGGGGCCTGCGGGCGCGGCGCCGACGGCCTTGCCGGGCCCTGCGGGTGCGGTGCTCGCGGCCGTGTCGGGCCCTGCGGCGGCGCGCTCAAGTGCCGTGCGCCAGGCCGCCGTTCCCTCTCCCAGCGGCGTACGCCGGTACTCGTTCAGGGACTCACGCAGTGCGGCTGCCCACCGGGCGGCGGGCGTGGCGGCCGGGAGCAGCGCCTCGACGTGGGCGAGGGGGTCGGGGGCGTCCAGCGGCGGGCGCAGCTCCGTCAGCAGGACCTCCGCCCCGATCAGCTGGGCGACGAGCCCGGCCACGGCGCCCTCGGGCGCGCCGGGGAAGCGCGCTTCGACCTCCCGGACCAGGTCGTCGCAGCGGACGGGCCGGGCGGCGGCCTCGACCACGGCGCGCACGACCGGGGTGCTGCGGAGCGTCCGGGACGTGGGGCGGGCAGCCCCTCCTGACGGGCCGTCGGGTCCGGGGGCGGCGGGGCCCGCGCCCGGCCCTGCCGGGGCGAAGGGCAGGACCAGGCGGTCGCCGCGCACGAAGCACAGCCCGTTCACCACCACGCTCAGCCCCAGGTGCACGGCCGGGTCGCGCTCCCACTCGGCGATCAGCCGGGCGAGCCAGCCGGCGTCGGGCCGTGCCGCTCTGCGCCCCGCGCCGGTCAGCTCCCCCTTGGTGGCCTCGCCGAAGGTGCCCCACAGGACGCCCGCGAGCAGGCCGAAGGGGGTGGGGCGCGAGGCGGCCCTGAGCAGGTAACGGGTCACGGCCCGGTGGGCCTTGCGCAGATCGGACGCGGTGACGGGCGCGTCCGCGAGGACGGCGTCGACCGTGCGGGCGAGCGAAGGGCTGGAGACTTCGAGGGCCTCCCGGAACCGTGCGTCGGCGAGCAGCTCCACGAGGTGCGCACGGAGTTCACCGGGCTCCGCACCGGTCTCCCCCGATCGGGCCGCGGCGCTGCCCCGGCCAGGTTCCGCGCCGGTCTCCCCCGGCCGGGCCGCCGCACTGCCCCGGCCAGGTTCCGCGCCGGCCTCCCCCGGCCGGGCCGCCGCACTGCCCCGCCAGGTCGCGCGGACCCTGGGCCGGGCGAGGAGCGGCGCCCTCAGCAGCACTCCGTCCGCGCAGCGAAACACCGGTTCCGCGCTCTGGCCACGCCGCATCTCTGCCACGCCCCCTTACTTGGTGCACCATGAAACGGACTGAGGAACTCCCGATTCCTCCCCCCGCCGGAATGCCGCCACACTAACCGCGAAACGCCTCCCCCGGTACCCCTTGACTCCGTCCGCTATCCGTACCTAGATTCCGATTCTGCCGCCGAAGGGTGGCGATTGAACAGGTTCCCAAGGAAGGAATTGCCATGTCTGAGCACATGACGCAGGACCTCTTCGACATCGACCTGACCGAGACCGCCCTCCAGGACGTCGGATCCGAGAGCGCCGCGGGCGCCATTTCGGGCGAGGGCTCCTGCTTCCGCACCTGTACGACCTGCGCGATCTGCTGACGCGGGCCATTTGAAGGGCCGGTTCCGGCAGTCCCCCGTACCGCCGGAACCGGCACCTCCCGAGGCGGCTGAACCCGAGGGTCCGACGGCTCCGAACCGCGCCCGCGCGGGCCTCGTCGGCGGACGGAACAGCACCAGGGCCTGCGGAATTGCCCTTTAGGGCACCGCGCCCGGCGCGGCTCGATACCCACGCATCGGACAGCTCCATTGCACGGCCGAATGTCATCGGTGACGATTTTCAGCACACCGAAGACAAAGATCCACATCAATATACGAGCGGGCTCTTCTTTCCTTGCCGAATACCAATGTGCACGCCTGGGGAGCGGACACTCCGGGCTGCCCGTATTCCAGGATTTTTCGTTGCCCGCGCTCGGGTACAGTTCTTCCCCAGAGGTGATGTCGAGGAGATCCGCAGGAGCGCGGCGCCTCGGTCACCAGGCCCGTGAGGCCACCGGCATCGGACCGGCCGCCGCGGCGGCCGTGCGGGAGGCACTCTTGGGCAGCACCCTCGCCGAGGCCGACTGGAGAGCGCACCAGCCCGCCGTGTTCGGCGTGGCCTACCGCGTGCTCGGCTCGGTCGCCGACGCCGAGGACGTCACCCAGGACGTGTGGCTGCGCGCCGCGGCTTCCGACCTCTCCGAAGTGCGGGACCTGCGCGCCTGGTTGGTGACGGTCGCCGCGCGCACGGCGTACAACGTACTGAAGTCGGCACGCGTACGCAGAGAGAGCTACGTCGGCCCGTGGCTGCCGGAGCCGCTCCTGACCGGCCCGGACGCGGCCGAGGCCGTACTGATCGACGAGTCGGTCGAAACCGCCATGCTCCTGATGATGGAGCGGCTCGAACCGGCGGAGCGGGTGGCGTTGGTGCTGCACGACGTCTTCGACGTACCGTTCGGCCGGATCGCGGAGGTCCTCGACCGGTCGCCCGCGGCCAGCCGCCAGTTGGCCTCGCGGGCCCGGCGGCGCCTGGCGACGGTCCGGGAGCGTCCGCGGGCGCCCCGGCCGGAGCGCGAGCGGGTGCTCACCGCCTTCCGCGCGGCCTCGCGGGCAGGCGATCTCGCGGAGCTGGTGAGGCTGTTGCACCCCGACGCCGTGTACGTCGCCGACGGCGGGGGCAAGGTCGTCGCGTCGCGCAGGCCGGTGCGCGGGGCGGGCACCATCGCCAACCTGTCCGTCCACCTGGCACGCCAGTTGCCCGGCATCGAAATCGAGCCGATCGAGGTCGGCGGCGAGCAGGCCCTGGCGACGTACCACGACGGCGTGCTCCGCTGGATCGACTGCTTCGACGTCGTCGACGGCCGGATCTCGACGGTCTGGCGCGTGGCCAACCCGGAGAAACTCGCGCACGCCTGTCACACCTGACGCCCCTGTCTTGTCTCCCTGGCGGACCCATCGAGGAAACCCGACCAAGGAGAGACAATGCATCACATCGTGATCGTCGGCGGCGGCTTCGCGGGTGTGTGGAGCGCCGCGTCGGCTGCCCGGGTGCGCGGCGACGCCGACCTGCGGATCACCCTCGTGTCACCCCACACGGACCTGGTGCTGCGGCCGCGGATGTACGAGGCCGAGCCGGAGCGGGCGGTGGTGCCGCTGAAGCGGATCCTGGAGCCCGTGGGAGTCGAGCACGTCCAGACCACGGTGACGGAGATCGACACCGCGGGCCACCGGGTCGTCACCGCCGACGGTGACGTGCTCACGTACGACCGCCTGGTCCTGGCGAGCGGCAGTCGGCTGATCCGCCCGCGGATTCCCGGGGCGGACCGCGTCTTCGACGTCGACACCTTGGACGGGGCCGTCGCCCTCAAGGAGCACCTGCACGGCCGGAGCGGCTTCACCGCGGTGGTCGTGGGCGCCGGGTTCACCGGCCTTGAGGTCGCCACGGAGCTGGCCGGGCGGGGCCGGGTGATCCTCGTCGACCGGAACGGCGTCGTCGGCCCGGAACTGGGCGGAGGGCCCCGCCCGGCGATCGAGGCGGCCCTCGACGAACTGGGGGTGGAGCGACGCCTCGGCACCACCGTGACCGCGGTGAAGGAAGGCTCCGCGCAGTTCTCGGACGGCACCTGGACCGAGGCGGACGCGGTGATCTGGACCGCCGGGCTGCGGGCCGACCCACTCACCACGCGGATCGAGGGTTCCCGCGACCGGCTCGGCCGCCTTGAAGTGGACGCCCATCTGCGGGTCTCCTCAGACGTGTTCGCGGCGGGCGACACCGCCGCCGCACGTCTCGACGCCGGCCACGTCACCGTGCAGAGCTGCCAGCACGCGGTCCCGATGGGGAAGACGGCGGGCCACAACGCCGCCGCCGACCTCCTCGGCCTACCGCTCGTCGACTTCGCCCCCGGCCCCTACGTCACCGACATCGACCTCGGCGGGGCGGGCGCGGTCTTCACCCGCGGCTGGGACCGCGAGGTCGAGTCCACCGGGGCCGACGGGAAGCGCGTCAAGAAGTGGATCATGGAGAAGATCGAGCCTCCGGTCGACGACGCCGAGGAGATCCTCAGCGCGGCGGCGTACGTGTACGTCGTCATTCCCGCGGCCCACGAGCTGTGACGGGCTGAGCCGACGCGCGACGGGAGCAGCCGGGGGCGGCGGCCCGGCTGCTCCCGGGGAGGGGGCACCCGAGGGCTCTCGGTTATCCCGCCCGGGTGTTGCCGCGGGACGCTATGTGCGCGGGGGGCGCGATGCCCTCGGGCAGGAGAGGGTCGGCTTCCGGCTCGCCCCACGTGGAGTCCAGCGGCAGCACGCCCGCCCAGATGCCGAGCGCGGCGTCGGGCCCGTCCCCGTCGTCGGGCGCGCCGGTGCTCGTCTTGACCGACGCCTCCTCCAGCGAGAGCGCGAGCAGTGCGGTCGCCGCCAGTTCCTTGCGGTTCGGCCGCCGGGCGTAGTCCCACTGGCCCGGCGCGGCCTGCTCGGTCAGGAGGCGGAGGCCTGTCAGCTTCTCCTCCGGGTCCGTGACGAGACGCGGGACGCCGTAGATCATCGCGCTGCGGTAGTTGACCCCGTGCTCGAACACCGAGCGGGCGAGCACCAGGCCGTCCAGGTGCGTGACCGTCACGCACACCGCCGCCTCGGGCGAAGCGACGAGGCTGCGGCTGGCGACGGAGCCATGGAAGTAGAGGTGCCGGCCGTCACTGCCGTAGACAGTCGGCACGACCATCGGGACTCCGTCGACGACAACGCCCAGATGGCAGAGGAACCCGGCCTCCAGTACGGCGTCGAGCAGGGCGCGGTCGCGGCTCCCCTGCTCACGCAGGCGCCGGTGGCGGGTGCGCGCCGTCTCCGGGAGTACGGACGGCAGTTGTTCGTCGGTCACGTCGCCTCTTTCTCGGCACCAGCTTTGGGCAAGGGTCGTACGATCACGATATCCGCTGCCACGACCTGAGGGGACGACGAAATCCGCACCCAACTCCTGCGTCAGGAGCGGAAATGCGCGGGAATCTATGAATCCGGCCCGCCTCTGCGGGACCCGTGAGCGGCGTGGAGCAGGCGAATCGGCCCGGGGGGCACCTTCACGGCCGACACCGTTCGAGCGGCCTCACGCCTGGCCCAGCCGGGCCAGTTCCGCCTCGACGGCTTCCCGGACGAGGCCGCGCGCGTGGTCGAGGGACAGGCCACCGCTCAGCCAGCGCATGCTCAGGCCTTCCAGGAGGGCGGTGAGGCGCTCCGCGGCGGCGGCGAGGGCGGCCGCGGGCGCCGTCGGCCGCACCCGCCCGAGCAGCCCGGCCACGTCCTGCACCCAGACCAGGGTCGCCCGCGCCAGGTCCTCGCGCAGGGCGGGGTCGAAGACGGCGCTCGCCCGCAGCTCGCCCCAGGCGGTGCTGTTCTCCCGCACCTCCGGGGTGTCCTGGAACTCGAGGAGAAGAGCCTCGTCCAGCTCCTCCCGGGGGCTGAGCGGGCCGCCACCCGCGGCGCGCGCGTCGGTGTACCGCTCGGCACGCTCGTTGATGAACTCCAGCGTGTGCCGCAGGATGCCCGTGCGGTCCTTGAAGTGGTAGTAGATCAGGCCGGTGGAGACCCCCGCCTCGGCCGCGAGTTCCTCCACGCGCAGCCCGCGCACTCCGCGCCGGGCGATCACCCGCGCGGCCGCTTCCAGGATCTGAGTACTGCGTGACGCCATGACCATGGACCCTATCCGGACACTTGTCACCGCTCGCCGCACGGGTTGCGCGACCGCTTTCGCACGCTGGCCCGTCGCCGTACCGATGACATCGCGCCCTCGTCCGCGCCAAGGATCACAATTCCGAGAATCACGATCCTGACTTATTTTTCAATAAATGCAGAGCTGTGTCGCTCAGGCCTGACCGCCAGACCTCAGCCTGAGACGCGTAAATCCCACTAAAATAGGACATGCTATCCAGGAACTTGACTGAAAATCCAGTCAGGATCACAGTGGAGACATAGCTGCCCGCCCCCACCGCCGGACAGCTCGTCGGTCCATGAATCGGAGCGCCCCGTGTCCCACCTCTCGACTTCCCGCCGCGCGGCCCTGCGCGCCTTCGCCGCGATCGGCGGCGCGCTGGGCCTCGGCACCACCACGGCCTGCGGCTCCGACGAGTCCGCGCGGACCGGGTCCGGCACCGGCACCGGCACCGGCACCGGCACCGGCACCGGCACCGAGCGGGCCAAGGCCACGGACACCGGTCGCCGCCGCTTCGGCGCGGAGTGGGAGAGCCACGCGCGTACGTTCATGGCGTGGCCCGCGCTCGCCTCCGTCTGGGAGGAGGACCTTCCCTACGTACGCGAGGACATCGCCCGCATCGCGCGTGCCATCGGGGAGTACGAGCCGGTCGTGATGATGGCCCGGCCCGGCCGGCGGAAAGCGGCGCAGCGCGCGTGCGGCTCGCAGGTCGAGGTCATCCCGCTCGCCGTCGACGACCTGTGGGCCCGCGACACCGTCCCGGTCTTCGTGGAGGAGGACGGCGAAACCGTCGGCGTCGACTTCAACTTCAACGGCTGGGGCGACAAGCAGGAACACACCCATGACGCCCAGGTGGGGCGCACGCTCCTGCGTGAGTACGACATCCCCCGCGTCAAGGCGCCGCTCGTCTCCGAGGGCGGTTCCTTCGAGACCGACGGCGAAGGTACCTTGCTCATCACCGAGAGTTCGATCGTCAACGACAACCGCAACCGCGGCAAGACCCGCGACCAGGTCGAGGCGGAGCTGATCGAGACCCTGGGCCTGGAGAAGGTGATCTGGCTGGCGGGCGTGCGCGGCGAGGACATCACGGACGCCCACGTGGACAGCCTCGTGCGGTTCACCGCGCCCGGCGTCGTCCTCCTGGACCAGGCGTTCCCCGGCACTCCCGCCGACTCCTGGTCACGCTCGGCCGACCAGGCGCGGTCGGTGCTCAGCAAGGCGACCGACGCCCGGGGGCGGCGCTTCGAGATCGTCGACCTGCCGCAGCCCGACCTCGACAGGATCACGGGAGAGGGCGACGACTTCGTGTCGACGTACGCCAACTTCTACATCGCCAACGACGCCGTGTTCATGCCGAAGTTCGGGGACCGGAAGGCCGACGACCGCGCTCGCGGCATCCTCCAGGACCACTTCCCCAAGCGGGACGTCGTGCCCGTCCGCATCGACACCATCGCCTCCGGCGGAGGCGGCATCCACTGCTCGACCCACGACCAGCCGGGCAAGGCGGCCGACTGACGGCGCCGAGGCAGCGGCCCACGGGCGCGGCGGGACCGTCGCCCCGGGCGGCCGTGCCGCGCCCCGGCCGGTCACAGCAGCCGCCGGATCTCCCCGCGCACCCGGTAGAACCCGCCCGCCGCCGCGTGCAGGGCCTCCACGGCGTAGCGCGCGCCGGGCTCCCGTATCGCGCGCGGGAACTGGACTCGCCAGGAGGGGTCGTAGCCCTCGGACACCACGTGCACGCGCACGCGGCCGCCCTCCTGGACGCATTCGACGACGACCGCTCCGGCAGGGGCGTGGGCGACGGTGGTCACCGCGCCCACGGCCGTGTCCGGCGCGTAAGTGGGCACGGCGGCGGCGAGTTTGACGTCCCGCGCGACCGGCACCGTGCCCTGCTGCGCGGCGGAGACGGCCGCGTCGCTCGCGTCCACGCACACCAGCGAGCCGTCCGTGGTCACCAAGTACAGCCGCTCGTCGTGGTACTGCATCGAGAGGGCCGAACCGCCGCCCGTGCCGAGCTTCCACAGCCGGGTGCCGTCCTGGTCGAAGCAGTACGCGGACGACGCCGCGTCACCGGCGAAGACGAACCGGCCGCCGGGCGACGTCGCGCACGAGTACACCGCGCTGTCACAGGCGTACGTGGCCTCGATCGCGCCGGTGGCCTTCGTGAGGCGCTGCACGGTGCGGTGCGCGGTCCCCGCGTACACGGCTTCGTCCTCCTGCCAGCCGAACAGGACTCCGCCACGGGTGGAGGTGTGCCACAGCTCGCCACCCCCGTCGGGCGCGTAGGCGGTGACGCCCCGGGAGTGGCCGTGGTAGACGGCACGGTCGTCGGCGCGGACCATCCAGGCGTGCTCGCCCTGGCTGCGGCGGGCCCACTGGTGCTCGTCCTCGTGGTCGATGACCGTGAGCCGGCCGTCGCGGTCCGACACGTTCAACAGGCCCTCGTGGATGTCGAGCCAGAAGATGTCGACGTCCGCCGCGATGTCGTACGCGGCGAACGGGAGCTTCGACGACAGGTCGTAGACCCTGCCGTCGTCGCAGCCCGCATAGATCCAGAAGTCGTCGGCGACCAGGCACTTCACGCCGTCCGGCAGGCTGAACCTGGCCAGGACGCCGCCGTCGTGGTCCAGGGTGTAGACGTCACCCGACTGGTTGCCGATCCAGCAGTGCTCGTCGTCGACGTGGATGCCGAACGCCGAGGAACCGGTGCGGAACCGCCACAGCACGGGGGCCACGGACCGCGCCGTGGACGGAGCGGAGGTCACCTGTCGGCGGGTCACCGGGCGTGGGGCGCGCTGACCGGGGATCGCGGGGGCGTACCCCTTGCGGACCTTCTCCCCCACCTTCTTCGCGGCGGCCGCGCGTGCCTTCTCCGCTGTCGCGAACGTCGTGCTCTGTACCTGCCCGGCGGCGCCGATCCTGCCGTACCGCACCGTGACGAGCAGGCCCGCGACCGTCACCTCGTAGAACTTGTGCGCGCCCCCGTCGTCCTGCGACAGCTCCAGATACGTCGTCGACTCCGGCGCACCGGACATGGCGGACCCAGACATGGCAGACCCCTCCCCAATGCGGACCCACGGCCGTTCCGGCGGGTCCCACTGCTCGAACCGTAGGAGGTGCCACTGACAATCGCTGTGAGCGGCGGGAGCCGTGCGCGCGAACAGCCCGGCGCGTGGGCGCCGGGCTGCGATGGAGCCGTGGTGCGTCGGGAGTCGTGGGCGCGGTCAGCTGGTGACGACGTTGTGGGCCGGGATGATCTGCGGCTCGCCGTCGGCGTGGCCCAGGTCGGCGAGGATCGGCTGGAGGATCTTCGAGAAGTTCTCGAGCGCTTCCTCGGACTCCCATACGTCCACGACCCGCCAGCCGCCGTCGATCGGTCCTGCCACGTGGGAGATCAGCCCCGGCGCGGGGATGTCGGCGAGCGAAGTGAACTCGCCGCCGTCGGTGAGGCGGTCGATGCAGGCGTCGTAGAGTTCCTGCCCGACGCCAGGGATGTCGAAGGTGACGATGATGGCCATGTGGTCCCCCCACTGGTCGTTCACGGAGTGAACTGCCGGTTCACTGGGTGCGGCGATCGCTCCGGTCGGCGCGACCCCCTCATGCGTACCCGACCGCTGCCCGGGCGTCGACGGCTTGCGGCCGCCGGGCCGGGGGAGCTGAGGCGCGTCGCGGCGTCCCGCGCCCCCGGTGAGCCGACCACCACCCGGGCGCGCGCCGCACGGTGACCGATCGAGGGTTGACGCCCACGTGGAGGGCGGTGAGCGTCCACCGGCAGCCTCAGGGACCTCCCTCGGGTCGCCGGCCCCCTTCGCCACCCTCCGCCGGGCGCAGGACGAGGTATCCCTGCTGAGGGCTGGGCGACCAGAGAAGGCGGTGCTCGAAGAGGGCTTCGACGAACGGGGTCGCGCGGTGGTAGACGTACACCGATGTCTCCGCCCCTGTGATCTGCGGGGTGTCGATGAGCAGCGGAATGTCGGCGAGGAAGTACCGCACCGCCTCATGGAGCTGTGCCTCGGTCGGCTCGCCGCCATGCATGCGGCGGGCGAGGACGTCGCGGGAGGCGCTCAGGCACATGCCGCGGAAGACCGGGGCGGTCTCGAAGCAGCGCTGGGCCTGCCGGTACAGGCGCTGAAACGCCGCGTTCGCCGCCAGGTGCTCCCAGTCGAGCAGGAACTCCCCGGGGTCCGCGCGGCCCGTGGCGTGGAGGAGGCCGTCGCGGATGCGGTTGCGCATCTTCAGACCGTTCTCGTACGCCCGCCTTCTGGCCTTGTCCTGCGGCATCCCCGTCGCGGTGAGGGTGTACTGCGAAGGAACGTCGGGAAGGTGGAAGTGCACCCGTTCGAAGCGGGGCAGCACCCACTGGCACAGCTCCGCGACGCGGGCGCGCTTGAAGTACGAGTTGAACGGGCTGATCCCCACGCACGCGTGCTGGGCCCGGTCCACGAGGCGGCGGCAACGCGCGGTGAGCGGTTCGGCGGTGAACTCCCCGTGGGCGGTGAACTGCCCGTGGGCGGTGGCCTTCCGGGAGGCGGAGGCCTCCCCGTCTCCGTCGAACAGCGCGTTCCGGTCGGTGATCACCTGCGTACTGTAAGCATCGCGCGACCGCCCCCACGGCTGGACCGAGCCGCTGCCCCTCGCATCAGGTACACATACGCGATGAGACGGCTGAGCCAACGTCGTTGAGCGTGGTTTGGGGCAGGCGTGCCCCAGGCCCCGCGTACGTGGCCGAACTTCCCCTAGGCAGCCGCATCGTTGGTTCGTACCATTCCTGTCGCCTGAGGCCCTCAGTCAGCGGGCGGCCCGCTCGTCCCCCATGCCCGCCCGCTTGGCACGACCCCCTGAATTCCTTGTGGGTACGTGCCCCCTCTCCTGAAACCGCTCACGTCACTTTCAGGATCCAGGCTCCATCAACGCGATAGGAAAACCATGGCCGGTGGACTTCTCGCGAGCGGCGCGCTGACAGCGTTGTTCGCCATGGCTCTGGCTCCACCCAGCACGTCCCAGGACGTCCCCACGACTCCCCAACCGCCCGCCGAAAAGATCCGGGTCGAGGTCGACACAGTCAACGGATCAGGTTGTCCCGGAGGGACGGTCGCCGTCGCCGCCGCGCCGGACAACTCGGCCTTCACCGTCACCTACAGCGACTACCTCGCCAGCGCGGGAGAGCAGTCCGATCCCGTCGACTACCGCAAGAACTACCAGCTCAGCCTCATCGTGCATGCCCCGGTGGACTTCACCTACGCGATCGCCAGCGTCGACTACCGCGGATACGCCTCGCTCCAGCCCGGCGTCACCGGTATGGAGAAGGCGTCGTACTACTTCCAGGGCTCGTCCGACACCACGTCCGAGAGTCACCGATGGCGCGGCCCGTACGCCGACAACTGGCAAGCGACCGACTCGAAACCGTGGGAGGACCTGGACTGGGCGCCGTGCGGCGCCAAGCGGAACCTCAACGTCAACACCGAGCTGCGGGTCCTGCTCGGAGAATCGGACCGCGGCAGGACCAGCTTCATGACCATGGACTCGACCGACGCCAAGGTCAGCAGCGTGTACAGGCTCGCCTGGAAGCAGTGCCCGAACTCGTGAGCCACGTAAGCAACGCAAACGGGTTCCCTGGTGCGGCAACGCGGCAGGGCGAGTTCGGCAACTCGGCGTGACCTTCTGAGCCGAGGGCGAGCGGGAGGCCCCACCTCCGGGCAGGGCCTCCCGCTCCACCGGCACTCCGCACCGGCGAGGCCGAACGCGCGCGGAACGGGCACGCCGAGCCGGGGCCGGAGGGCTTCCCGGTGGGTGGGTTCCCTTCAGGGAGAGGCATACGCCCTGACCGCGAACCCCCGTGTCATCGCAGCTTGTTCACAGCCGTACGAGTGGTCTCCTTGAAGGCGTCCACGGGCGGGGAGCCCCAGTTGCTCTCCCAGGAGACGAGGGTGACCGTGTCACCGTCACGGCCCACCGCGACCAGGAAGTTCCGGTATCCGTACCGGCTCTGGAATCCGGCGCCGTGGACGTGGGCGCCCTCCTCGACGTCGATCCGCCCGTGGTCCCGGTACGTCACGTCTTTGCCGGGGTTCTCCTCCTCCATGGTGGCCTCACAGCGGGAGAGCGTCGCGTCGAGGCTCTCCGCGAAGGCGGCGGCCTCGGTCTCGCCGGGCAGGACGAGTACCACTTGCTCGGCGGCCGCGGTCTCGGGTGTGCTGTAGGTGGCCTGCCAGAGGTCGTTGTCCGGGAACGCGAAGGAGCGGTCCACGCAGTGCGGCGAGCCAGGCAGCCCCGCGTCGGGCCCCGAGGACCAGTACCAGTCCGAGAACGGGTCCGGCGGCATGTCGGAAGGCTCCAGGAACCCGGGCTGCTGCGCCCGCGCCTCCCCCGCCGGCGCGGGCGGTGCCCCCAGCACCACGGCCGCGAGAACGGCTCCTCCCGCTGCGGCCCGTCTGAGCACACGGCTTCGCCGGGTCATCGTGATCCCCCCTGCACACGGACGCGGCACCCACCTCTCGGGTACCGCTGTTGCTCCCAGCATGTGCCGCCGCGTGACGAAGACACCTCGTAGGGCTGAAACGGCCGGATACAGGCATGAGTTGAGCCGAATACCGCCCGGGCGGCCGGGGCCGGAACTCCACCTCGGAGCAGTGCCGTTGCGGGCCGTGGCCCGCCGCGTCAGCCCTCGCCTGCCGAGCCGAGCCCTGCCGAACCCTGCCGAGCCGAGCGCGATCATCAAGCGGGCGGAGGCGGCACAAGCCCCGCTCAGTCCTCGTCGAGGACCTCGTACCGCGCCACGTCCAGCTCGTCCAGGACGGCGTCCAGCGACCGGCCCTGCAACATCGCCACCCGCTCGGTCTGCGCCACGGCCCACCCCGTCAAGCACATCAGCAACAGGCGCAAGCCGTCCACGCCGTGCTCCTCCAAGACCCGCCCCGACACCCGCCACGCCTCGGCCGGGACCCGCTCCGGCGGCTCAAGACCGGCCACCGAGCGCATCAGCGAGGCGGTCACCCCGGAGATCTCCGGCGCCAACGCCGCCAACCGACGATCCGACTCCGCATCCACCGGTCCGAACCTCCTCACCGCAACGGTCAAGACCACCTCAGCCAACCGCAAAACCCCCCTCCCCACAGGCGAACCCGGCACCGCGCACCCGAACGAACGAGAACCGCCGCCACCCCTGGCCGGATCGCATGCTTGTCGAGGGGACCGGCCCTCGCGACGCTTGCCCTTTCCATCAGGCACAGGGGGGTACATGGCGTTCTTCAGCAAGGGGCCCGACCACAGCCTCCAGCTTCAGCAAATCCTGCGTGAAATCGGCGAGTTGCGGCAGCGCGTCGACAGCCAGCAGCACGCCGTCGACCAGGCCAGACAGGACGCCAACGCCGCCATCACCACCGGGCTCGCCGAGATCAGGGCCGTGGTCCGCGACGGCCTCGACCGCGCCGGGCCCGCTGCGGAAAGGCCGCGGCCCGTGCCGGAAGCGCCCGTCTCGGTGGAGGGCGACGCCTACGGCGGCAGCGACCGGAGCGAGCGCGAAACCGATCACACGGACCTCCTCCGCAGGGCCGCGGGCATCTCCGCCGCCCGGCTTCAGGTGCACCGGGACACCTGGGCGTTCCTCGTGGAGCACGCCGGGCAGGACCGCCACTTCCACATCCCCGGGGCGGTCGAGGAGGAGCACGGCACCGTGACCGTGGACGTGTCGGGCCTCAGCCTCGTCGCCACCCTCACGCGCCTGCGCGGTACCCAGCACGCCCCAGGCGTCGACCCCGGAACCGCGGCCATCGCGCACCACTTGTACGAGCGCGTCGCCACCACCGTGCGCTCCCTGGCCACCACACCGCACCCGGACGACAAGCCCGTCGTCATCGTCGTCGACGACCGCACGGCACCACCCGACGGCGAAGACCAGCCATAGCGGCGAGCGCCCTCGCACACCCGTACACTTCCTCCGTCAAATGATCATCATTGACTCATGGGGGATACGCATGTCCGAGCGCGGGATGCGGAAGAAGCGGGCCTTCCTGCGGGGCGCGGCCGTGGCGATCAGCGCGGCGGTGGCCTTCACCTGCGCCGCCGGCACCGGGAGCGCGGCCGAGCAGGGCGGCAGGCACGAGGCCACCCAGCGCGCCCTCGACGCGCTGGAGCGGGCCGGGATGCCGGGGGTGGCCGCCGAGGTGAGCGGGCCGCGGGGCAAGTGGTTCGGATCCGCGGGGTACGCCGACACCGCGACGAAGCGGGGGCGCACCGCGGCGGACCACCTGCGCGCGGGCAGCAACACCAAGTCCTTCATCTCCGTGGTCCTGCTCCAGCTTGAGGCCGAGGGCAGGCTCAGCCTCGACGACTCGGTCGAGCGCTGGCTGCCGGGCCTGCTCAAGGGCAACGGCTACGACGGCACCAAGGTGACGATCCGTCAGCTCCTGAACCACACCAGCGGCGTGCACGACATGGTCTCCACGCCGGAGTGGCGGAAGCACATGAACGGGCCGGGCTTCCTCGCCCACCGCTACGACGCCTGGACGCCGCAGCAGATCGTAGACCTGGCGCTCACGTACAAGCCCGACTTCGAGCCCGGCACGAGCTGGAACTACTCCAACACCAACTTCGTGATCGCGGGCATGGTCATCGAGAAGGTCACGGGTCGCACCTACGCGCACGAGGCCGAGCGGCGCATCATCAAGCGCCTGAAGCTGCGCGAGACCACCTTCCCCGGCACCGACCCGAAGATGCCGGCCCCGCACGCGGTCGGTTACTCCAAGCTGTACGCGACCGACCCCGGTCCGGAGATCTACGACGCCACGGAGTACAACCCGGCGTGGTCGGGCGCGACCGGCGAGATCATCAGCACCACGGGGGACCTCAACCGCTACTACAGCGCGCTCTTGAAGGGTGATCTGCTGCCCGCCGCCCAGCAGCGGGAACTCCTTGACACCGTCAAGACGGGCACCTTCTTCGACTACGGCGCCGGACTGATCGTCCGCACCCTGTCGTGCGGGGTGAAGGTCTACGGCCACGACGGCATCGTCTGGGGCTCGCTCACCAGCACGGCGACGACGGCCGACGGCAAGCACACCCTGACCTTCCACCTCAACGGCGACTGGCTGGAGGACGGCAAGCCCTACGAGGACGTCTTCGAGGCGGAGTTCTGCCCTAAGGGTTAACCGACCGCCCGCGCGCTCACCCGGCCGGCCGCTGCTCATCGGCGGCGGTCAGCCGGGTGCGCGAGCGGGGCTGTGCGCAGGTCAGCCCTTCAGTCCGTAGAAGTGGATCGGCGAGTTCGGCCTGAAGCCGATACGCGGATACACGGGCGCCCCCGCCTCGGTGGCGTGCAGGACGGCGCGGGTCAGGCCGGTGGCACGGGCGCCCTCGTGCAGGGCCTTGCGCGTCACCGCCTCGCCGTAGCCCCGGCGCTCCCACGCCGGGTCCGTGGCCACGAGCGCCACGAAGAGCCGCCCTTCCGCCGCCATCGTCGCCGCGCACGTCACCGGCACGCCGTCCCGCAGGCCGAGGTAGGCGTGCACCTCGCTCGTCCACAGCGTGGACCCGACGAGGCCGGCGCGGCCGTCCTCCAGGGTGAACCCGTAGGCGCGCGCGTTCAGATCCGCGTACGCCTGCACCTGTTCGTCCGTGGTCACGCGTACGAACGTCAGGTCCGGATGGGACGGCTCGGGGATGGGCAGGAAGTCCCCGGCCATGCCGGTGCCGGGGAAGGCGTACTCAAGTCCCGCCTTGTCCGCCGCCTTCCGCACCTCCGCGCGCGCCTCGTCAGCGAGCAGGTCCTCGAAGAGCCACAGGTATCCGGGGCGTTCCTTCGCGCGCATGAGGTCCGCCACCTGGCTCAGGCGCTCCTCGACGAGCGCCGTGTCCGCGTCGACCTCGGTCAGCGTGACGCAGTTCCAGAACACGAACCGGCTGTCGGCCCAGCGCACGGCGATGCCCGGCAGGTCCCGCACATCGGCGTCCGCGTCGAGGTCGAGCGCCATGGCGCGCCACACGGTGGCGAGCTGCTCCATCGACTCGATGGACTCCGTACGATCCGTCATCAGAAACCCCCTGAGCAGTGTCACTTGATCATGGTCTGTCCCCTGGGGCGCCTGTGCGCGCCCCAGGGGACGTCTGAGCCGTACGCTACTTCGCGGTGGCTCCGTGCGTCGGGCCGGCCGGGTCCGGGCGGATCAGATGCCCATGGAGGCCAGCTCCATCGCGGTGCGGTAGTTGCGGGCGGCGTTCACCACGCAGACGCGGTACGTGCGGTTCTCCTTGACCACGAGGAAATAGTCGCGCAGTTGCTTCCAGTAGTTCCGCAGGTAGCTCAGGCCCGGGAGGAACGCCGGGGGTCTGGGGACGAGGGCGAAGGCCTCGGAGCAGCGCAGGATCTCGCCGGTGGCCTGGGAGAGCACGTCGGCGACGTCGGTGTTCATGTCCCAGCCCGCGGCCTGGTCGGGCCAGATGGCGGCGGCGATCTGGCGCAGCTGCTCCTGTCCCTCGGGCGGCAGGGAGCCGAGCAGGACCCCCTGTGCCGTCGTCGTGCGGTGCGCGGTCGTGGTGTCCGCCGCGTTCGCGACGGAGGCCGTGCCGGTGGCCAGTACGCCGCCGACGACCAGGGTCGCGACGGCGGGTATCAGGCGGGTCCGCTGGAGGGTCATCTCTGGTGCTCCTTGGTTTGGTTCGGCTGGACGTGCCAGCCGAACGTCACACGAGGGCGGGAGCGGGGCAACGGGATCACCCGGCACTGGCCGAGAACCGCCCTGCAAAAGGCGATCGCGTGTCTCCGTCACCTGCCGCGGTGCCCTCCCAGGGCGCGTGTGCCCGCGGCGCAGCTCGCCCTCAGCTCGTCCAGCTCCGCGTCCGTAAGGCTCCGGGCGGAGCCCCGCCGCTTGTGGTCGAGCAGGGCGCAGGCGCCGTCCAGCCACCGCGGGAGCGGTTCGACGCCGATGAACGCGGCCAGGCGGGTCAGTTCCTCGCGGGGTGCGTCGAGGAGGTCCTCGTAGGCGAGCGTGGCGCTCTGACCGGCGGGGAGCCGGCGCAGGAACTCCGTTGCCTCGGTGACGAGTTCCGACCAGAGGCTGCCGAACGTCCGCAAGGGGATGTGCCGGTCGCGTACGAGGGCGGGGTCGAAGCGGTCCGCGAGCAGGGGCGAGAGGTCCGCGGGCAGCGCGCGTACGTGGGCGTCGGTCAGGTCGGCGAGGTCCTTCACGCCTGTCCGCGCCTTGATCTCACGCATCAGGGAAATCGCGCGGTAGCCGGGGTGGCGGCTCATGGACAGGGCGCAGTCCGGGCCGTCGCGGAACAGGTGCACGAACCGCGCGTGCGGGAAGGCGGCCCGCAGCTGCGGGGCCCGGCCGGTGGAGTAGCCGGAGCGCTCCACGACGGCGGTGCGCCCGAACCGCGCGCGGAGCAGGTCGAACAGCGCCTCGTGGTGGTCGGCCGCGGTGCGCTCGGGCCAGGTGACCACCGCCGCGCCCAGTTCGTCGAGGAGCCCGTCCGGGTCGTCGGTGAGGTGGGGCAGGACCATGAGGGAGAGCGCGGGGATGCCGGTGGTCTCCGACGCGTACCGGCCGGGGCGGCGCGTGTAGAGGAACTCCGGCAGCGGCACCCCGCTGCGGATCATCCGCTCGAAGTGCGGGGCGGGCCGGAACAGCGTCTGCCAGAACTCCTCGCCGGTCACTTTCCCTTCGGGGAAGGCGGCGCCGCCCACGGAGGCCACGAACTCGTTGAGGCTGAGGACGTCCGGATGCGAGTTGAGCATGCGGGACAGCGCGGTCGAGCCGCTGCGGCCCGTACCGATGACGAAGGTCAAGGTGCGCAAAGGTCACTCTCCGAGAACGCGGGGGACGGACACGGGGGTCGCCGCGAGCGACGCTCCGCTGTGGCCGGCGCCGCCGTCCGGCGCCCGCCAGGGGTTCTCCCCCACCCCGCCCCCGGCCATCCGCCCCGGCGGCGGTCAGCTCGGGGTGCCCGGGGGTGTCGCGGTGGACAGGGGGGCCGCGATGTCCTCCAGGGAACGGCGTTCGGCGTTGACGGCCAGGGCGGCGGCGACCAGCCCTGCCAGGGTCATCAGGGCCGCGCCGACCTGGAAGGCGAGCACCGTGTCGCCGACGACGCCGGACTCGGTCAGCTTCGCGAAGAGGAGGGGGCCGCTGATGCCGCCCGCCGCCGTGCCGATGGCGTAGAAGAAGGCGATGGCCATGGCGCGGGTCTCCATGGGGAAGATCTCGCTCACGGTCAGATAGGCCGAACTGGCCCCGGCGGAGGCGAAGAAGAGCACCACGCACCAGCAGGCCGTGAGGGTCTTCGCGGTGAGGTGTCCGCCGTCGAAGAGCCAGGCCGTGACGAAGAGCAGAAGGCCGGAGAGCAGATACGTACCGGAGATCATGATCCGGCGGCCGAGGGTGTCGAAGAGACGGCCGAGCAGGAGCGGCCCGAGGAAGTTGCCGACCGCCATCACGGCGAAGTAGTAGCCCGTGGAGCCGCTCGGCACGTCGTAGAACGTGGTGAGGATCGTGCCGAAGCCGAAGGTGATCGCGTTGTAGAGGAAGGCCTGGCCGATGAAGAGGGACAGGCCGAGGGTCGCGCGCTTGCGGTAGGTCGAGAGCACGGTGCGGGCGATGACGCCGAAGCCGATGCCGGCGCGCGGATGGACCGTGATCTCACCCTCCGGCTCCGGGAGCGGGCCGCCCTTCTCGGCCGCGATCCTCTCCTCCACGCCGGTGACCAGTTCCTCCGCCTCCTCGGCGCGGCCGTGCAGGAACAGCCAGCGCGGGCTCTCCGGGACGTTCCGCCGCACCAGCAGGATGACCAGGCCGAGGACCACGCCGAGGGCGAACGTCAGCCGCCAGCCGACGTTCATCGCGAAGAGGTCGGTGTCGAGCGCGAGCACCGACAGGAGGGCGCCGCCCACCGCGCCCAGCCAGAAGCTGCCGTTGATGATGAGGTCGACGCGGCCCCGGTAGCGCGAGGGGATCAGCTCGTCGACAGCGGAGTTGATGGCCGCGTACTCGCCGCCGATGCCGAAGCCGGTGAGGAAGCGGAACGCGAAGAACCACCAGCTGGAGAAGGACACCGCGGTCAGCGCGGTCGCCGCCAGGTAGACGGCGAGGGTGATCAGGAAGAGCTTCTTGCGGCCGTAGCGGTCGGTGAGCCAGCCGAAGAACAGGGCGCCCGAGCAGGCGCCCGCCACATACAGGGCCGCGGCGATGCCTGTCACCTGCGCCGCGCTGACGGGCAGCCCGCTGCCCTCCTCCGACAGACGGCTCGCGATGCTGCCGACGACCGTGACCTCCAGGCCGTCCAGGATCCACACGGTGCCGAGCCCGATGACGACCGTCCAGTGCCAGCGCGACCACGGGAGCCGGTCCAGGCGCGCCGGTACGGAGGTCGTGATCGTGCCGGTCCGCGTGTCCGCCCGGTCGTCCGTCGCCATGGCCGCCTCCTTCGCCCGCGCGGCCGGGGCTGTGTACCCGGTGTCCCCGGTGGCCCCGGCCGCACCCCGTCCGTCGCGTAACACCGCGTTCCCTGTGCGTCTCGGCGCACACGTTCCCGGAGACCGTACGACGGACAAAGGCGGCAACCTACGACATCCGGCCCGCGACCCGGGGCCCGTGCGGGCGGTGTCGTGGGGGGCGGCCGCCGACCCGTGCCGGGCCCGCCTACGCTGTGCGCGTGTGGGTATACGCGCCGGCGGCGCTGCTCTTCCTCGTCCTCTGCTGGCGGGTGCTGCGTGAACGCCGGAAGTTCAGCAACGCCGTGCTGCTGGGCCTGACCGCGCTCAGCGCCCTCGTCGCGTGGATCGCCGAGCTGATCAGATCCGGTTCGACCTCGGGGACGGTCGTCGCCGGCTCGGTCCTGGCGGTCGGGGCGCTCGGCATCCTCCTGCTCACGTGTCTGCTGTTCCTCAACGGCCTCCAGATGGTGCGCAAGGAGGGCCGCAGTCTCACCAACCTGTTCTCGCTGATGGCCGCGGTGGCGGTCCTCGCGGTCATCGCCCTGCTGATCACGGCGGCGGTGGTGCGGACACCGCCGCTGCTCGGCGCGGGCGCGACGGCACTCGGGCTGACCTGCTACCTCTCGTTCCTGTTCCTGTGCTTCGTCGGCTACTCCTTCCTCTACGGCCGCCTCTACGTGCGCCGCAAGGCCGACTTCGTGGTGGTGCTCGGCTCGGGTCTGATCGGCGGGTCCACCGTGCCGCCCCTGCTGGCCGGCCGGCTCGACCGGGCCCGGGAGGTGCACGCGCGGCTCACCAAGCGCGGCAACTCCCCCACCGTGATCACCTCGGGCGGGCAGGGCCCTGACGAGGACCTGCCGGAGTCCCACGCCATGGCCGCCTATCTGACGGACCGCGGCTTCCCCGAGGAGCTGATCGAGCGGGAGGACAAGTCGACGACCACGGAGGAGAACCTGCGGTTCAGCAAGGCGATCATGGAGAAGGCGAGCCCCGGCTACCGCTGCGTCATCGTCACGAACAACTACCACGCCTTCCGAGCCGCCCTCACCGCCCGGCGGATGGGGATCCGCGGGCAGGTGGTGGGCTCGCCCACCGCCACGTACTTCTGGCCCAACGCGACGCTCCGCGAGTTCACGGCCATCATCGTCGCGTACAAGCGGACCAACGCGGCTGTGTTCCTGCTGTTCGTCGTCGGGGGCGTCCTGGTGTGGGCGACGCGCTGACGGCAGTGCCGTGAGCGGCGGTCACGGGAGGCCGGCGACGCCGGGCGGCGGACGGGCGCCGCGGGTGGCGAGCAGGCGCCGCGATCCGCTCCGCGGGCACCCGGGCGCGACGAGGACCAGCACCTGACGTGAGGCGCCATTCATCCATAGGGCGCCGCCATTCACCAGGCGTCGTCGATCCCCGGACGTCCTCCGCCACGCAGCACACCGGCCGCTCGCGTGCCGCCTAGGGCGGCGGCCCCAGAACGGCGAGGTGGCCCGCACGCCTCGCTCACGCGGCTTCGCGCGTCCCATCCCCGCGTTCCAGGCGGCTTACGTTTCACCTGTTCAGAGGCCGTTTCGGTGTTCCAGTGTCCCCAACTCCCCGGCATTCCTGGCGCCCGGGGCGGGTGACCGCGCATGCTCGATCCGTGCTCGGCGGACGGATCTCCACGTCCCGCGTCGGGCCTCGTCGCCGCACGGGACGCGGTGCGAGGCCTGGTTCTGGAGCACGGTAGAGCAGCAATGACATGAGGAGTTCGTAGATGTTTCGCAAGCGCTCACGTCTGATCGCCGCGCCCGTCGCGGCTGTCGCCCTGACCCTGACGGTCGCCGGTTACGAGGCCAGCGCGGCCGGGTCGTCGGGCTCGGGCGGCGCGGAACGGTCGGGCCAGGCCGCTCGGGCGGCGGCCGCGTGTCTGTCCGACGCCACGACGCTGGTCGGCGACCTCGACGGCGACGGCCGCCCGGACAAGATCAGCAACCCCGGTCACACCGGCACCAAGATGACGATCCAGTGGGGCAAGGCCGACGGCACGTTCGGCAGCGCGCAGACCGTCAGCAAGCTCGTCGGCAAGCGGACCGGAGAGGTCGCGACCGCCGCGGTCGCCGACTTCCAGAACGACGGCAAGCTGGACCTGGTCGTCAACATCGTCAAGCCGTCCGGCGTGGACGACCCCGCGACGGCCCGCGTCGCGGACTACCGTCCCGGACCGCTCAAGCGGTCGAACCTCAGCTCCACCCGCACCCGCCACCTGGACATCGGCGACGCCGGCGAGGCCAAGCAGCTCCGGATCGCCAACTACGGCGGCGACGCCTACCCGGACCTGGCGATCCTCAGCAACGCCGGTGACGGTGTCTGGGAGCGCAACGTGCGGCTGACCAAGGCGAGCAGCGGCCCGGGCAAGTACAACGCGGAGCACGAGCAGAAGTACGGCGCCTGGGGCACCCCGGCCGAGCCGCCGTCCATGCCCAGCAAGGGCTGGAAGCACTTCTACAAGCCCTGCTCCTGACCCCCACCGGGCGCCGCCGGCCCACCGGGCACCGGCGGCGCCCGGCCCTCCCGGGACCGGTCACGGCCCCCGGCCGGGGGCGAGCCGGCGGGCGACCCCTCCGGCTCGCCCCCAGCCGACGCGGGCAGCCCCGGCCCCGCGGAAGCGCCGGTGCGTCCTGCCCTTCTAGACGCGCCCTTTCGCCGTGCTCCGCGAGGCGCGCATCGCCGCAGCCGCAGAAGTGAGGAACCCCCTTGTCCAGCTCGCCCCCGGGCCCCGTCGCCGCCGCGCCGAAGCCGAACCGGGTCCGGCTCACCGTCACCGCTCCCGATCCGATCAGCCGCGAGGGAGTCCTCAGCCAGCTGCGCCGGTACCCGGAGGTCGAGCTGTGCGAGGACCCGGCGCCCGCCACGGTCGCCCTGCTCATCGAGGACACGCTCGACGAGGGCGCGCTCACCCGCCTTCGGCGCACCGTGCGCAGCGACGGCGTGCGTGCCGTGCTCGTGGTGGGCACGGTCCGCGAGCACGAACTCCTGGACGTCATCGAGTGCGGTGTGGGCGCCATCGTCTGGCGCCGCGAGGCCACCGCCCGCCGTCTGGTGCAGGCCGTCCTCACCGCCGCCAAGGGTGGCGGCGATTTACCCTCCGACTTGCTGGGACGTCTCATCGGCCAGGTGGGACGCCTGCACCGGGGCTGCGCCGACCAGCCGGGGGGCTTCCTGGGCCTGGCCCAGCGCGAGGTGGACGTCGTGCGTCTCGTCGCCGAGGGCTTCGACACCTCGGAGATCGCCCTCAAGCTGTCGTACTCCGAACGCACCGTCAAGAACGTGATGCACGGCCTCACCACGCGCCTGCACCTGCGCAACCGGGCGCACGCGGTGGCCTACGCCCTGCGGGAGGGCTACATCTGACCGGCCGGGCCACGGCGTCCGCCCCTTGGGGCAGCCGCGCTGCCCCGCCGCCGTCCCCGCCGTGCCTGCGCTCGGGAGGGCGCGGGGGGAACGATCGGTGGCCGGGCCCAAAGAGTCGGCACGGCGCGGACGCCGGGCGGGAGCGCGAGAGTGATTCATGAGGTGGACGAGGTCCTCAAGGGCCTCATCGGCGGCGGGGCGCTCGCCGGTTCCGGCATCGACGTGTCCTTCGACGTGCCCACCCGCGACTGGGCGGCCCGGCGCAACGCCCCCGTGGTCAACGCGTACTTGTACGACATCCGGGAGGACGTGTCCCGGCGGCAGCGCGGCCGCACGGGGCTGCGGGACGAGCGGGCCGTGGTGGTGCGCCACCGCAGGCCTCCGCGCTGGTTCCGCCTCTCCTACCTGGTGACGGCCTGGACGAAGACGCCACAGGACGAACACCGGCTGCTGTCCGCGGTCCTGGCGACGCTGCTCCCTCACGAACTTCTCTCCGCCGACGAGCTGCCGGAAGCGCTCGGGCGCCTCGGTCTCGCGGTGCCGGTGGCGGTGGGCGGCTTCCCGTCGGAGGCCCGCTCCCTCGCCGACATCTGGTCCGCGCTCGGCGGCGAACTCAAGCCCTCCGTGGACCTCGCGGTCACGGTGCCCTTCCCGGCGTACCCCGACTACGACGCGGGTCCCCCGGTCACGGAGGGCGCGGCGGTCCGCGTGGGCGGGATGGACGGCGGCCCGCCCCGGTCGGCGGAGCGCGCCCACCGGCCCCACCAGGTGGCGGCGGCCCGCGCCGCACACGAGCAGGCGGCGGGGAGCCGCACGGAGCAGCCATGAGCACCTCGGCCCTGGACACCTCGTCTCCCGCGGCCGGTGGGCCCGCGCAGCCCGGCGGGCCGGACCCGGCGCGCTCCCTCCTCGACAGGCTCGCCGCGCTGCGGCGATCGGTCGCGGCCCTGGTCGAGCACCGCTCCGCCGACGACCCCACCGCACACGACCCGCTGCGCGGCCTGTACGTGTCCCCGGAGGCCGTGAGCCGGCTGCTGCGCGCCCCGGAGACCACCGCACCCGAGAACGACGTACGTGGTGAAGGGCCGGCGCCGCGGCCGGACGACGCCGGTGACCGGCTGGCCCGCACGGCCGCGCGGCTGCGGCTCACCGAGCTGGACACCGCCGTGCTGCTCATCGCCCTCGCGCCCGAACTCGACCGCTCCTTCGAGCCGCTGTACGGCTACCTCAACGACGACGTGAGCCGCCGCCGCGCCACCGTGGGCCTCGCCCTCGACCTATGCGGGCTGCCGCCGCATCTGCCGGAGGCCCGGGCCCGGTTCCATCCGTCGGCGCCGCTGCGGGCCCTTGGCCTGCTGGCCGTCGAGGACGCCGACCGCCCGCTGCTCACCCGCGCGCTGCGCGTCCCGGACCGGCTCGTCGCGCATCTGCTGGGTGACGACACGCCGGACGCCGCGCTCCTCGGCCGTGTGCGCGCCCTGCCCGATCCGCTGCCCGCGCCGGAGCACGACGAGTCCTTCGTCCGCCGTCTCGGCGCCCGGCTCGGGGACGGCCCTGTCACCGCCTACCTGTGGGAGCACCGCCAGGGTGACGCCCTGGCCACCCTCGCCCGTGCCCTGCGCGCGGCGGGCCTCGACGCGCTGTGCTTCTCCGGCTCCGCGGACGGCGTCCCCGAGCTGCTGCGGGAGGCCCGGCTCAGCGGCCGGGCGGTCGTCGTGTGCGGCCTGCCGGAGCACCCCGGCCCGATGGTGGCCGAGTTGACCGCGGCCACCGACGTGACCGTGCTGCTCGCCGACCCCCTGCCCTACGACCCGCTATGGTCCGCGCACGACCCGCTGGTGCTCCAGGCGCCCCGGCACGCGGCAGGGGGCACCGCCGCGTGGCGGACCGCGCTCGGCCCGGACGCCGACGGCTTCGACCTGGCCGGCACCGTGGCCCCGTACCACCTCGGGGGTGAGCGCATCGCCCGGGCCGCCCGCGCCGCCGCGGCGCTCGCCGCCTTCGACGGGACGCCGCTCGGCGCCGCCCATGTGCGGCTCGCCGCGCGGCAGCAGTCCGCGTCGGGGCTCGAACGGCACGCCCGGCGGATCCGGCCCGCGGTGGACTGGGGGGACCTGGTCCTGCCCGACGGGCCCCTCGCCGAGCTGCGGGAACTCTCCCTGCGCGCCCGGCACCGCGACCGGGTCCTCGGCGACTGGCGGCTGAGCGCGGGCGGCGGCCGTGGGCGCGGCGTGCTCGGTCTCTTCGCGGGCGAGTCCGGCACCGGCAAGACGCTGTCCGCGGAGGTGATCGCCGCCGACCTCGGGGTCGACCTGTACGTGGTCCAGCTGTCCTCGATCGTGGACAAGTACGTCGGCGAGACCGAGAAGAACCTCGAACGGATCTTCACGGAGGCCGACCGCACGGACGCCGTGCTCCTCTTCGACGAGGCCGACGCGGTCTTCGGCCGGCGCTCGGAGGTCAAGGACTCCCATGACCGGTACGCCAACATGGAGAGCGCCTACCTGTTGCAGCGCCTGGAGTCCTTCGACGGCATCGCCCTGCTCACCACCAATCTGCGGGCCAACATCGACGACGCGTTCACCCGCCGTCTGGACCTGGTGGTCGACTTCCCCTTCCCGGACGCGGGACAGCGGCTCGCGCTGTGGCGGCACGGTCTGTCGCACGTGCCCCGCGCCGAGGGGATCGACGTCGGCTCCCTCGCCCGGGAGTTCGAGCTGGCGGGCGGCGCCATCCGCAGCGCGGTGGTCACCGCCGCCTATCTCGCCGCCGGCCGGGACGAGCCCGTGGGGGCGGTGGACCTGCGGGAGGGCGCCCGCCGCGAGTACCGCAAGGCGGGGCGCCTGGTGCCGGGCGAAGCGAGCTGGTGAGGGGGCGGGCGGCAGCCGCCCGCCCCCTCAGCCGTGCGTGGCGGGCCGGGGGTTCAGACCCTGAGGCGGATGCCCTCCAGCTGGCGGTCCTCCTCCATCGGCGCGCCCGCGTAGAAGTCCTTGCCCTCCGGGGTGCACACCTCCTGGATCCACTCCGTGTCCTTCGCGTAGGCCTCGAAGCACACGGAGCCGTCGGGGACGCTGATGCTGAAGCCCTCCATGGGGTAGTTCGACTCCTCGTCCCCGATGTACAGGTCCTCCCCGTCCCCCGCGTTCTTCCAGTCGTCCCCCGCGCGCCAGTGCTCGGTCACGTAGGCGGCGGTGGCGTTGACGCCGCCCGTGCCGGACACCGCGATGTTGAGGGACCGGATCGGCTTGTCCTGGCCCACCGTGCCGGCCTCGTCGCCGTCGCACACCGGGGCCTGCCAGCCCTCGTCCTGTACGTAGGCGCGATAGCAGACGTGCCGGCCCTCGCCGTCCGCGGCCAGCTCGCGCACCGCGTCGGCAGCGGTCTGCTCCTCGGGCTCCTCCTCGCCGGAGTCCTCTCCCCCGCCGCCGTCCTCGCCGCCGCCTCCGCCCTCGGGCTTCTGCGACGAGCCGCCCTCGGGCTCGGCCGCGGGTTCGTCGTCCTTCTCCTCGTCCCCTCCTGCGGGCGGGCTCTTGGCGGGGGCGGGGGGAGCGACCGGCTTGATCTTGCCCGCTTCCGCGGGCTTCTCCCGCGCCACGCTCTTGACCTGCGGCTGGTAGGCCATCCAGATCATCACGAAGGTGACGGCCAGGGCGAGGAGAAGGCCGAAGGTGGTGGCCAGCCAGCCCGGCAGGACGCCGCGCTGCACGAAGGTGCCGTCCACCTCCGTCGGTTCGGTCCCGGAGCGCCGCACCGCGAGTGAGTACGGCTGCTCCCCCTTGGAGCCGAACCAGGTGATCTGCCGGGGCCGCAGCGTCACCTTCACGAACGCGGCCCGGCCCGGCTCGATCTGCACGTTGCCCGGCTGGATGTCGTACGAGAGCCGGTCGCCGGTGTCACTGCCGTTGAGCGAGGCGGTGACCTTGGTGTTGCCGAGGTTGTCCACCGCGAGCTTCGGCCGGGCCCGGAACCGCCCCTTCACCGTCGGCGGCACCAGTTCGGCGCGCACCTCGGTGAAGGGGGTGATGGTCAGGTTGCCCTCGGGGACGACGACGGCGTCCGGATGTTCCGTCGGCGTGACCCGTACGGCGTACGGGTTCGGTCCGGCGGTGGCGTCGGGCGTGCGGGGCGGCGCGAACGTCAGCTCCACCGCGCCGGTCGTCCCGGGGTAGAGCCGCAGTGTCCGCGGCTCGACCGTGGTCCAGGGGGCGAGGTCACCCACCGGTTCGAAGCGGTACTCGTCGACGATGTCACCGGTGTTGCGCACCCGCAGCCGCACTGTGGTGCTGTCTCCGGGGTCGACGGTCGCTGAGGCAGGTTCCAAAGAGGTCCAAAGGCTCACGCCTCGACGCTAGGAGGGTCCGCCACCGCCGTCAGGAGGCGGCCGGGCAGACCCTGTTGCCCGCAGGGGCGGAGGTGGGTGCCCCTGTCCCCTCCCACTTACCCACCGCCTGGCTCCGCGGCGTCACCGGCCGGTCCGGCACGGCGGCCGGGGGCCGCGCGGGGTGCCCTTGAGGGCAGGGGCGTTGCCCGGCGACCGGCACCCGGGGACGTTTTGGCGGCGGCACGCGCCCGTCAGGGTGAAGTCGTCCCGTCTCGTACCCCGGAGGAGAGCAGAGCATGCCGTCCTACCTGTCGCCCGGCGTCTACGTCGAGGAGGTGGCCAGTGGTTCGCGCCCGATCGAGGGGGTGGGCACCTCCGTCGCGGCCTTCGTCGGCCTCGCGCCGACCGGACCGCTGAACGAGCCGACCCTGGTGACGAACTGGACCCAGTACGTCACCTCCTTCGGCGACTTCACCGACGGGTACTACCTGGCCCACTCCGTGTACGGCTTCTTCAACAACGGGGGTTCCGCCGCGTACGTGGTGCGCGTCGGCGGCTCCGCCGATGACGGCGAGGCCGCCGCGGAGGTGGCCGGGCCCGCGGCTGCCGCGGCCCTGCCCGCCGCCGAGCCGAGGCAGCTCGGTACGTTCTCGGTGGTGGCCACGGCCCGGGGCGCGCACGGCCCGCTGACGGTGGAGGTCGCCGACCCCGAGGGCGAGGGCCCGGCCGAGCGCTTCAAGCTCATCGTCAAGGACGGCGACAAGCCGGTCGAGACGTTCGACGTCAGCGCCAAGAAGGGCAACCGGGCCTACGTCGTCACCCAGGTGAAGGAGCGCTCCAAGCTCATCACCGTGACGGAGGCGGCAGCGGCGGCGCAGCTCGCCCGCCCCGAGAACCAGACCGTCACCCTGGCCCTGCCCCCGGCGCCCGCGCCCCCGCCCGCCCCCGTCGAGCAGGCCGCGACCGCGCACCCCGGTCCGGCCCAGTACCTCGGTGACTCCGCGGACCGTACGGGCTTCGGCGGCCTTGAGGCCATCGACGAGATCTCCATGGTCGCGGTGCCCGACCTCATGGCCGCCTACCAGCGGGGCACGATCGACCTGGAGGCCGTCAAGGCCGTACAGCTCGGGCTCATCGCCCACTGCGAGCTGATGGGCGACCGGGTCGCGGTCATCGACCCGCCGCCGAGCCTGAATGCCCGTCAGATCCGGGTGTGGCGCCAGGAGACGGCGGGCTACGACTCCAAGTACGCGGCGCTTTACTACCCCTGGCTGAAGACCTTCGACCCGGCCACGGGCCGGGTCCGCCTGATGCCGCCCAGCGGGCACGTCGCCGGCATCTGGGCCCGCAACGACGCCGAGCGCGGCGTGCACAAGGCGCCCGCCAACGAGGTCGTGCGCGGCGCGGTCGACCTGGAACTCCAGATCACGCGCGGCGAGCAGGACCTGCTCAACCCGATCGGCGTCAACTGCATCCGCGCCTTCCCCGGCCGTGGCGTGCGCGTCTGGGGTGCCCGCACCCTGTCGTCCGACCCCGAGTGGCGCTACCTGAACATCCGCCGGTACTTCAACTACCTGGAGGAATCGATCCTCATCGGCACCCAGTGGGTGGTGTTCGAGCCGAACGACCACGCCCTGTGGGCCCGCATCCGGCGCAATATCTCGGCGTTCCTGGTCAACGAGTGGCGCAGCGGCGCCCTCTTCGGCCGCCGACCCGACGAGGCGTACTACGTGAAGTGCGACGAGGAGACCAACCCGCCGGAGTCGGTCGACCTGGGCCGCGTCGTGTGCGAGATCGGCGTCGCGCCGGTCAAGCCGGCGGAGTTCGTGATCTTCCGGCTTTCCCAGTTCTCCAGCGGGAGCGGGGAGTTGGAGGAGTAGCCGCCCCGGCCGGTCCCGGCCCGCCCGCTCGCACACCACCAAGCCTAGAAGGACAGCGAATCCATGAGTCTCATGCAGGGTGACTCCCTCACCTCACACAACTTCGGTCTGCAGATCGACGGGGTGATGGTCGAGTACCTCTCGGAGGTCAGCGGCCTCACCATCGAGCAGGACGTCATCGTCAGCCAGCAGAACACCGCGCAGGGGCAGATCGACACCAACCTGCTGCCGGGCGTGCAGAAGAACGGTCAGTGCACGGTGGTGCGCGGCATGACCCAGTCGGCCTCGTTCACCCAGTGGATCAACGACTCGATCAACGGCCGGATGAGCACCGCCCGCAAGAACGCCTCGATCATCATGATGGACTACGAGGACAACCCGGTGAAGCGGTACAACCTGCGCAACGCCTGGTGCAGCAAGATCGACGCGAGCACCCTCAAGGCGGGCGAGGCCTCCGCGCTGACCGAGACCGTGACCATCGTCTTCGAAGAACTGGTCATCGAGTAATGCGACGCACGGCTGTCGGTGCGCCGGGCCGGGGCACGGCCCCCGCGGCGGCGCCGGCTCCTCAGAGCGCGGCGGCGGGAGCGGGGTCCCCGTCCTCGTCTCCCGCCGCCGCTTCCCCCGGGACCGCGCCTCGGGAGCTGCGCACCGAGTTCCCCTTCCAACTGCCGCGCGGATACGTCGACGAGGCGGGGGCCGTACACCGGGACGGGGTGATGCGCCTGTCGACGGCACGGGACGAACTGGTCCCGCTGCGCGACGTCCGCGTCCAGGAGAACCCGGCGTACCTGTCGGTGGTGCTGCTCGGGCGCGTCATCACGCGCCTGGGCACTCTCGCGACGGTGCACGACGGGACGGTGGAGAACATGTTCGCCTCCGACCTCGCGTTCCTCCAGGACTTCTACCGTCAGATCAACGCCGAGGGCCACACCCGCGCCGCGGTTCAGTGCCCGCACTGCTCCGAGCCGTTCGAGGTGGAACTCGGCGGGAGCCGCCTGGGGGAATCGTGACGTACGCGACCGACCGACTGCACGAGGAGATCGCGTACGTCGCCTACCACTTCCACTGGAACCTGGAGACGATCCTGGACCTCGAACACCACGACCGCCGCCGTTACGCGCACCAGATCGCGTCCTTCGTGGCACTCGCCGGGGCGGAGGGCTGAACGGTGGGGTTCTTGGACCGGTTGCGTGGCGCGCGGGCGCGGGTGCGGGTGCGGGTGCGCGGGGGCGGCAGCGAAGGCGGGCCGCCCGGTGGCCCGGGCCGGCCTGCGGGGCAGGGCCCCGGTGAGGGCCCGGTGGCGGGTTCCGCCGACACCGGTGAGGTGTCACGGGCTGCCGCCTGGTCGGGGCTGCCGCCGATTCAGCGTGCCGTCGGTGGGGAGGTGGCCGGGGTCGCCGACGCCGCGTTCGGCAGGCGGCTGCCGACGTGGCAGGACCCCTCCTTCACGGTGGCGTCGTCCCGCACCAGGGTCCTGGACGGCGCCGGCGGCGGCCTGCTCTCCTCGGCGCCGCTGACTGATCCGGCGCGGCCGGTCACGGGGCTCGAAGGGGCCGTGAGCGCGGTGTCCTGGACGGTTGCGCAGCGGGAGCCGGTGGGGCGGGGGGTGCCTGTCGCTCCGCTGCGCGAGGCGGAGCCGGGCTCGCCGACGCCGCCTCCGCCGCGGACACCCGCGCCTTCGCCGCCTCCGCCGCGCCCCTCTTCGCCAGCATCGCCGCGCACACCTTCACCGCCTCCGCCGCGCCCCTCTTCGCCGGCATCCCCGCACACGCCTTCGCCGTCTTCGTCGCGGGCGCCGTTGCCGTCTTCGTCGCGGGCGCCTTCGCCGTCTTCGTCGCGGGCGCCTTCGCCTCCGTCGCTTTCACTGCGGCCCTCTTTGTCGGCATCGCCTCGCGCGCCTTTGCCTTCGTCGTCTCCGTCTCCGGCGCGGCCCTCTTCGCCGTCTTCGTCGGGGCCGCCCTCGCCCTCGCCAACTCCGGCGCGGCCGACTTTGCTGGCTTCGCCGCAGTCCTCTTCGCCGCCTCCGGCGGGGCCGCCTTCGCCGACCCCGCCGCAATCCTCTTTGTCGGCTTCGCCGCGGACCGCCTCACCGTCCCCGACGCAGGCACCCTCACCCTCCCCAACTCCGGCGCAGCCGCCACTACTGGCATCGCCACAGACCACTTCGCCATCCCCGGCGCAGGCACCCTCACCCTCGCCGACTCCAGCGCAGCCGCCACTACTGGCATCGCCGCAGTCCTCTTCGCCGTCTCCGGCGGGGCCGCCTTCGCCGACCCCGCCGCAATCCTCTTTGTCGGCTTCGCCGCGGACCGCCTCACCGTCCCCGACGCAGGCACCCTCACCCTCGCCAACTCCGCCGCAACCCTCTTTGCCAGCATCGCCGCAGTCCTCTTCACCATCCCCGACGCAGGCACCTTCGCCCTCGCCGACTCCAGCGCAGCCGCCACTACTGGCATCGCCACAGACCTCTTCACCATCCCCGACGCGGCCGCCTTCGCCGACCCCGCCGCAATCCTCTTTGTCGGCTTCGCCGCGGACCGCCTCACCGTCCCCGACGCAGGCACCCTCACCCTCGCCGACACCAGCGCAGCCGCCACTACTGGCATCGCCACAGACCTCTTCACCATCCCCGACGCAGCCGCCTTCGCCGACCCCGGCACAGTCCTCTTTGCCAGCATCGCCGCGAACCACTTCACCGTCCCCGGCACAGGCACCCTCACCCTCACCAACTCCGGCGCAGCCGCCTCTACTCGCATCGCCACAGACCTCTTCGCCATCCCCGGCGCAGGCACCCTCACCCTCGCCGACTCCGGCGCAGCCTCCTTTGCCGTCCCCGGCGCGGACCTCTTCATCGTCCTCGTCGCAGGCACCTTCACCGCCTTCGTTGCGGTCCTCTTCGCCTTCGTCTTCTCCGTCGCCGTCAGCACGGCCTATGCGGCCTTCCTCGTCCGGGGCGCCTTCGCCGTCTGAGGCGTCCGCCGCACCGCCCGTGTCCTCGGCGGGGCCCGTAGTGAGGGCGTTGGGACCCGGTGCTCCCAGCGGTCCGGGTGGTCCTGGTGGATCCCGTCGGTCCATGGGGACCGGCGGATCCCCGGGGCCGAGCCGGGCCCCCGGGGGCGCCGAACCCGTGGGCCCGGGCAACCAGCCGGGGCCCGCGGCCTCCACGGTGCCGCCCGCGCGCTCTGGGCCGCCTGCCAGGCAGGGTTCTGCCGCACAAGGCTCTGTCTCGCACAGCCCCGTTGTGCAGACGAAACGGCGCGCGCGTCCCTCGTCCAAGGGGCAGCGGGCGGGCTCCGGCTCCTTGCCGAGCCGTGCGGTGTCCACTCCGCCCTCCTCTGCCGGGTCATCGTCAACAGCATCCGCAGGGGTAGTGGCTTCCGGCCCGTCCGGAGAGGCGTCCGGCGGGTCACCTGCCGTGCCCTCGTCGACTGTCACCGGGAACGACCGGCCACATGACGAGAGGTCGCCCGCGCCCGAGCCTTCGGTCTCCGCCCCGGCCCCGGTTCGCCGTGCTCATGTGGCGCCCGTGTCCCCTGTCACCTCCTCGCCTCGCCCCCTCACCTCGGCACCGACCGTGTCGACGGCGGTTCAGCGTCGCGTTCTGTCCGTGGCGCGCCGCGAAGTCGCTCCGACGCGCACGACACGTGGTGGTGCGAGCGAGGGTTCCGCATCGGCCGACCTGCCGGTAGCACCCACCAGCGGCATGACCGGCGAGGTAGCGCGCGGCCCGGTCCGTCGCACCCCTTCCGTCGACAGCCCGCAGCCGGTGCAGCGAGCCGTCGGGCCGGGGAACCTGGGGGCGTCCGGCGTACGTTCGTCGGCACCTGGCACTCCGGGAGAGGCACGCGGTACGCCGAGCCGGCCTGCCGGACCGAGCCGCGCTGTCGCGGCCTCATCCAAGGCGACACCCGCCTCGGAGCCCTCAGTACAGGCAGCGGCCTCCCCGAAGGCATCACCCCCCGTGCAGCGCCCGGCGAAGAGCACCCCTGGCCCCACCGCCCCACCCACCTCAGCCCCTTCGCCCGGAGCCGCAGTACAGCGCAGCACCGCGCCCGGAAAGGCCCCCCGCCCCGGCCTCGGCGCGCCCGTAGCCTCCGTGCCCCCGGCGCCCGGAGCCGGGGAGCTGGCGGTCCAGCGGAGTCCCTTCTCCGCGGTCCGTACCCTCGCCGCCTCCTCGGCCGCCACGGTCGCCGACACCCTGGGCCGCGTCGGGCCGCACAGGACGGAGCGTCCCGACGACCCGCTGCCCCCGTACACCCCGAGCCCGAGCCCAAGCCCGGCTCCGACCCCGGCCGAACCGGCGCCGCCCGGCTACACGCGGGTCCCCCAGGAGACCTTCGACCCCAAGGACCTGTCGGACTTCCAGATCGACGAACTGGTGCACCGGATGGTCGGCCGCATCACCCGGCTGATCCGTACCGAACTCCGCATGGACCGGGAGCGGATCGGCAGGCTCCGTGACGACCATCGCTGAGCCCCGCCCGTTCCGCGCACCCCAGCAGCGACGACAGAAAGGCCCCCGCACGATGCCCCGCCAGGACCCGGGCTCCACGATGTGGTTCCGTCTCTCCATCGACGGCGAGAGCCTCGGCTACTTCAACGGCTGCGACGGCCTGTCCTCGCAGGTGGAGGTCGAGCACCGGCAGGAGGGCGGCAACAACGGCTTCGTGTGGCAACTGCCGTCCCGCGTCACGTTCTCCACCATCCGGCTGACCCGTCCGCTCACCCCGGACACCGCGAAGGTCGCCAAGTGGATCTCGTCGGTGCAGACCGGGATCAAGCGGCCCACCGCCGAGATCGCGGCCCTGCGCGCGGACGGCTCGGAGGTCGCGCGCTGGGGGCTGATCGACGTGCTGCCGGTCAGCTGGCAGGGCCCCCGCCTCGATCCCGCGAGTCCGGCCGTCGCCACGGAGGTCCTGGAGATCACCCACCACGGGTTCACGGACTGAGCGGCGGCGGCGACCGGAGAGGAGCGGGAGACCCCCATGCCCAAGAGCAAGAACACAGGACAGAGCCTGGTGCGCGCCAGCCTCGCCATTCACGAGCCCCCCATCGGCATCAGCGCCCTGCCGGGAGGCCTGATCAAAACCTTCGACTTCGACTTCAACCCGGCGCAGCTGACCATCGGCCGCCGCGCCACCTGGACGGTGACCCCGGCGGCAAGCAACCGGGACGGCGCGAAGCCGGAGTTCATGGGGGCGTCGCCGCGTGAGATGAGCGTGGAGATCTTCCTCGACTCGTCCGACAAGCCGTCGAGCGAGACGGTCCTGAAGAAGGTGGAGGCGCTGCTCGACTGCTGTGTGGTGACCGCCAAGAGCAAGAAGGCCGACCAGCCGTCGCCACCGTGGGTGCGCTTCCAGTGGGGGTCGTTCGCCACGGCCCGGTTCACGGCGTACGTCAGCTCCGCCGATGCCTCGTACACCCTCTTCGGCACCTCGGGGGTGCCGATCCGGGCCACCTGCCAGCTGCGGCTGCACGAGATCCCCGGTGACCCCCTGGGGCAGAACCCGACCTCCGGCGCACTCACCGCGCAGCGCGTGCACCGGGTCGTCGCCGGTGACTCGCTCCAGTCCCTCGCCTGGCGCGAATACGGCGACGCGACGGTGTGGCGGGCCATCGCCGAGGCCAACGGGATCGACGACCCGTCCGTGCTCACGTCGGGTACCGAACTCGTGCTGCCCGCCGTGCAGGAGGTGACCCGCTGATGGCCCACACCGCGTTCTCCAGCATCATGAAGGTGAAGCTCGGCGGCGACGAGCTTCCCGCCAAGTACGAGCCGATGTTCGTCGACGGCTGGGTCGACCAGGGGGCCGGGGCGCCCGCGGCGTTCCGCCTCACCTTCCGCGACCCGTACCGGCTGCTCCTCAAGGAGCTGAACGTCCAGTTCGGCACCGCGGTGGAGCTGACCCCGGTGGCCGACGGGCAGGGAGTCGGCAACCCGCTGCTCACCGGCGAGGTCACCGCCCTGGAGGCCGACTACGACGGCACCGGTTCCTTCACCGTCATCCGCGGCTACGACCTCGGGCACCGCTTCCTGCGGCGGCGCCGCGTGGTCGCGTACACGAACGAGACCGCGTCCTCGATCGTCAGGACGCTGGCCGGACTCGCGGGCGTGCCTGTCGGCACCATCGAGTCCTCCGGCGCGAACTACGAGTTCATCAGCCAGGCCAACGTCACCGACTGGGACTTCATCGCCCGCCTCGCGGACGAGAACGAGATGGTGATGTCCCTCGACGCCGAAGGGAAGTTCAACTTCGTCAAGCCTAAGCCCTCGTCGGCCGCGCCCTCGCCGAAGAGCGACAAGGATCCTCTCGTCCTGAAGTCGGGGGTCGACATCCTGCGGCTGCGCACCTCCGTGACCGCCGCCGACCAGGTGGCCGAGGTGGAGGTGCGCGGCTACGACGTCGCCACCGCGCGCGAGATCGTGGAGACGTCGCGCCGCGCCAGCAGCCCCGTCTTCTCCATCGGCACCTCGCCGCGGAAGGCCGCGGCCGCCTTCAAGAAGACCAAGCTCGTGCGGACCTCCATGCCCTACGACAAGCGGCCCGAGGTCAAGCAGGCCGCCGACGCCCTCTTCGACGATGTGTCGTCCTCCTTCTCCGAGCTTGAGGTCGTCGTCCACGGAAACCCCGAGCTGCGCCCCGGTGTGCCCGTGGCGCTCTCCGACGTCGGCTGGCCCTTCCAGGGCAAGTACACGACGACCTCCGTGCGGCACGTGTTCGGCAACGGGCAGCGCTACGAGTCCTGGGTGACCGTCAGCGGCCGCCAGTGGCGCTCCCTGTACGGGCTGACCTCGGGCGGCACGCAGAGCCAGCCGCGGCTTCCCGGCGTGGCGAACGCCATCGTCACGGACGTCGACGTGAAGGACGAACAGGCCCGTGTGAAGCTGAAGTTCCCGTGGCTCGACGACACGTACGTCAGCGACTGGACGCGCTGCGTGCACTTCGGCGGCAAGCGCGGCGGCGGGATCTTCCCGCTGGACGTGGGCGACGAGGTCCTCGTCGGCTTCGACCGGGGCGCGCTCGACCACCCCTTCGTGATCGGCGGGCTCTACAACGGCAAGGACAAGCCGACGCGCAACAAGGCCCCGCTGTACTCCGGGGCGCGCAACCAGGCCAGCCGTCACACCATCTCCGACCGCACCGGCAACCGCGTGGACCTGCTCAGCCAGCGCGTGGGCAGCCACCGGGGCGTGCGGGTCGCCACGGGCGACGACAAGCTGACCGTGCACCTGGACCGGGCCAAGACCGAGATCACCGTGGACAGCAAGGGCTCGGTCACCATCAAGGGCAGCCGCTCCGTGTCCGTCAGGGCGGGCACGGACCTCACCCTGAGTGCCAAGCGCAACGTGTCCATCCAGAGCGGCGGGACGCTCGACGTGCGGGCCGCGGCCGCCGTCAACGTGAACGCGCCGACCGGAGCGTTCAGCGTCACCTCGGGGCTGTTCAACGTCAAGGCGGCGGGCGCGGTGAGCATCAGCGCGGTGGGCGCGGCGTCCATCAACTCCGTCGGCCCGGCGTCGCTCACCTCGGCGGCCATGACGAGCCTGACCGGCGCCAACCTCGCGTTGACCGGCGTCCTCCGCATCAACGGGAAGCCGCTGCCGTTCTGATGACCCACCCGAACCCGTACCGCGTGAGCGGCAGAAGAGAGCGGTGACCTATCGATGGCCGAACAATTCGTCGGCTCCGGCTGGGCGTTCCCGCTGCGCATCGGTCCCACCGGAGGCATCGCCCTGGTCAGCGGGGAGCGCGAGATCGAGGAGGCCATCCGGCTCGTCCTCGCCACCGCTCCGGGCGAGCGGCCGATGCGCCCGGAGTTCGGCTGCGCCATCCACGACCTGGTGTTCGCCCCGGTCAACGAGCAGACCGCGGGCCGCATCCAGCACGAGGTGCATCTGAGCCTGGACCGCTGGGAGCCACGCATCGAGGTCCAGGACGTGACGGTCAGCCCGGGCGCCGACCAGAGCGTGCTCTACATCGACGTCCGGTACGCGATCCGCGGCACGAACAACCCGCGCAGCCTCGTCTTCCCCTTCTACGTCATTCCCTCCCACGAGGAGCCAAGGGCCGCGGAGACGTCCGACGGCCCCGGCGGCTCCCCCGAAAGCGACCGCTGATGCCCCTGCACTCCCCCAACCTCGACGACCGCCGCTTCCAGCAGTTCGTCGACGACGCCAAGCGCTACATCCAGCAGCGCGCCCCGGAGTGGACCGACCACAACGTCTCCGACCCCGGCGTCACCCTCGTCGAGACGGTCGCGCACATGGCCGACCAGATCGTCTACCGCCTCAACCGGGTGCCGGAGAAGAACCACCTGGCCTTCCTCGACCTCGTCGGCATCACGCTCTTCCCGCCGACCGCAGCGCGTACGGACGTCACGTTCTGGCTCTCCGCGCCCCGGGAGGAGGCGGTGGCGGTGCCGGTCGGCACCGAGGTGACCACCCTGCGCACGGAGCACGAGGACGCGGTCGTCTTCGCCACCGAGCGGGAGCTGCGCATCGTCCCCTCCGCGCTCGCGCGCCTGGTGGTGCAGCGCCGCGGGGAGCCCGTCGCCGACCGGAGCGCCGACCTCGCCGAGGGCAACGACGTGCTGTGCTTCACCGAGGCGCCGCGCCCCGGGGACTGCCTGCTGTTCGGTCTGACGTCGGCCGTCCCGCACTGCGCGGTCGCGCTGGAACTGGACAGCCGGGTCGACGGCGTCGGTGTCGACCCCCGTCAGCCGCCGCTCGTGTGGGAGGCGTGGACCGCGGACGGCTGGCAGCCGTGCGAGGTCCACCGCGACGGCACCGGCGGCCTCAACCGGCCCGGCGACCTCGTCCTGCACGTGCCCGGCGGCCACGTCCTGTCCCGCAACGCAGGGCACGAGGGCGGCTGGCTGCGCTGCCGCGTCACCGAACCCCTGCCCGACCAGCCCTTCTACGCCAGCTCGCCGACGGTGCGCGCCGCCGAGGCCTGCACGGTCGGCGGCACCACCCGCGTCGTCCACGCCGAGACGGTGAACGACGAGGCCCTCGGCGAGGCCACCGGACTTCCCGGGCAGCGGCTGCGGCTCGCCCACGCGCCGGTCGTCGGCGACGACCCGCCGGTGCTGCTCCAGACCGCCGAACACGACGCCTGGCAGGACTGGCGGGTCGTACCGCACTTCGCCGAGTCCCGGCCCGACGACCGGCACATCACCCTCGACGCGGCCACCGGTGACATCGCCTTCGGCCCCGCGGTCCGCGAACCCGACGGCTCCCTGCGCCAGTACGGCCTCGTCGCCCCCCAGGGAGCCGTCATCCGGGCCCGCCGCTACCGCACCGGCGGCGGCCGGGCCGGCAACGTGGCCCGCGGCGCGATCCGCGTCCTGCGCACCTCCATCCCGTACGTCACCGAGGTCGTGAACGCGGAGGCCGCGCGCGGCGGGGTCGACGGCGAGACGGTCGAGGAGGCCAAGCTCCGGGCGCCGATCACGCTCCGCGCCCAGGAGCGCGCCGTGACGCTGCGCGACTACGAGGAACTCGCCCGGCGCGCCGCCCCGGAGACCGCCCGCATCACCTGTCTCGAGGGCGACCCGGACGCGCACGGGGCGTACGCGGTGCGCGTCCTCGTGGTGCCGCAGGCGGTGCCCGACCCCGGCGGCCGGCTGCGCTTCGAGCAGCTCGTGCCCGACGACGCGCTGCTCGACCGCATCACCCGCCATCTCGACGAGCGCCGCCTCATCGGGACCCGGCTGGCCGTGGGCCCGCCCTACTACCAGGGCGTCACCGTGGTGGCCACGGTCCACGCCTTTCGCGGGGTGGAGACCGACCAGGTGCGCCGCGCGGCCCACGACGCCCTGTACGAGCACCTCGACCCGCTCTGCGGGGGCGCGGACGGCCGCGGCTGGTCCTTCGGCCGACCGGTGCAGGCCGGGGAGGTCTTCGCCGTGCTGCAACGGGTGCCCGGCGTCGAGCTGGTCGACGAGGTCGTCCTGCATCCCGCGGACCCGCTGACCGGCAAGCGCGGCGAGCCGACCAACCGCATCGACCTGGAGCGGTCCGCCCTGGTGTTCTCCTTCGACCACCGCGTCCGCGTGATCGGAGACACCCCATGACGCGCGCGACGTGTCCGGCGTACCCGGGAGGCCGCCGATGAGAGGCTCCGTCGACGGGCTCGGCTCCTCCGCGCCGATCGGCACGATGCTGCCCGCGGTCTTCGCCGACGACGACCTCGCCCAGCGCTTCGTCGCGGGCCTCGACGAGGTCCTGGCGCCCGTCCTCAACGTCCTCGACTGCCTGGACTCGTACTTCGACCCCGCGCTCACGCCGCTCGACTTCGCCCAGTGGCTCGGCACCTGGGTCGGGGCGGAGACCGACGGCATCGAACCCGAGGCCCGGCTGCGCGCCGCCGTGGCGGCCGCCGCGAGCCTGCACCGCGTACGGGGCACGCTGCGCGGCCTGTCGGAGGCGGTCCGGCTCGCCTTCGGCACGGTGCCGGAGATCACGGAGAGCGGGGGCGCCGCGTGGAGCGCGCGCCCCCGCGGCCCCGTGCCCGGCAGCCCCCGCCCCCATCTGCACGTCACCCTTCGGCTGCCCGATCCCACCCCGGCGGACATCCACCGCCTGGACGTGCTCGTGGCCGCCGCCCGTCCCGCACACATGCCCTACACCGTCGCCGTGGCGGCCGCTGAAAGGACCTTCGAACGATGACCACCCAGAACTGCGCCGAGTGCGACTCCCGCGTGGAACCCGGGCAGTCGTTCTGCGATGCCTGCGGTGCGGTCCTGAGCTGGGACCGGGCGGGGGCACGCAGCGCGGCGCCGACGGCGTCCGGCGCCGCTCCCGGCCCGGCCTCCGCCTCCGCCTCCGCCTCCAGCAGTGGCCCCGGAGGCGGCATCGGCCAAGCGGCGCCCTACCCGCCCGGCGATCCGAACCTGACGGACACCACCCCCAACACCCCGGCGGCCGCGGCCCCGCACGGCCCGGTCCCCGCCGACGCCCTGAACGACCGGGCCCGTTCCCTGGTCGTCCCCGTCTCCGAGCCGGAGGCGAGGCCCGCCGTGGCCTCGCCCTCCGTGGCTCCTGTCCTGCCGGGCCGGCCCGACACCGAACGGCCCCGCGTCCGTGTCCCCGGCCCGCGGCAAGGGACGGGGCACGGCGCGCCCTGCCCCTGGTGCTCCACGCCGAACCACCCCGACCGCCACTTCTGCGCCCGCTGCGCGATGCCGCTCACCGAACGCGGCGAGCGCGGCGACGGCCCGCCCGTGCACCAGCCCTGGTGGCGCCGCCTCTTCGGGCCCGGCGGGCACGAGACCCCCTGGGCGGGCGACCGCCCCCGGCTGAGCCGCGTGTTCGACCGCGTCGGCACCTGGATCACCGCGGCCGTCGTCCTGCCCCTGCTCGTCCTCGGCGTGGTGAACATCCCCGACGGCGTCTCGGCCACGCGTGACCACTTCGCCAAGCGCGCCCCGGTCGAGCCGGACGGGATCCGCGCCTCGCGCTCCTTCGAGGGACACGGGCCGAAGCTGGCCTTCGACAAGCTCAACAACACCTGGTGGGGCCCGGGGGTCGCGGAGTCGGGCCAGGGCGAGTGGATCGAGGTGAGCTTCACCCGGCCGACCCGCCTCCTGGACGTCATCATCACGCCGGGCATGTCGACGCGCGCCGACCAGCTCGGCAAGTCGGCCCTGCCGCACCGCGTCAAGGCGAGCATCACCAAGAAGGACGGGGGGACCGAGACCCGCGACCTCACTCTGGACCCGGGTGCGGGCGGCCAGCGCCGGTCCTTCCGCGTCGGCGAGGTCACCCGGGTCCGCTTCACCATCGAGTCGGCGCACGCCGCGTCCGCGAAGAAGCAGGTGGCCATCGCCGAGATCGAGCTGTTCGGCCGCTCGGGCGGCGACAGGTCCTGACCGGATCCCTCCCCTCCGCCGCCGGGCGCTCGCCGGAGAACCACGACTTCGGCGAGTTGCCACGGTGAAACGGGCTTCCTTGCCCGCCCCCGAGCCCGCCCAGAATGCTGAACGCGCCACCGGGCCGATGACTGCTCACTTTCCCGAGGGGGGATTCCGGTGCCTGGAGTCAGCGTGCGCGTGCCGGTGCACAACCGGCATCCCGTTCCGGCACCGTTCACGACCGACCACGCACCGGCCGACGGCCCGGCCCCCGCACCGGCCGGCCCCGGCGGCGGTTACGCGGTCGCCGTGGTGGGCACCGGCCCGCGGGGCATCTCCATCCTCGAACGCCTGGGAGCACGGCTGCTCGGCAAGCGGCCCGCGCGCCCCCTCACGATCTACGCCATCGACGCGGACGAGGTCGGTTCCGGCCGGGTCTGGCGCTCGGGCCAGCCGCGGTGGCTGTCGATGAACAACCGCTGCGGCGAGGTCACGATGTTCTCCGGCCCCGCCGACGACGGCGCGTGGCGCCCCGGCGCCGGGCCGACGTTCGCCCAGTGGTGGCAGCGCGTGGACGCCCGCTACCCCGGGCCCGACGCGTACGCGCCCCGCAGCCTCTACGGGCGCTACCTGCGCTTCGTCCTCGACGTGGTGGAGACGAACCTGCCGCCCGATGTGCGCCTGGTGCGTGTTCCCGGCCTCGTCAGCGCCATCGAGGAGCACGACGGGCGGTTCGCACTCCGCGTCGGGGACCGGCGGCTCACCTGCGACCAGGTCGCCGTGTGCAGCGGCCATCCGCGCGAGCAGCCCGACCGGCCCGCGCCCGCGGGACGCACCGCGGTGGCACGGCAGCGGCGCCGCGCGCCCGCACGTTCCTCGGACGGCACCGGGCGCCTGGGGGTGCTCCCCGGCAGCGTGATCGGCATCCGCGGGCTCGGCCTCAGCTTCCACGACGTCGTCGCCATGCTGACGGTCGGGCGCGGCGGCCGCTTCGTCGGGCGGGGGCGTGACTGCGTGTACCTGCCGAGCGGGGACGAGCCCGACCTCATCGTGGCCGGGTCGCGGAGCGCCCTGCCCATCCCGGCGCGCGGGGCCGCGCAGCGGCCGTTCGACTTCAGGTACGTGCCCCGCCTCTTCACGCCCGAGCGGATCGCCCGCCTGCGGGCCGCGGGGCCGCTCGACTTCCGTGCGGACGTCGTGCCCTGGCTGGAGGCCGAGGTGAACCTCGCCTTCTGGCGGCGGCGCCTCGGCCCGGACGCCTTCGCGGACCTGGAGCGGCACCTGGCAGGCCTGGAGTCCGCCGGTCCCGAGGTGTTGCCCCGGCTCCGGCAGGCCGCGGCCGGCCTCGGCTGCGACGAGTCCCTGTCCCTGGAGGACCTCGCCCACCCCTTCACGGGACGCGCCTTCGCCGGCCAGGGCGAGTTCCGCGACGAGCTGGGGCGGCTCCTCGCGGACGACGTGGAACAGGCGCGGCTCGGTGAGGTCGACGGCGCCCTGAAGGCCGCCATGGAGGTTATCCGGGACGTACGGCCGACGGTGCGGGCCGCCGTGGACTTCGGCGGGCTGACGGCCGCCTCCCACAAGGACTTCGTGGAGTGTGTCGGCCCGATGCTCGCCTTCCTCTCGACGGGACCGTCCGCCGTCCGGTCCTGCCAGCTCATCGCGCTGATGCGCGGCGGTCTGCTCGAAGTCCTCGGGCCCCAGGCCCGGTTCACGGCCCACGACGACGGGTTCGTCGGCCATTCGCCGCTGGTCGCCGACTACAGCGTCTTCTGCTCGGACGTCATCGACGCCCGTGTCCGGCAGCCCGGCCTCGACGGCGACGCGGGCCCGCTGGCCGAGAAGCAGCGGGCCAGCGGTGCCTGGCGGCCGCACGTGTGCGCGGGCGATCCGTCGTTCCGCACGGGCGGCGTCGACGTCACCACAGCGCCCTACCACCCCATCGCCGCCGACGGCTCGGTGGAGCGCCGGATGTACGTGCTCGGCATCCCGACGGAGTCCACGCGCTGGTTCATGCAGGTCGGCATCGGCCGTCCCGGGCCCTGGGGCGAGTTCTTCCGCGACGCGGACACGATCGCCCGGGCGGCCCTGGGCCAGGTCGAGCTGACCGGCCTTCCCGACGAGGACGGCGCGCCCCTCGGGGAGCGCGACATGGACTACTGCTTCGGCCCGCAGCACCCGGACGGGGCCTTACTTCCCGAGTACTGAACCCATGGAGGTGTGTCGTGGAAAGCAAGGTCCTCAACGACAAGGTGGCGGTCGTCACCGGCGCGGCCCGAGGCATCGGCAAGGCGATCGCGCGGCGGTACGTCGAGGAAGGCGCGCTCGTCGCCGTCGCGGATGTCGACGCGGCGGCGGCCGAGAAGACCGCGGCGGAGCTGGGCGAGCGGGCCGCGGCGTTCCCCTGCGACGTCGCGGACACGGCGTCGGCGCGCGCCATGGTGGAGCGGGTCGGCGCCCGCTTCGGCCGGATCGACATCCTCGTCAACAACGCGGGCGTCTTCGACATGCAGCCGCTCCTGGAGATCACCGAGGCCGAGTACGACCGGGTCTTCGACATCAACGTGAAGGGCCTGCTCTTCACCCTCCAGGCGGTCGCCAAGGACATGGTCGACCGCGGCGTACGCGGAAAGGTCATCAACATCGCGTCCCAGGCCGGGCGCAGGGGCGAGCCGCTCGTGGCGGTGTACTGCGCGAGCAAGGCCGCGGTCATCAGCCTCACGCAGTCGGCGGGCCTCGCGCTGATCCGGCACGGCATCAACGTCAACGGCATATCGCCGGGCGTCGTCGACACCTCCTGGGACAACGTCGACGCGCTGTTCGCCAAGTACGAGAACAGGCCGCTCGGCGAGAAGAAGCGGCTGGTCGGCGAGGCCGTGCCGTTCGGACGCATCGGGCAGGCCGAGGACCTCGTGGGCGCCGGCGTGTTCCTTGCCTCGCACCACGCGGACTACGTCGTCGCCCAGACCCTCAACGTCGACGGCGGCAACTGGATGAGCTGACGGGCGCGAGCGCCCTCAGGAGACGGAGGCGGTTATGGCGGTACGGGCGCACGACGGGCCGAGCCTGATCGAGGCACCGGCCGGAGGCGGTCCGGCGCACGGCGGCGCGGAGGAGGTGCCCCGGGCCGCGCTCGTCGTCGTCTCCATCGACGGCCTGTCCTCGCTCAAGTGCGGCATCGGCTGTGTCGTCCACTGGTTCTTCGAGGCGATCGACGAGATCGTGGCCTCGACCCCGGAGCTGCGGCACGACGACTGGTCGCTGCACGCCCTGAGCCCGCACCTCGATCCGGCGTCCGGCGACTACGCGAGCGACATCGTGGCCGACGTCGCCACCGCCTGCGGCAGGTACCGCGGGGACTTCCGGTGGTTCGACGTGGAGGACAACTCCTGCCTCAAGAGCGTCTGGTCGCTCGACGACGTCGACCGCTGGCGCTCGATGTGCCACAGCGCGGCGGCGGAGATCCGCCGGCTCGCCGAGGTCCGCGGCCGGGTGACCGTCCTCGCGCACGGCACGATGTTCGCCACGCTCAGGTCCCATCTGGCGGCGTGGCCCAATGTGCAGTTGATCTACATGACGCACACCCTCGGCCGTGTCTTCCTCGACGCCAACTCGCGTAACAGGACGTCGTACGAGGACGAGGGTTTCGCCCTGATGCGGGCCGCGACCCGGGACAGGATCGGCTTCGTCGGCACCTACTACCGCGACGTGCTGCTCACCGAGTACGACCGGCGCGAGCAGGACCTGGTCCCGTTCCAGAACGCCGTCTACATGCGCTCGCGCCGGTTCGGCGCACTGGCGGAGCCCGCCGCCGCGCCTGGCCTGGGGCCGGTGCCGGGTGGCAAGCGGCTCGTGTTCTCCTGGGGGCGGTGCGTGCCGCAGAAGGGCTTCGACGTGGTGATTCCCGCGTTCGCCGCCTTCCTGCGCGAGCGCGAGGACGCCGAGGACTGGCACCTGGTGCTGCTCGCGCCCCAGGAGGTCGCGGCGTTTGAGTACGTGGCGTCGCTGCGCGAGCTGCTGCGGGAGCTGCCGCCGGGCAGCTACACCTTCGTCGAGCACTTCGAGCCGCTGCTGCCGTTCCGGATCCTGGCGAGCCCCGCCCTGGAGATCTGCGTGTTCGCCTCCCGTTTCGAGGCGGGTCCGCTCACGCTCATCGAGGCGCTCGCGTTCGGTCACGAGGACGTGAGCATCGCGTGGCACGACATCCCGCCGATGCGTCACCTCCTGCGGGACCAGCCCAAGACGTTCGGCTTCGCTCCGCTGCGGGCGCGGGAGATGGCGGGCGCGCTGTTGCGGGCGGCGGACGACGGCGGCGGGATCGTCAAGGGCAGCGTCATCGACTTCGCGACGAGCATGTCGGCCGGCCTTTCGGCCTCCTTGGGCTGGTGGGACACCTCGGACGGGTGAGAAGGAGACCAGGATGATCCGCCTGTGCGCGGCCTTGTTCTGCATGTTCGGCTTCACGCTCGGCAGTTGGCAGGCGTCGCTCCCCGATCTCGTGCGCGCCCTGGACATATCCCCGCTGGAGCTGGGCGTGTGTCTCACCGTCGGGTTCGCCGGGGCGCTGCCCGCCATGTTCATGGGCGGCCGGCTCATCGCCAGGTTCGGCGCCAAGGGGCTGCTCATGGCGGGGGCGGCCGGCATGGCGGCCGCGCTCGTGGGCGTGGGGTTCACGGGGTCGTACGTGGTGCTCGTGCCGCTGGTCCTCGTCCTGCTCGGCTGCCAGGGGTCCTTCGACGTCGCGATCAACGCGGTGGCGATCGCCATCGAGCAGCGGTCGGGCCGGCAGGTCCTCGCCTTCATGCACGGGGCGTTCAGTCTGTCCGCCGCGGCGGGGGCGCTGTCCTTCGGCCTCTACCGTCCGCTCGGATTCCGCGTCGGCTACTTCGGCGTCGCGGTCGCCCTCGCTCTCTTCGTGTGGTGGATGGCGCGCTGGCGTGCCCTGCCCGAGGCGAGGTCGTCGGCCGCGCCCGAGGCCGGGCCCACGGGCCGGCGCGTCCTGCTCGGGGCCGACGTCCTCCTGGTCGCCGGCATCGTCGGGGTCTCGTTCCTCGGCTCGGGCATCCTGGAGAACTGGTCCGCGATGTTCGTCCGGGACACCGTGAGCGATCTGGCGATCATCAGCTCGTTCGGCCTCGCGAGCTTCCACGGCGCGATGGGGGTCGGCCGCGTCCTGACGTCCGCCGCGCTGCGCCGTTTCGACCGCCTCGCGACGATCGCCGCGTGCGGGCTCCTGCTGGCGGCCGCCATGGTGTGGTCGCTGCTCGCGCCGGGCCCGGTGCAGGCGGTGGCCGCGCTCTTCGTCGTCGGGATCCTGCTGTCCGGCATCGCGCCGATCGGTTTCTCCGTGGCGGGGGACCTGCGGCCCGAGCGGGTCGGGGAGGTGAGTTCCACCGTGGCGATCGCCGGTTACGCGAGCTTCCTCGTGGGGCCGGTCCTCGTCGGGGTCCTGGCGGACCTGCTGGGGCTGCGTGCCGCGTTGGGGTCGGTGGTCGTCGTCGGTGTGGTGATCAGCCTGCTGGCGCTGCTGCTCAAGGGCCGGTTCGAGGGCCGGTCGCGGAAGAGGCCGACGGCGCGCGACACGGTCGCCGGTCCACTTGAGGGGGCGGAGCGATGAAGTTCGATCCCGACTACACCTATCGCATGCCGGTCGCCTTCGGACCGCTGCCCGGCCCCCGCCAGGTGCTCCCCGGCTGCGGGCCCAGGGGCGGCGAAGCCACCGTCACGTCGTACGCGCTCCGCTTCACCACGGCGGCCGAGGCCATCGCCGAGCTGCTTCCGCCCCGCTTCGCGCCGCACGGCGAGCCCGTCGTGACGGTGGAGTACACCGAGCTGACCGATGTGCCCTGGCTGGCCGGGCGCGGCTACGACACCTTCGCGGTCAAGCTCCCGGTCCGCTTCGAAGGCCGCGAGGACCGGGTGACGGGTGCCTTCGTCGCCGTCGTCTGGGAGAACATGGCCGACCCGATCATCACGGGCAGGGAGGAACTCGGCTACGCCAAGCTCTTCGCCGACCTGGCCTCCCGGCCCGAGGGGCGGGACGCGCACCGCTGCGCGGCGTCCTGGGACGGCCACACCTTCGCGCAGCTCACGTTCGAGCGGATCACCGAGGTGCGGCCCGAGCCCGCGGCCCCGCAGGACGGCGTACTCAACTTCGGATACGTCCCTGGCGTGGACGCCGGGTCGGGCCCCGACCGCATGGGCGCGGTGCTCACGCCCGCGGTCGGCGGCGTGGACATCGTGCGGCAGGCGACGGCGGTGGGCCGCGTCCGCTTCGTGAGGTCGTCGTGGGAGCAGCTCCCGACCTTCTACAACGTCGTCAACACCCTGGAGCGCCTGCCGGTCCTGAGCCACGGGGACTGCGTCATCCGCCGGCTGCGGCGCAACATCGAGAACCGCGGCCAGCGGCACCTCGTATGACCAGAAGAGTGCTCGCCATGGACCTCGACCAGGCGGACTTCGGCGCCGCGCGCGCCGCGCGTGTGACTAATCGGTCACGAAGTCCCGCACGGTGCGAGCGGCTTGCCTCTCGGGCAACTACGCTCCTGCGTGGGTTCGGCAGTGAGCCCGTCTACCGCTCCCCGCCGCATACGGTCGGGGAGCGGGACACCTTCGCCGGATGGCCCTCCAGGGCGCGGCACGGCCGCACACCCCCTGTCCGACGCCGATCGATCCGGGCTCGGCCGGTCAGCCGGCCTCATGTTCCTGGATCCGCGTGTAGAGGGTGGCGAGGGCTTCCACTTGGGTGCGCAGGGCCCAGGGGCTGACCGGTTTGATCAGGAAGCCGGCCGCTCCCAGGCGGAAGGCACGCTCGGCCAGTTCGTCGCTGCGCCCCACCCCGGTGATCAAGATCACGGGTAGCTGCCGGGTCTGGTCGAGGCGGCGCAGATAGCCCAGCACGTCCAGGCCGTCGAGGCCGGGCATGAGCAGGTCCAGGAGCACGACGGCGACGTTGTCGCGCAGCACCGTCCGCAGGGCCTGCTCTCCGCTGGTGGCGCGCAGGACGCGGCGCCCCAGGGGCATGAGGACCTGCTCCATGGCGAAGAGGTTGTCCGGGTGGTCGTCGACGACCAGCACCGCGTACGAGTCCCGTGGCGCGCTGCCGCGGTCGGGCGACGCGTGCCGGAGGGGCTCGGTGGATGTCGTGGCGGGGGTGTGGTGCGCGGGCGGCAGCCTCATGTGCGTTGTTCTCCAGATGACGTGCGAGGAGCACGAAGTGGCCGCTGCCTGACCATCTTCCAGAACGACACCTTAGCGTCGCTCGCCGTCCCTCATTGTCCGTTCGGAGGGCTCATCCCACTATCCGAGGATCTCCACGGCGCCTGACGTCGTCGTTCGGCCCGTGGGACGGGTGCCGCGGGCGGGGGTCGGGCCCGAGTGCCGGGTTGACGCGCCGCCACGTGGAGGGGATGCCGCCCGACCAGGGCGGACCGGTGCCGGGCGCGGCCCTTCACCACCGCAGCCACGGGGCGGCGAAGGGCCTCAGGGCTGTTGCCCCAACCCTGTCCCGCACGAGTCGCCAGCACGCGTCTTCTCACACAGGTCTCTTGCGGGACCCCCGGGGCTCCGGGGCCGGTAAGTCCGCCGCCCGGGAGTCAGGCGGTGAGCAGGGAGTCGTCCTCGGGGCGGGCGCCCGGCAGCCGGTGGCGGGCCGCGATGAGGGCCGCGTCGACGTCACGGGTGCCGGTGGAGACGCACAGCGTGTACGCGACGTCGTCCATGCGCTGGCGGACCTGCGGGCTGCCGTCCTGGGCGTGCAGGATCCGCAGCGTCTCGTACTGCTCGACGAGGTTGCGCAGAATCGCGGGGTGGGCCATGAGCATGGAGAACCTCCCTAGTCACCGGACTTGCCTGGGTCACACAGCGACCCGTATGCCCGGGGTCCAGGCCACCATGCACGGCGGTGTGGTCAGGAGAATCACGGGAGCCGCCCCGCCACGAGGGCGGGGCGGCTCCGCGGCGCGTGGTCAGCGGTCGTCGCGGTCGCGCAGGGAGTCCCGGACGCCCTGGGCCCTCTCGCGTGCCTCGTCCGCGGCCTCCCGCATCTTGGCCTTGGCCTGGTCGGTCTTGCCCTCGGTCTGCATGCGGTCGTTGCCGGTGACCTTGCCGACCATTTCCTTGGCCTTGCCCTTGGCCTTGTCCACGCCCATGATCACTCCTCTGATGGGGTTGGGGGGGTGTTTGTCACGCTATGGGCGATCTGGGCGGCGCGCATCCGGAGGCCGTCCCGCCCCCTGTCAGCGGCGTCCGTACGGGCGTCAGGTCCAGGCCCGTCGCTCCTGGCCGCGCGGGTCGTCGACCTGGGTCCCTTCGGTGTCGACGCGCGCTCTGCCGAGCCTCGGCCGCACGGCTGCGGCGTCGTCGCGGTGCGGCCGAGGCGCGGGGGCCGCTCACCGAAGCCCTGGAGGCCTCCGCCGCCGGGGCCGCCGCCCGGGTCAGTCCTCGCGATCCGATTCCGAGCCGTACCCGGCAAGGACGTTGCCGTCCTTGGTGAGGGTCACATAGGTCTGCTCGATCTGTCCGTCTATCAACGCGAAGAGAGACGCCGCTCGCTCTCTCGGCGACACGTCGACGCTGTCCTTGTACTCACCGACCGTCTTGTTGGCGAAGTACTCGGAGTAGAACGCCCCGGGGCGCACCCGGTCCCTGCCCCCCGCATCCTTGGGAGAGCCGTTCGGGTAGAGCTTGGTGAAGCAGGTGGCGCACGGCCGCTTCGTGCCGCTGAGGTGCTCGGGGGTCACGCCGCCGTTGTGCGCGAGGATGCGCAGCTCCGCGTGCAGTCCTTCGTTGCCCTGGCGCGCGATGACGATCCCGCCGCCGGACCCGCCGGAGCCTCCCCCCTGCCCCAGCGTCTCCTCCTTGTGCATGCGGTCCGCCGACTCGAAGTGCGCGTTGATCCTCTCGCCCCTGTCCTTCTCGTCCTGCGCCGCGTCCGGCTTCGGATCCGGGCGCTTCGCCGTGGCGATCATGTATCCCAGCAGGTCCCGGATCCCGCGCCCCTGCAACCAGGCCAAGTGGGCGTTCGAGGCCATGTCGTTGGCCGCGATGACGAGATTGCCGTTCTTGTCGATCGCGGCCTGCACTTCCACGGGGTTGAAGCATTCACTCCTTTCCGGCTCGCGCTTCTGTGTCAGCAGGTACTGCTTGGTGACGGTGGCGATCCAGCGAAGCCGCTGGGCCTCCGGCTGGTCCTCGAAGTCCTTGGGGGGTGACTGTCCTTGGACGATGGTCCGCGCTTGGAACTCGCCGTCCGATCCGGAGCGAACGGCCCATTTGCCGGACGCGATGAATTGGGCACGCAGCGCGGCCTTGAATTCCTTGCCTCGTTCGAGTGGCGTCATTTTCCGGATGGAGGCCAGCGCGGCGGCGTCCGTGAGGCCGGCCAGCTCCTCCAGGTCCGAATCGCCGAACTCCTCCTCGCTGTCGAGGTCCATGAGATCGTCCTGCGCCGCGCGCTGCACCGTGGCGGCGTTCGGCGGGACGGAGGGGCCCGGGTGGCGCGTGTGCGGGTCCGTGTGCTCCGTCCCGTCCACCACCGCTCTCTGCACGGTCACGGAGGGGGCGGTTTCCAGGCCCGCCTCGAAGGCGTCACCGTCGATGTCCGCCGTCCGTTCGGAGGACTGGCGTGGGTCGGTGACCGGCATCCCCGCGCCCTGGTCGGTGCCCGTCACGGGCACCCCCCTGAAGTTCTTGTCGAGGTGGCTGAACTCGTGCCCGATGAGCGACAGATCCCGGGTCCCTCCCGGTGGCAGGAAGACATGGGCGCCGATCGTCATGGCCCGGGCCCCCATCGCCTCGATGGCGCGCTGCGCCACCGGGCCGTCGTGGAACTGGGCGGCGGAGAAGTCGTTCTGGTAGAACGACTCCGCCCGCGCGTACAACGGGGTCGGGATCGAGCTGGTCGGGGAGTTGATGGCCTCGTTGATCAGCGACAGGGCATCAGTCGGAACGTCCTTCGCGCCTCCGTGACCGCATCCGGGCCCGTGGGCGTGCTGCTCCTCCTTCAGCAGGCGTGCGACAGCTCTGTTGCCCGCCAGGCGCTGCAACGTCATGACGTGCGAGGGATGCATCGGCCCGCGCGCCGGCCCTCCACGGGCGGCCGCCGCCGGGCGGCGCGCCCCTCCTGCGCCGGCGGACTTGTCTCCGGGACGTTCTTCCTGTGCCCGCACGGGACCCCTTCCTGCACAGCGCTCTCCTGCGACTTTTGTAGCCGCCCGCCCCCTGGACAGGCAGGGCCGTCAGGGCACCGTGCGGGGCAGACCGGACGGCACCTCGGGGCGGGGCCCTGGTGAGCACGGTCCTCGCGCCCACGGTTCGGGCGCCCGATGGTCACCAGAACTTCACACGCGTCGGCCGGTGCCGGGCAGTGCCACGGGAACCCGAAGTCGTGACGCTGGCTGGGAGGGATCCACGTGGTGATCGCCGTCGCCATTCTGCTGTTGCCGGGCCTGGCAGTGCTGCTGTACGCCATGGATCGCCTTGAGGGGCGATTGTTCGACGGCTCGCCGAGGGCCCGCCACGCGCGGGGCCGGCACCTGCGTCTTGTGCACAGCAGCGCCGAGTCCCCCCGGCGCCGCCGGCACGCCGAGCGGCGCGCGCGCAGGGACGCCGCCTGATCGGCCCCCGCACGCCCTTTCGCCGGATCTCGTAGGCAGCATCCGGCCTGTTCGGGGTACCCGCACCAACCGGGCGGCCGGACGCCGCGGCGCCCCGGGCCGGAAGGTAGTTCCAGACAGGAGGTGATCGCTGTGTCGAGTGCGCGGCCTCACAGCGGACCAGCCCCGCACACGCCGGGATCGGAACCGGTGGGCGAACTGGTGCAGCGCGCGTCACAACAGCTGACCGAGCTGGTGCGGGGCGAACTCCGCCTGGCCCAGGCGGAGATGAAGGAGAAGGGCAAGCGGTACGGCAAGGGCGGCGGCCTCTTCGGCGGCGCGGGCCTCGTCGGGTTCCTGATGCTCGAGGCCTTGGTGGCCACCGCGATCGCGGCGCTCGCGGTGCCGCTGCCGGTGTGGGCCGCGGCCCTCATCGTGACCGGGGTGCTCGGCGTCGTCGCGGGTGTGATGGCGATGACGGGGAAGAAGGAGGTCTCCCGGGCCGCGCCACCGGTACCGGAGAAGACCATCGAGAACGTGAAGGCCGACGTGGCCGAGATCAAGGAGAGTGCGCACCGATGACCCAGTCACACGAGGACGAGCCGGCCCCGACGCCGCAGGAGCTGCGCGACCAGGTCGAGCAGACCCGCCACCAGCTCGCCGGGACGGTGGAGGCGCTCGCGGCCAAGGCGGATGTCAAGGCCCGCGCCCACGACAAGGCCACCGAGGTCAAGGACCAGGCCGCGGCCAAGGCCGGCGAACTCAAGGAGCAGGCCGCGGTGAAGGCGAGGGAGCTGCGGACCAAGGCCGTCGACGCCGCGTCCCGGGCCCAGGACAAGCTGCCCGACCCCGTCAAGGACAAGGCCGCCCAAGCCGCCGAGCAGGCCCGCGTCCAGGCGGCCAGGACCGGACGCGCGTGGGAGGAGAAGGCTCCCGAGCCGGTGCGCGAGAAGACCGCCGAAGGCGCGCGGATGGCCCGCGACCACCGCACCGCGCTGCTGGCGGCCGGTGGTGCGGCCGTCCTGGTGTGGTGGGCGTACCGGCGGCGGAACGGATGAGCGCGTGAAGGCCTCGAAGATCGCCTACAAGCCGGTCGGTCTCGCCCTCGGCGCGGTCAGCGGCATGGTCGCCGGAGCGCTGTTCAAGCAGGCGTGGAAGGTCGTCGGCCGCGACGAGGACGCCCCGGACGCCACCGACGAGCACCGCGACTGGAGCGAGGTGCTGCTCGCCTCAGCCTTGCAGGGCGCGATCTTCGCGGTGGCCAAGGCCGCCGTGGACCGCGCGGGCGCCACCGCCATGCGGCGCCTGACCGGCACCTGGCCCGGCTGACGCGAGCGCCCGCGGTGACGGTGCGGCGCGGGCGGTCCGGCTAGCGCAGGGTGCGGGCCCGTGCGAGGACCTCGGCCGGGGCTTTGGCCACCGAGCCGGTGTCGAAGGGCGGTCGCGGGTCGTACTCGGTGTAGAGCTGGATCGCCTGCGCGGTCACCTCGTCGGTGAGCAGCGCCGCCAGCTGGATGGCCATGTCGATGCCGGAGGAGACGCCGGCCGAGGTGATCACGCGGTCGTGCCGCACCACGCGCTCGGGGGTGTACTCGGCGCCGTACGTCTCGAGGTGTGCGGCCGCGTCCCAGTGGGTGGTGGCGGTCAGGCCGTCCAGGAGGCCGGCCGCGGCGAGCACCAGGGTGCCGGTGCAGACCGAGGTGGTGAAGCGGGTGCGGGTGTGGATCCGGCGCACCCAGTCGAGGAAGGCGGGGTCGTTCATCATGGTCTTGAAGCTGCCCCCGCCCGGGATGAGCAGGACGTCGCAGTGTTCCACCTCGGAGTACCTGGTCGCGACGTGGACCGGAAGGGAGCCCAGCGTGTCCTGGACCGGGCCGGGTTCGTCGGTGACGAACCGCACGGTGGCGCCGGGCACGTACGCGAGGATCTCGTAGGGACCGATCGCGTCGAGCGGCTCGAAGTCGTCGAAGAGGGGGATCACTATGTCCATGCGCCGCAGCATAGCCACCACTTGACCGGCTCCCGCCGGGGTCGGTCAGCTCGTCGCGCGTACCGCGTCGCTGATGAGATCGGCGACCTGCCGGGGTTCGGACAGGGCGACGGCGTGCGAGGTTTCGGGGAGTTCGACGACCACGGCTCCGGCCCGCCGCGCGCCGAAGCGCTGCACCTCGGGGTTGACGGCCCGGTCGGCCCCCGCCACCAGGGCCCAGGACGGCTTCGTCAGCCAGGCCGCGGCGGAGGCCGTCTCGGCCAGGGCCGCGGCGGCGAGGGGGCGTTGGGCCGCGGCCAGGACCCTCGCGACCTCCACGGCCACGTCCGCGGCGAAGACGGAGGGGAAGGCCGCCTCGTCGATGGTGACCTCGACGGCGGAGTCTCCATCGACAAGTGGATAGGTCCACTCTCTCAGGTGGCCCGCCAGCAGCGAGTCGGGGAAGCGTCCCTGCAACTCCCCCACGCTCTCGTCCTCGTGGGGTACGTACGCGGCCACGTAGACGAGCCCGACGACGTTCTCCGCTGCGCCGGCCACGGTGATCAGCGCGCCGCCGTAGGAGTGTCCGACGAGGACGACGGGCCCGTCGATCTGGGCGACGACGGACGCGACGTAGGAGGCGTCGGACGCGAGGCCGCGCAGGGGGTTCGGCGGTGCCATCACCGGGATGCCGTGGCTCCGCAGTTCCGAGATGACGCCGATCCAGGTCGCCGCGTCGGCGAATGCGCCGTGCACGAGGACGACGGTGGGCAGGGGGGTGGTCATGGGCAGCTCTCTTCTCGGTGTCAGGCCACGTGCGGGGCGTCACGCTGTGGTCCACGAAGGAGATCCGTGCAGCTGGTCGCCCACGGTAGAGCCGCGGCGGCGGCACCGATGGCACCGCGGCGCACCGCCGCTGCCACGGCAGCGCACGCCGTCCTCACACCGCCGTCGGGGCGAAGGCCGAGGTGGCGAGGGCCTGCCATGCGCTGGGAGACATGCCGTACGCGCCGCGGAACGCGCGGCTGAAGTGGGAGGGGCTGCTGAAGCCCCAGCGGTGGGCCACCGCGGCCATGGTGAACCTCCGGTGGGACCGGCCCAGTTCGATCCGGCAGGACTCGAGTCTGCGGCGGCGCACCCACTGACTCACCGTTGTGCCGTCGTTCTGGAAGAGCTTGTGCAGGTACCGGACGGAGATGTGGTGGGCGCGAGCGATCGACTCCGGGGAAAGGTCCGGGTCCGTCAGGTGCTCCTCGATGAAGACGCGGATCCGGGCCAGCGTCTCGTGACCGCCCTTGGACGTGGGGGCGGCGTCGCCCGCCGTGTCCGTCTCCAGGAGTTCCACGACCAGGACGGAGAGCAGGTGGACGGCCGTGCGGGCGAGCCGGTCCCCGATCGCGGACCGGCGGAACTCCGCCCCGGCGGCGAGCGCCGACAGGAAGTCCGACACCAGCGCCCCCAGCCCCTCGCTGCCGCGCACGGGGACTCCCACCACCTGGTTCAGTTCCGATTCGGTGATGCCCAGGTAGCACCGGGGTATCCGGAAGAAGACCATCTGGCTGTCGTCGCCGAACCGCAGCAGGTGGCGCCGGGCCGGATCGCAGAAGACCAGGTCGTTCGGCTCCAGGGGCCTTCTGGCTCCCTCGCGGAGGCTGGTGACCGTCCCGCCGACGTGCATGCCGAGGTAGAGGAACGTGCCCTCCGGCTCTCCGGGCATGTCGGAGACCATGGGGACGACCCACTCCGCGGCGGCGTGCGGCTCGGGCGCGGGGGCCGTGACGGGCTGAGGCATGGGGACTGGCTGAGGCATGGAAACTCCGGACCGTACGGTTCTTCGTGGTGGGCGCGGGCGCGCGGATCGCGGCGGGCGGGTCAGGTCCGGGCGCACGGGTCCTCGGACAGGAACGTCTCCACCACCGCGTTGAAGACCGCCGGGTTCTCCAGGAAGGGGAAGTGCGAATTCGCCACGTCGGCGGGGAAGACGTGCAGGCGCGCGTAGGGAATCCGCCCCGCGATGAAGCGCTGTGCGTCGGGGGAGGCGCAGGTCAGGGCGGTGGGTCAGCGGCCCCGTGCGATGCTGTGGCCATGAACCTGGAGGACCTGGTGCGGCTGCGTCGCGCCAAGGACGTGATGGACCGCTTCTACGCGCGGCCGCTGGACGTCCCCGCGCTCGCGAAGGTCGCCCTCATGTCGTCCGGTCACTTCTCGCGCAGCTTCCGTGCCGCCTTCGGGGAGACGCCGTACAACTACCTGATGACCCGCCGCATCGAGCGGGCGAAGGCCTTGCTGCGGCGCGGCGACATGAGCGTCACCGAGGTGTGCTTCGCCGTCGGCTGTACGTCGCTGGGGTCGTTCAGCTCACGCTTCACCGAGCTGGTCGGGGAGTCCCCGAGCGCGTACCGGGCCCGGGACCACGAGGCGAGCGCCACGATCCCGGCGTGCGTCGCCAAGGTCCACACACGGCCGGTGAGGAACGGGGGGCCGGCCGGGGGCCGGACACCGGATGAGCCGCCACGCGACCAGGCAGCGGACAAGGCCCGCCGACAGGACGCGACCGAGGCACCCGCCCAGAAGACCAGCGAGCCGCACGCACGCGGGGCGCGGGCCTGACACACACGCACGACGCGGACCGCACGCACGCGCCGTAAGCCGACCAAACACACACGCAAGACGCAGGCGAGGACAGCGGTGCGCGGGCCGTGCAGAAACCGGTCAGGATCAGAGAAGCGGATTCGAGCGGCGCCTCGTAGCGTCGAGGCATGGACATCAAGCTCTCGCAGTGCTTCATCGCAGTCGACGACCACGACAAGGCGCTCGCCTTCTACCGCGACGTCCTCGGCATGGAGGTCCGCAACGACGTGGGGTTCGAGGGGATGCGGTGGGTGACCGTCGGGTCCCCCGGCCAGGACGTGGAGATCGTCCTGGAGCCGCCGCTCGCCGACCCCACCGCCGCCCCGGCCGACCGGCAGACCATGGCGGAGCTGCTCGCCAAGGGCCTGCTGCGCGGCGTGATCTTCACGACCGATGACGTCGACGCCACCTTCGAACGCGTCCAGGCCGCGGGCGCCGACGTCCTCCAGGAGCCCATGGACCAGCCGTACGGCGTCCGCGACTGCGCCTTCCGCGACCCGGCGGGCAACATGCTCCGCTTCAACCAGCCCCGCAAGCAGTAGGCCCCCTGAAGCCCCTGCGGTAGGGTCCCGGCCCAGCGCCGCGGGGGTTTTCGCTGATCAGATCGAGCCGGGCGGCATGGCCCGGGGCCGCACAGGCGGCCCCGGGGAGACAGATGGAGAGACAATGAGCAAGGTCACGAGGACGCACGCACAGCCGCCCGCACCGCACGTCGCCGACAGCCACGACCTGATCCGCGTGCACGGCGCGCGCGAGAACAACCTCAAGGACGTCAGCGTCGAGCTGCCGAAGCGGCGGCTCACGGTGTTCACCGGGGTCTCCGGCTCCGGCAAGAGTTCGCTGGTGTTCGACACGGTCGCCGCCGAATCGCAGCGGATGATCAACGAGACCTACAGCACCTTCGTGCAGGGCTTCATGCCGACCCTCGCCCGGCCCGAGGTCGACGTACTGGACGGCCTGACCACCGCGATCATCGTGGACCAGCAGCGGATGGGCTCCGACCCCCGCTCCACGGTGGGCACCGCCACCGACGCCCACGCGATGCTGCGCATCCTCTTCAGCAGACTGGGCAAGCCCCACATCGGCCCGCCCAGCGCCTACTCTTTCAACGTCGCCTCGGTCCGGGCGAGCGGCGGCATCACCGTCGACCGCGGCGCCGCCAAGACGAAGACCGTGAAGGCCACCTTCAACCGCACCGGCGGCATGTGCACGCGCTGCGAGGGCCGCGGCTCGGTGTCCGACATCGACCTCACGCAGCTGTACGACGACTCCAAGTCGCTCGCCGAGGGCGCGTTCACCATCCCCGGCTGGAAGTCGGACAGCCAGTGGACCGTCGGGCTCTACGCCCAGTCGGGCTTCCTCGACCCGCACAAACCGATCCGCAGCTTCACCAAGAAGGAGATGCGGGACTTCCTCTACGGCGAGCCGACGAAGGTCAAGGTCAACGGGGTCAACCTCACCTACGAGGGGCTCATCCCGAAGGTCCAGAAGTCGTTCCTCTCCAAGGACAAGGAGGCGATGCAGCCCCACATCCGCGCCTTCGTGGAGCGGGCCGTCACCTTCACCACGTGCCCCGAGTGCGACGGCACCCGGCTGAGCGAGGGGGCCAGGTCGTCGAAGATCAAGAAGATCTCCATCGCCGACGCGTGCGCGATGGAGATCCGCGACCTGGCGACCTGGGTCCGCGGCCTCAAGGAGCCGTCCGTGGCCCCCTTGCTCACGGCGTTGCAGCAGAGCCTCGACTCGTTCGTGGAGATCGGCCTCGGCTACCTCGCGCTCGACCGGCCGTCGGGCACCCTCTCGGGCGGCGAGGCGCAGCGCGTCAAGATGATCCGCCACCTCGGGTCCTCGCTCACCGACACCACGTACGTCTTCGACGAACCGACCATCGGTCTGCACCCGCACGACATCGAGCGGATGAACAAGCTGCTCCTGCGGCTGCGGGACAAGGGCAACACGGTGCTCGTCGTGGAGCACAAGCCGGAGACGATCGCGATCGCCGACCACGTCGTGGACCTCGGCCCGGGCGCCGGCACGGAGGGCGGCACCGTCTGCTTCGAGGGCACGGTCGAGGGCCTGCGCGCCAGCGGCACCGTCACAGGCCGCCATCTGGACGACCGGGCCGCCGTCAAGGAGTCGGTGCGCAAGGCCACCGGGGCCCTTGAGATCCGCGGCGCGAGCACGCACAACCTGCGGGACGTTGATGTCGACATTCCGCTCGGGGTGCTCACCGTCGTCACCGGCGTCGCCGGGTCCGGCAAGAGTTCGCTCGTGCACGGCTCGATCCCCGCGGGCGAGGGCGTGGTGTCGGTCGACCAGAGCCCGATCCGCGGCTCGCGGCGGAGCAACCCGGCGACGTACACGGGCCTGCTCGACCCGATCCGCAAGGCGTTCGCCAAGGCCAACGACGTGAAGCCGGGCCTCTTCAGCGCCAACTCCGAGGGCGCCTGCCCGCACTGCAACGGCGCCGGGGTGATCTACACCGACCTGGCGATGATGTCCGGCGTCTCCACGACCTGCGAGGAGTGCGAGGGGCGGCGGTTCGACGCCTCGGTCCTGGAGTACCGCCTCGGTGGCCGTGACATCAGCGAGGTGCTCGCGATGTCGGTGACCGAGGCCGAGGAATTCTTCGGCTCGGGCGAGGCCCGCACCCCGGCCGCGCACAAGGTCCTCCAGCGGCTCGTCGACGTCGGACTCGGCTACGTCAGCCTCGGCCAGCCCCTCACGACGCTGTCGGGCGGCGAGCGGCAGCGGCTCAAGCTCGCCACGCACATGGCGGAGAAGGGCGGCGTGTACGTCCTCGACGAGCCGACCGCGGGCCTGCACCTCGCCGACGTCGAGCAGTTGCTCGGCCTGCTCGACCGGCTCGTGGACTCCGGCAAGACCGTCATCGTCGTCGAGCACCACCAGGCGGTCATGGCGCACGCCGACTGGATCATCGACCTCGGCCCCGGGGCCGGGCACGACGGCGGCCGGATCGTCTTCGAGGGCACGCCCGCCGACCTGATCGCCGACCGCTCCACCCTCACCGGGGAGCACTTGGCGGCGTACGTCGGCGCCTGACCCCCGGTCAGCTGGGCGCCTGCGGCCCGGGCGCGGCGGGCGGGGCGTACGGCGGCACGCACGCCTCGCCCGCCGCGGCCCGCAGGACGTCCCGGAGCATCTGCGGGGTCAGCCGGCCGGTGAACGTGTTGCGCTGGCTGACGTGGAAGCAGCCGTACAGGGTGACCGGACCCGGGCCGTCCGCGAGCGGCGCGGCGCGCTCCAGGGTGACGCGGGCGCCGTGCGCGAACCGCGGGCGCGGCTTCGGCACCTGCCACCCCGCCTCCGCGAAGGCGGGCAGGGCCGCCTGCCATCCGAACGCCCCGAGGATCACCGCCGCCCGCAGCCGTGGCGCGAGCAGCCGCAGCTCCTGCGCGAGCCAGGGCCGACAGGTGTCGCGCTCCCCGGGCGTCGGCTTGTTCTCCGGCGGCGCGCAGTGCACCGGTGAGGTCACGCGTACGCCGCGCAGTGTCAGCCCGTCGTCCAGGGAGACCGCCAGGGGGCTCGACGCGAGCCCCAGGTCGTACAGCGCCCCGTACAGGACGTCCCCGGAGCGGTCGCCGGTGAACATGCGGCCCGTGCGGTTGCCGCCGTGCGCCGCGGGCGCGAGCCCGATGACGAGCAGTGAGGCGTCCGGCGGCCCGAATCCGGGCACCGGCCGTGCCCAGTACGTCCAGTCCTGGAACGCGGCCCGCTTCACCCGCCCGATCTCCTCGCGCCAGGCGACCAGGCGCGGGCAGGCCGCGCACTCGGTGACGCGGGCGTCCAGTTCAGCCAGAGGTTCCATACGGTGCACCGGTCCGGGACGGGGGTCGTCGATCAAGGATGGTGGTCGGGTTCCACGGTAGACGGATCCTGATCCCGAGGAGGTGGCGGCCTCCTCGGGCTCACTGGATGCCCTGGGCCGTCCCCGGCCCATCCAAGCCCTCAAGTCCCTCAAGTCCCTCCAGTCCCTCCAGTCCCTCCAGTCCCTCCAGTCCCTCCAGGAACGGGATGATCGCGTCGATGAAGTGCTCGTTCCGGTCGCCGGCGACCATGTGCCCCGCCTCGGCCACGTCGACGCGCCGGGCGAGCGGAACCCCGACGCGGAACTCCTCGGCGATGTCCTCGCGCACCACGTCGCTGACGCCGCCGCGCACGAGCAGGATCGGCACCGCGGCGCGGCGCGCGGCGGCGAGGACCCGCTCGGCCCTGCCGGGCGGGTCCATCCGGCCCTCGAAGCTGTCGAGTATCCGGGGGTCCCAGTGCCAGACCCAGCGGTCGCCGCGGCGCCGCAGGTTCTTGCGCAGCCTTTCGGGGTCGTCCGGACGCGGGCGGTTCGGAAGGTGGGCGGACACCGCGTCGGCCGCATCGCCGAGGCTCGCGAACCCGTCCGGCCTGCCGCGCATGAACTCCACGATCCGGCGCGCCCCGCGGAGATCGGGCCGATGGGCGACGTCCACGAGCACCAGCGCGCGCACCGCCGCCCTCGGGGCCTCTCCGGCGGCGAGCAGCGCGCTCAGGCCGCCGAGCGAGGCGCCGACGAGCGCCGGCCGCCCGCCGATCTGGGCGAGGAGTGCCCGGACGTCGTCGGCGAACAGGTCGAGGTCGTAGGCGCCGTCGGCCGACCAGTCGCTCGTGCCGTGCCCGCGCAGGTCGGGGGCGATGACCCGCCACCCCAGCGCGGCGAGGCGGGGGCCGGTCCTGTCCCAGGCGTGCCGCGTCTGACCGCCGCCGTGCAGCAGGACGAGGGGCGGCGCGGACGCCTCGCCCCACACGCCGGCCGCGAGCCGGATCCCGCCGTGGCCCGTGAAGCTCAGGGGCCGCGGCAGGGCGCCGGCCGTCATGCCGCACCCCGGGTCCGCAGCGGCGCGAGGAGCCGGTCGCGATGGGGGTCGGCGGCCGCCGCGGCGAGCACGACGTCAAGGGCGAACAGGGCGCGGGCGAGGAACCGGTCGTCGTCGATCAGGGCGGCGACCCACTGGTGCAGCGCGCCCACGCACGAGGCGCCGACGGCGGCGGCCAGCGCGTCGGTGTCCACGTCGGCACGCAGGACGCCCTGGTCCCGCGCGTCCGCCAGCGCCCGGCGGAGCTGGTCGAGCGGACTGCGGGCGAACACGAGGCCGCTCGTCTCCCACTCGCGCACCATGCGCCGCGACACGACCGGGTCGCCCACGAACAGCTCGACGGTCGCCCTGACGACCTCCCTCGGGCCGCCGCTGCCCAACGCCGCCAGACGGTGCTCCAGTTCGGCCGTGAAGCCGTCGGCGAGCGCCTCCCAGATCTTGTCGCGCGGTCCGATCAGGTTGTACACGGTGGCCGGGGCGACCTCCGCCCGCTCCGCGATCCGCTCGGTGCTGATCACCGCTTCCGGGCCGTCCCGGAGGAGTTCGCGCGTGGCTTCGAGGATCCGGCTCCGCCGCTGCGCCTTGTGCCGCTCACGGAGTCCGCCTTCGGTCGGCCGCATCCGAGCACGCTCCTTCATGGAGTACTTAGAGAGGTAGTTAAATTTAGAGTTGCCTCTATTCATGGTCAAGCGGGAGCCCGCGCCGCCGCGGCGCCCCACGCGGCGGCGCGGCGCTGCCACGAGCCGCTACAAGCTGCCACAAAGGGAACGCGCCCCTCCTTTCCGCCGTCCTCTCAGCCATGACCACCGCAATCCGACGGACAGCGCACCTCACGGCCGCCACCGCCGCCTTCGCCCTGACGCTCACCTGCGGCACCGCCGCCGCCCGGGCCGCGACCCCCGGCAAGCCCGCGACGCCGCAGCGAGCCACCGCCGCGGGAACCACCAGCAGCGCGGCGAGCCTGACCAGCTACCGGCTCGCCCCGGGGCTCCTCAAGATCACCGGCGGCAGGACGGCGGGCAATCCGTCCCAGGTCCACGGCGTGCTCGGGATGCCCAAGGGCAAGGGGCCCCACCCGGTCGTCGTCGTCCTGCACGGCACGCACCACAACTGCGTGACCACGAAGGACGCGTCCGACGTCGTCGCCCGCAATCCGGTGAAGACCAACTGGCCGCTGGTCTGCGCCAAGCCCGGGAAGCCGGAGCGCGGCCTGGGGCCGGACTACCTGCGCCAGGACGTGGGCCTGTCGCACGTCGTGCAGGCGCTCACCCGCAAGGGGTTCGTCGCCGTGTCCATCGACGTCGTGTCGCCGGAGATCTGGTGGGGCGGCGAGACGAACCCCACCAAGGGCTACACCGATCTGGTCAGCGCTCATCTGCGGCTCCTCTCCGACCTCAACAAGGGCGTGAGCCACGGCCTGAAGCTCCCCGGGGTCAAGGGGCGCATCGACACCTCGCGCGTGGGCCTGGTCGGACACAGCCGGGGCGGCGGCTACGTCCTGTCCCCGAAGGCGGCCGAGCGCGCCGGGCTCTTCGGCGCCGTCGCCGTCGAGCCCGCCGAGAACGCCGAGCCCGCGCCGCACAAGGTGCCCGTCCTCAACATCCGTGGCGCCTGCGACGAGGACGTCGAGGCGCAGGCCGGGCGGGCGACGATGAAGGCGCTCGCGAAGTCGGGCTCGACCAGGGTCGCGGCGGACGTCCTGCTCGCGGGGACCGGCCACCGGATGATCAACACCAACCTGGCCCCCACCGACAAGGGCGGCGGGATCGGCCCCTGCCAGGCCGCCGATGTCGCGTCCCCGGCCGCCGCCCGCGCCCAGGCCGCGCAGCTGACCGCGGTGTTCCTGGAGCAGGCCCTGCGCAAGGCCTCCTCCTACCGCCTCCCCGCCCTCAAGGGGCTCGCCCCCAAGGGCGGCAACCTGCGCGAGGGCGGCCCGGCCCTCACCTTCCGCCCGGCCCGCCCGGAGACGTTCACCGACCCCCGCGCCATCCGCGAGGTGTCGTCGAAGCAGCGGCTGCTGCCCGCCATCCCCAAGAATCTGAAGGTCAACAAGCGCCCGGACGACGGGATCTGACGCAGGGCCGCGGGCGCGCTTCCCGGGGGGAAACCCCGAGCGGCGCCCGCGGCCACGGGCCGCACTTCGGCGCGCCGGCAGAGGCACCGGCGGGGACACCGACAGGGGCGCCGAAGGGCCCGCTCCCCCTGCCGACGGCCTCAACTGCCCGTCGCTCGCCCTTCGGAGGGCCGGAAGGCCGTTCGACCACAGGGCGGTCACGCGTCCGCCCAGCCCCTCCTCTTGCGCCTTTCCGGTACGTATGCGGCAAGGAAACGCTCGGGCCTGGCGGGTATCACTACCGTATGCATGGCCCGTGACCGCCACAGCCGTGCATCTCCGGAAGGCACCCTCATGGCCGCCGCTTCTCCCTCGTCCCTGCGCGTGGACATCGTTTCGGGGTTCGACCCCGCCTTGGTGCGCGTACACGGAGATCTGGACATCGCCAGCGCCCCCTCGTTGCGGGCGGCCCTGGCGCCCCTGCTGCACCGCCGCGTGGAGCTGGACCTGACCGATGTGGCCTTCATCGACTCGTCCGGGATCAACGCCTTGACCGGGCACCACCGGCACTGCCGCCTCGCAGGCGGCCGCATCACTGTGATCAAGGCGTCGCAGTCGGTCCAACGCGTGCTTCACATCACGGGAGTCGACGTGGTCCTGACCCGGCAGCGCGACCCGGAGGACCCGGGCTCCAGCAACTCACCTCGCCCTGACGGGATCTGACGAACGCTGACGAACGCTGACGAACACTGACGGGCACTGGCGGGCACCGTCGGGTGCTGACGGACCCGATGGGGCGCCGCAACGACCATTACCGCACCCCTTCCAACACACTCGAACACGCTCTACCGTAATCCCACACTGCCGACAGGCAGCTGACGTCACTCCACGTTCGCCGGGCCAGAGACTTCTCCTCACACCCTGGAGCGCCCCATGGATCGACGCGACTTCCTGATCATCAGCGCCCTCACCCCCCTCGCCGCCACCTGGGCCACCGACGGCCACGCGGCCGCCGCGGGCCACACGTTCGGCTTCTCCGCGGACGGCAGCCAGTTCCTGCTCGACAAGGAGCCCTTCCAGATCCGCAGCGGCGAGCTGCACCCGTGCCGCATCCCCGTGCCGTACTGGCGCCACCGCATCCGGATGGCCAAGGCGATGGGCCTGAACACCATCGGCGTGTACCTGATGTGGAACTACCTGGAGGAGCGCCCCGGCGTCTTCGACCTCACCACCGACCGGCGCGACTTCGCCGCCTTCGTCCGGCTGTGCCAGGCCGAGGGCATGTGGGTGCTGTTACGCCCGGGGCCCTACGTGTGCGCCGAGTGGGACCTCGGCGGTCTGCCCGCCTGGCTGCTCAAGGAGCCCGAGGCCAGGATCCGCGTACGGGCGGCGGCCGACCCGCACTACATGGCGGCGGTCCGTCGCTACATCGACAAGATCGCACCGGTCGTCAGGCCCCTCCTCGTCGACAACGGCGGCCCCGTCCTCATGGTGCAGATCGAGAACGAGTACGGCTCGTTCGGCGACGACGCCGTCTACCTCGACGAGATCCGTCGGGCCTGGCTGGACGCGGGCGTTCCCGGGCCGTTCTACACCCAGGACGGCCTGGCCCAGGTCAAGGCCAACCGCACCCACGTGCCCGGCGGTGCCATCGGCCTGTCCGACGGGGACGCCGCGGCCGTCGCCGACTGCCGCCGCGCCTTCCCCGCGGTGCCGGCGTTCATCGGCGAGTCGTGGGCCGGGTGGTTCACGGCCTGGGGCGACAGCGGCTTCGGCGGCATCGGCAAGGACAAGTCCCCGGTCCTGCACGGCCTCATGCGGGCCAAGCTGTCGTTCAACATCTACATGATCCACGGCGGCACCAGCTTCGGCTACTGGTCGGGAGCCAACTCCGCGGACGACGGCAGCGGTTACACACCGGACATCACCAGCTACGACTACAGCGCGGCGATCACCGAGCAGGGCCGTCCGACCGCGAGCTACACCGCGTACCGCACCCTCATCGGCGGCTACGTGGACGCACCGCTGCCCCCGCTTCCGGAGCCCGTCGCCACCATCACCCCGAGCCCGGTCACACCCGAGGCGTACGCGTCGCTGTGGGACAACCTGCCCCCGGCGCTGCCCCCGTCCCGGACGGTCACCGCCCAGCCGATGGAGACCTACGGCCAGAACTCCGGCTTCATCCTCTACCGCCGCCCGCTGCCCGGGTACAGCGGAGCCACCCTGCACATCACCGGTGTGCACGACTACGCCACGGTCTTCCTCGACGGCGCCTACCAGGGCGGCTTCAGCCGCGTCGCGCTCCGGCCCGCGTACGCCGAACCGCTGAAGGTCACCAGTGGCAGCGGCCTCGCGCTCGGCGACGCCGGCGCGACGCCGACACTCGACGTGCTCGTGGAGGGCCTCGGCCGGGTGAACTTCGGGCACTACGTCGACCGCAAGGGCATCACCGGCCAGGTGTCGCTGTCCGGCGCCGGTGCGCTCGACGGCCCGCTCACCCGGTGGCAGACCCACTCCCTGCCCGTCGACGAGGAGTTCGTGGCCGCCCTGCGCCCCACCATCAGCGACCGCGACAGAAGCGGGCTCTTCTTCCGCGCCACCCTCACCCTGGACAAGACCGGCGACACCTACCTGGACCTGTCCGCCTGGACCAAGGGCGTGGTCTTCGTCAACGGCCACCACCTGGGACGCTACTGGTCCGTCGGCCCGCAGCAGCGCCTGTACTGCCCGGCCCCCTGGCTGAAGGCCGGCCGCAACGAGATCGTCGTCTTCGACCTGCACCGGACGACACCGCGGCCCATCGGCTTCGCCGACGTCCTGCAAAGCACGTACCTCGTCGTCAACCGGCGCAGCGGCAAGGCCCTCGACGTGCCCGACGAGTCAACCGCCCCAGGTGTGCAGCTCATCCAGTGGCCGCGCCACGGCAAGGCCAACCAGCAGTGGCGTCTCGCCGCCCTCTCCCCCGGGCTCTCCACCTTCGCCAACTCCCTGTCGGGGCACCACATCGACGTCCACGGCGAATCCACGGCCTCCGGCGCACCCGTCATCCAGTGGCCCGCCACCCGCGGCGCCAACCAGCAGTGGCGCGTCACCGACGCCGGCGAGGGCTTCGTGAAACTCGTCAGCGTCCACAGCGGCAAGGTCCTGGCGGTCGCGGCCGGCTCCACCGCGGACGGAGCGAAGATCGTCCAGCAGGACGACACCGGCGACCCCGGCCAGCACTGGCGCCTCGACGAGCTGTAGTCGACGGCTCCTCAGCCCGCGGCAGGAGCATCAGGGAGGAGAAGATGTCCTGGTGACCGCGGGTGACGAGCACGGTGTGGTCGTCGACATCCGACCGGTCGATACGGACCAACTGCCCGTCCACGGCCACCGAGTGGAGGTGCCCGTCCCACGCCCCGGTGTCCAGGCCGATGCGGGTGACCGTGCCGAGCTTGTCCGTCAACGCGCGGACCACGCCTGGCAGTTGAGCCGCGAGGTTCCTCGACCTCGGCCACCACGCCCCCAGGGGGCTCCGGCGTCCGTCGGCAGTGCGGGCGGAGCGGCCGGGTCGTCACTCATGGCACACCTCCCAGGAGCAGTGGCCACCGTCCGCCGGGCGGGCCCGCGCGGGGCCGCTGAGCGCCGAGGACACCTCGGTTGTTCCAGCGTACTCCTGGTCACTGTGCGTATGAGCGCCCCAGCTCACCGGTCCGCAGTCGTGGAGGGGGCCTGTGCGGGAGTAGGCTCGAAGGAACTGAGAGCGTTTCTCGACCGCCTCCCCTGCCGGTCGCTCTCTCGGTCCATAGCACCGGGCTCGGCGGCTTCGGGTTCGGGGACGGGTCGCACCATGACGGTGATCACCGCACGACCTCCGATGCCCTCGCACCCCGCAGTGACAGACCGTGAGCAGCCGCGCCCGAGGCACACCGGCGCCACCGAAGGGCGGACACCATGAGCGGCGACGGCGGACGCCCGATGGCCGACGGCAGCGTCCAGATCCGCATCGTCTCCGACGACCCCGAAGCGGCCCTGCGGGTGGTGCGGGTCCTGCGCGAGCGCCTCGTCTGCGACGAGCCCCGCAGCTACCCCACCGGCGACGACGGCGAGGGCATCCGCCTCCATCTGACGGTCGACACCCTGCGCACGCGCCTGACCGGCCCGGCCGCGCACACCTGGCTGACCGACAGCAGGTCACAGGCGCGACGCACCCACGCCGACGAGACGGCCCACACCTGAGCCACCCGCCCCACCGCGCCCGGCCCCTGCCCCGGCCACGCCCCCACCCGCGTGCCGAGCGGTCCTCGCCCCTGCCGCGCCCCACCGCGCACGCCCGCGGGCAGAGCCCATCTCGCCGTCCCCCCAAGGGAGATCACCATGACCGCGCCCCTCGCCGACCCCCGCCCCGCCGCCCGGCTGCGCCTGGCCCCCGCCGGGGGCGGCCCCCGCAGCATCGACGGGGTCTGGTGGCCCCACACCGACGACCTGGTCGCCGAGCTGCCCCACCTGCTGCGCGCGCTGCCGAACAGCTGGGCGCGGATCGTCCACGTCACCGTACGCGCCGATACGTGGTCCGCCTTCCCGGGCCGGATGCTCTGCGCGGGCCAGGTGCTGCACCTCCACGGCCACACCGCCGCCCACGCCCCGGCCACCGTCTGCCTGCTCGCCCCCGGCGCAGGACGCTGGGACCTGCTGGTCGTCCCGCACCTCACCGCCGAGGCGGAAGGGCTGCGCTTGATGGCCACCGCCTTCGACGCGCAGTGACGAGACCGGCGGCACCCGGTTGAACACCCCCGTCACCCCGGCCCCCGAAACGACGGCAGGGCGTGGCGCAGCACGCGGCCCCACATCGACGCGTACTGGCGCCACAGCGGCCCGGTGACGTACGGCAGTCCGTGGCGGGCGCAGATCTCGCGTACGCGCGGGGCGAGTTCGGCGTAGCGGTTGCTGGGCAGGTCCGGGTAGAGGTGGTGCTCGATCTGGTGGCTGAGGTTGCCGGTGAGGACGTGCAGGAGCGGGCCGCCCTCGATGTTCGCGGAGCCCTGGATCTGCCGCAGGTACCACGCGCCGCGGGTCTCGCCGTCCAGTCGCTCCTCGGTGAAGGTCCGCACCTCGCCGGGGAAGTGCCCGCAGAAGATGACGGTGTGCGCCCAGATGTTGCGGGTGGTGTTGGCGGTGAGGGTGCCCAGGAGGCAGGGCAGCGCGGAGGGGCCCGCGAGGAGCGGGAACAGGACGTAGTCCTTGGCCGCTTGGCGCACCGCCTTGCGGGCCAGGCCCGCCGCGTCGCGGAGGAAGGCGCGCGGGCTCTTGCGTCCCCGCGCCAGGCCGTCGGCCTCCAGGTCGTACAGGGCGATCCCCCACTCGAAGACGGGCGCGAGCAGCAGGACGTACAGCGGCTGAAGCACGTGGTGCGGTCGCCAGGGCTGGTCGGGGCTCATGCGCAGGATCGTGTACCCGAGGTCGCGGTCGCGGCCGACGACGTTGGTGTACGTGTGGTGCAGGTGGTTGTGGGTGCGCTTCCAGGCCTCGGCGGGGCTGGCGAAGTCCCACTCCCACGTCGTCGAGTGGATCGCCGGGTCCGCGAGCCAGTCCCACTGGCCGTGCAGGATGTTGTGGCCCAGCTCCATGTTCTCCAGTGTCTTCGCGACCGCGAGCAGGGCCGTGCCCGCGATCCAGGCGGGCGGGAAGAGGGACACGGCGAGCGCGGCCCTGCCACCTGCCTCGCAGGCACGCTGCACGGCGATCACCGTACGGACGTACCGGGCGTCGTCCGCGCCGCGGGTCGCGACGACCTCGGCGCGGAGCCGGTCGAGTTCGCGGCCCAGCTGTTCGGTGCGGTCGGCGTCCGTCGCCGCGGGCCCGCTGAAGGGGGCGGCCGTCGTGGGCATGTTGTCTCCGTTGGTCGGGCGGCCGCTCGGGCCGCGCCCCGGTCGGATCTCCTCGGCGAGCCCGACGTGTCAGAGGTCGAGGACGAGGGGGCCCGCAGCCGCGTTGACGCAGGTCTGTATCGGCTCGCCCGGCTCGCCGTGCACGTCGCCGGACCTCAGGTCGCGCACCCGGCCCTCGGCGAGCGGGGCCAGGCAGCCGAAGCAGATGCCGCGACGGCACCCGTACGGCATCGCCACGCCTGCCGCCTCCCCGACTTCGAGGAGGGGCACGCGGACTCCCGCGTCCGCCTGTACGCCGCTGCGGCCGAACAGGACCGGCGCGGTGACGGCGTCACCGCCCCGGGGCAGGAGCGGCGCGAGCCGGAAGCGCTCCACCCGCAGCCGCTCCCGTACGCCCGCGGCCGCCCAGCTCCCCTCGGCCGCCTCGATCAGCCCGGGAGGGCCGCACACCCAGGCGTCCCGCGCGCGCCAGTCCGGGCAGAGGTCGGCGATGCGGTCCGGGGTGAGCCGGCCGTCGGTGCGCGTGAAGGTCAGGTGGGTGGTCAGCCACGCCTCCTGGGCTTCCATGACGGCGAGTTCGGCCCGGAAGAGGCACTCCTCCGGCCAGGGTGCGCTGTGCAGGAGCACGGTGCGGGGAGCGGGGCCGGGGCTGCGGGCGAGGGTGCGCAGCATGCCCATGACGGGCGTGATGCCGCTGCCGGCCGTCACGAACAGCATCCGCTCGGGCAGTGTCCGGGGTATCACGAACTGCCCCTGGGCCGGGCCGAGTCGCAGCACGGTGCCGGGCCCGGCCCGGTGGACCAGGTGCGGGGACACCCGGCCGCCCGGGCGCGCCTTCACCGTGAGGGTGACCGTGTCGGTGGGCGGTGAGGTGATCGAGTACGTACGCCAGTGCCGTACGCCGTCGATCTCGACGCCGACCGGCAGGTACTGCCCGGCCCGATGGCCGTTCCAGCCCCGGCCCGGGCGGATCGCCAGGGTGGCCGCCGCGGGGCCTTCGCGGAGCACCGCGGTGACACGGCCCGCCGGGTGCCGCGCCGACCAGAGCGGGTCGAGCAGGCCCAGGTAGTCGTCCAGGGCGAGCGGGCTGGTCAGCCACGACGCGGCCGCCAGGGCGCGGCGGCCCGAGCGTCCGTCGGCCCACGCCGTCAGGCGGGCGGCGGCAGCGGACGGCAGGGACGACGGCGTCGAAGGGGGGTCGGCGGTCACGGGAGGTCCCTCCCCTGTGGGGTCCGGGCTCCGGCCGGGCCCGTGCGGCGGGCCCGTACGTCAAAGACCCGCCGTCGTCGCCGGGTCGTCCGGGCCGAGCGAAGCACAGACCACGGCGGACCACACCGCCGCCGGGGCGCTTTGCGCCATCCTCCGCGCCGCTCCTGCCAGCGGGGACGCGCCGGCGTCCAGGGTGCGGCGCGGAGGGATCGCGCGAGGATGGCCCGATGGCGACGCCCGCGGTGCCACCGCCGCGCGGCGAACTGGCCGCCACGCTGCCGCCGCGCTCGTGGCGGCGGAGCGGCGCCGCGGCCCCTGAGACGGCTGCCCGCGCACAGGGCCGGGGCCCGCCACGGGGTGCGATCCGGGCCGGACTAGAGTTTCCGCATTATGAACTCTCAAGTACAGACCCGGGTTTCCGCCTACGCCGTCGTGGTCGAGGACAGCCGCATACTGCTGGCCCGCCTCTCCGACACCTCACCGGTCTTCGCCCCGGGGCTCTGGCACGTGCCCGGGGGCGGCATCGACCCGGGCGAGCAGCCCGCGCGGGCACTGGAGCGCGAGCTGCGGGAGGAGACCGGGCGTGAACTCCTCGACGCCCGGCTGCTCGACGCCCGCTCGTACGCGGTGCGCCGCGGGGGCGTCGACTGGCATCTCGTGGGACTGTTCTACGCCGTCACCCTGAAGCCGGGAGCCGGGACGGCCACGGAAACCGACGGCTCGACCGACGCCGCGCGATGGATCCCCCTGGCGGACCTCCACCCGTCCGCCCTGTCCCCGGCCGCCACGGACGCGCTGCGACTGCTGGACACCTCGGCCCACCCCGTCTCGCCGGAGGGCAACACCGCGACGGGAACTCCGGCGCGGGAGCGGCAGACCTGACCGGCCGCTGAGGTCACCACCTTCCGCCGGGCCCGGTCTCCACTCCGCGCCCGGCGCGTGCGCCCTCTTCCTGTGCGCCGGTCGGCCTCCACCCGGCCGGGTTGCTCCACCCGCGCCGCGCCGGGGAGCCAACCCTCGCCCGGAAAGGATGAGTCTTCCTGGCGAGAGGGAGGTCCTCATGGCGATGCGTACGGTACGGATCACGTCGGCCGCGATGGTGGCGGCGGCATCGATGGTCGCGGCGACCGGGCTCGCCGCCCCGTCCGCGGGAGCGGCACCCGCTGTCCCAAAAGAGGGGCACGTACAGACGCGTGCCGCCGTGGACGCCGCCGTCGCGGGCGGAGTCCCGGGCGTCCTGGCGCAGGCGCACGACGCGCACGGGACATGGCACGGCACCGCGGGGCTCGCCGACCTCACCACGCGGCGCACCCCCCTGCCGGGCGACCGGTTCCGGGCGGGCAGCATCTCCAAGACGTTCATCGCGACGGTCCTGCTCCAACTGGAGGCCGAGCGCAGGCTGGACCTGTCCGACACCGTGGAGCGGTGGCTGCCGGGCGTGGTCCGCGGCCACGGGCACGACGGCCGCGCGATCAGCCTCCGGCAGCTCCTCAACCACACCAGCGGCGTCTACGACTACACCGAGGACCCCGGCCTGCACCTCCAGGGCAAGCAGTACCTGGCCCACCGCTACGACACCTGGAGGCCCGAGCAGCTCGTGGCGCTCGCCATGAAGCACGAGCCGAGGTTCGCTCCCGGGACGAGCTGGGGCTACACCACCACCGAGTACGTCATCGCCGCGATGGTCGTCGAACGCGTCACGGGCCACCCCTACGCGGCGGAGGCCGAGCGGCGGATCTTCAGACCGCTCGGCCTGCGCGCCACCACCCTGCCCGGCACGCGCTCTGCCCTTCCCGCGCCGAGCGGGCGCATGTACACCACGTTCGCCGACGACCCCGAGCACAAGGTCCACGACATCACCGAGTTCAATCCCTCCTGGGGCTGGTCCGCCGGTGAAATCATCACCAGCACCGCGGACCTCGACCGCTTCCTCGCCGCCCTGATGCGCGGAAAGCTGCTCCCGGCGGCCCAGCTGAGGAAGATGACGACCACCGTGCCCTCCCCCGGCTTCGGCGACGGCCAGGACGACGGCCTGGGGATCTTCCGCGCCGAGCTGCCCTGCGGCAAGGAGATCTGGGGCCACACCGGCTTCATGCCCGGTTCGCAGAGCCTTGCCTACACCACCCGGGACGGCCGGCACCGCCTGGTGGCCAACTTCAACACCGACTGGGCAGGCGACAGCGACGCGGCCGGGTATGTGCTCCTGGCGGAATTCTGCGGGACCGCCCCGCCTTCGCCGACCGCCGCGGCGCCGGGTGTGGTTCCGTGAAACCGTCGGCCGCGCGCAGCCGGCCGACCCCCACCGCGGAAGGACGTACGCCATGGCAGATCACGTCTCCGGTATCTCACGTCGCAGGGTCATCGGCGCCGGCGCCGCCCTGGGCACGCTCACCGCGCTCGGGCCGCTCGCGACGGCGGCCGGCGCCCGGCCCGCAGGGGCCCCCTGGCCCACGGAGTTCCCGCTCCCGGACGGCTTCCGGCCCGAGGGCATCGCCATCGGGCCGGGGCCGTACGCCTGGTTCGGCTCGCTCGGCGGCGGGTCCCTGTACCGCGCGAGCCTCGCCACCGGGCGCGGCGAGACCATCGGCACGGGTACGGACGCGGCGAGCGTAGGCCTCAAGAGCGACCGGCGCGGCCGCCTCTTCATCGCCGGCGGAGCCTCACGCCAGCTGCGCGTCGTCGAGGGCCGCAGCGGCCGTGTTCTCGCCACGTACGAGGTCGGCAGACCCGCCACGGTCGTCAACGACGTCGTCCTCACGCCGAGGGCCGCCTGGTTCACCGACTCCACCCAGCAGCAGCTGTACGGCCTGCCCCTCGGCCCCAAGGGCGAGTTGCCGCCCGCCCGTGACGTGGTGACGCTGCCGCTGGCGGGCGAGTGGATCCAGGCCCCGGCCCAGGGCTTCACCACCAACGGCCTGGAGCGCACGCCGGACGGGCGCGGGCTGCTCGTCATCAACGTCCACGCGCACGGCGGCAGTTTGTACCGCGTCGACGTGCGCAGCGGCGACGCCCGGCGCGTCGACCTCGGCGGCAGCAAGCTCCCCGACGGCGACGGCGCGCTCCTCCTCGGCCGTACGCTCTACGTCGTCCAGCAGATCCAGAACGCCGTGGACGTGTTCCACCTGGACGCCACGGGCCTGCGCGGCCGGGCGTTCGCGCGGATCACCGACCCCCGTTTCCGCATCCCCACCACCGTCGCCGCCTTCGGCAAACGGCTCTATCTGCCCAACTCGCGCTTCACCGAACCCCCCACACCGACGACCGAGTACAACGCGGTGGCGGTGCGCCAGGTCCATTAGCCCGGCGGGCCCGCCGTGTGCTGTCCGCCCAGCGACGCGGGTGTCGGCCCGTCGGGGCGGACGGTGATGCTGTAGGCGGCGCGGTCCGGGACGGAGTGGAAGCGCGGGGTGTGCGCGGGCAGCAGGTGTTCGAGGAGGGCGGTCGACTCCCGGAGGGCGAACTGGAGGCCGAGGCAGGCCCGGGCCCCCAGGCCGAAGGGGTAGTAGCCGCCCGGGTGGGCGGGGCGCCGTCCGGGAGTCGTGAAGCGCCCGGGATCGAAGCGCTCGGGGCTCTCCCAGAGCCCCGGGTCCCGGTGGGTGAGGTAGGGGCAGACGACGAGGTCGGTGCCGGCCTCCACCTCGTACCCGGCGAGGACGTCGTCCCGGGTGGCGTGGCGCGGCAGGATCCAGGCGGACGGGTAGAGGCGCAGCGTCTCGTGGACCAGTGCCTGGACGGCCTCCCGTCGCCGGGGAGAGCCCTGCGCGCCCGCGGCGAGGGCCTGCTCCCGTGCCTGCGGGTTGCGGTCCAGCAGGAGGTGGAGCCAGGTCAGGGTGGAGGCGGTGGTCTCGTGACCGGCGACGAGGAGGGTGACCAGCTCGTCGCGGATCAGCCGGTCGCTGTACTCCGGGCGCGTCGCGGACGCTTCGACCAGGACGTGCAGCAGGCCGGGCCCTTCGGGCCCCGGCCCGGCGTCCCGGACGGCGGCGACGGCGCGGCTCGCCACGGCGTCGATGCGGGCGAGGTCGGCGGCGACGGCCCCCTGCGCGGCGGCCACGTCGGCGGGCAGGCTCGGCAGCGCGGCCACCACCGTGGCCACGGAGGCCAGTTCACGCTCCGTGCCGGGATCGAGCGGATGCCCGGTCAGGGACCGCCAGATGGTGTCCAGGGCGAAGCGGCGCATCTCGTCGGCGACGTCGAAGACCTCACCGGTGCGGGCGTATTCGGCCCAGCGGGCCGCGGTGGTCCGCGCGGCCCCGGCGATCCGCTCCTCGTAACGGCGCATGCCCCGGCCGGTGAACTGCGCCTGCAACAGCCGCCGTTGCCGCTGCCACGCCTCGCCCGTCGCGGCCAGGACGCCGTCGCCGATCAGGAGCCGGGCGCGGTGCGAGCGCTTCACGTACCGGTCGGGGTGGAGCGCGAGCACGTGCTGCACGACCTGGGGCTCGGTGACCAGGACGGTGGGACGCGGGCCGAGCCTGAACGCGCAGACACCGCCCAGCTGTTCACGCGCCCGGGTGAAGAGGTCGATGAGTTCCCCTCCTCCGGCCCGCCACTCCCGGACGGCGCCGGGATCGAGTTCGGGGATCCTGCGGCCCGTCGGGGGCGGACCGGGGCGGGCGTGGGTGGCCACGGGGCTGCTCCTGTGTTCAGTGGTGGCGCGCCGGCACGGGCGGGTGCGGGCTGCACGCACTGTAGGGGAGCCCGGGCGGCGGGCGACAGCCCGCCTCCCGCGCCCCTCGGGGACGCGCGCCCGGCCTCATGAGGTTTCCTCGTCCCACAGGCCGGTGCCGCGGGCCCGGACGACAGCGCCGACACGGGCGAGGACGTCGCTCTCCCGCAGCGGGTCGAACCGCCGTCCGTCGCGCAGGCGCAGGGCGACGCGGCCGTCGGCGGCTTCCCTGGGGCCGATGACGGCCTGGTAGGGGACGAGGCGGGCACGGCGGACGCGGGCGCCGAGGCTGCCCTGCTCAGGCCCCGCGACCTCGGCACGCAGGCCCTGAGCGGCACAACGCCCGGCGAACGCGCGGGCGTTCGGCGCCTCGGCGTCGGTGAGCGGCAGGATCGCCAGCTGGGTGGGGGCGAGCCAGGCGGGGAAGGCGCCGCCGTGCTGCTCGACGAGGTGGGCGACGGCCCGCTCCACGCTGCCGATGATGCTGCGGTGGACCATGACCGGGCGGTGCTTGGCGCCGTCCGCGCCGACGTAGTGCAGGTCGAAGCGCTCGGGCTGGTGGAAGTCGACCTGCACGGTGGACAGGGTGGACTCGCGGCCCGCGCTGTCGGCGACCTGGACGTCGATCTTGGGGCCGTAGAACGCGGCCTCCCCTTCCACGGCCTCGTAGCGGAGCCCGGAGCGGTCGAGGACGTCGGTCAGCAGGGCGGTGGAACGCTCCCGCTTCTCGGGAGCGGCCACGTACTTGCCTCCGGCGCCCGGGAGGGACAGGCGGAAGCGGGCCGGGGTGATCCCGAGTGCCTCGTACGCCCGGCGGATCATGCCCAGGGCCGCATGCGCCTCATCGGCGACCTGGTCCAGGGTGCAGAAGACGTGCGCGTCGTTGAGCTGGATGGCGCGCACCCGGGTCAGTCCGCCGAGCACGCCGGAGAGTTCGGAGCGGTACATGCCGCCGAGTTCCGCCAGGCGCAGCGGCAGTTCGCGGTAGCTGTGGGAGCGGGACCGGTAGATCACCGCGTGGTGCGGGCACAGGCTCGGCCGCAGCACGACCTGCTCGCCGCCGAGGTCCATGGGCGGGAACATGTCGTCGCTGTAGTGCGCCCAGTGTCCGGAGATCTCGTACAGCTCGCGTTTGCCGAGCACGGGTGAGTACACGTGCCGGTAGCCCGCGCGGGCCTCGGCGTCGCGGATGTACTCCTCCAAGGTGTGCCGGAGGACCGCGCCGTCGGGAAGCCAGTACGGGAGTCCCGCGCCGATGAGCGGGTCGGTGTCGAACAGGCCGAGTTCGCGGCCGAGTCGGCGGTGGTCGGGCATGGCGGTCTCCTCGCGGACGGGAGGCGGGTGACCACAGGACGAAGCCCCGGGGCACTCACCCCGGGGCTTCGGATCGAAACGTCTGTCAGCGCGCCGGGACACTCTCCGGCGTCGTCGTCATCTCAGCGCGCTTCATGCGGGGGACGGTAGCAAGCCGCCTCCGCGCCCGCACCATGATTTCCGCCCGGCCGGCGCGGCCGGCGCGTACTGACCCGTCGCCGGGATCGCCCGCGTCAGGGGGCCGACGGCCAGGAACGCTCAGGGCGTCGCGATCCGCACGCGCTCGCTCGCCCCGTCCGAGAGGAAGGCCGACAGGGCCCGCCCCTCCTCTGCGACGGCGGTGCGCTCGGCGCGCGAGACGCGGCGCAGCGGGGTGACCGTCACGGTGTCGTCCGCCACGGTCCACGTCGCCGCGACCCGGCCGTCGAGCAGGACGACGCGGGCCCCCGCGACCGACAGGCCGCGGTGCTCGTCGTCGATGATCCGACCGCGGTCCTGATAGCCGAGGATCGCGTTGTCGAACGCGGGCAGGAACCGCACCGGCGCGGGCGTGTCGGGGTCCGGGCGCGGCGCGTCGGGAAGGTCCAGCAGCTCACGGCCCCGCTCGTCGCGGAAGGCGACCAGTTCGTCGCGGACGGCGGTGACGGCCGACGGGAGCCCCGCGAGGCCGCTCCAGGCGCGCAGGTCGGCCGTGGCCGCCGGGCCGAAGGCGGCCAGGTAGCGGCGTACCAGGGCCTGACCGACCGGATCGGAAGCCCCTGGGGGTCGCGGGGCGATCTCGCGCCCCAGCCAGGTGGCGAGGGGCAGGTTGCGCACGCCCGCCCGGGTGCGCCACAGCCCGCGCGGCGGCAGTTGGGCCATCGGCACGAGGGCGGCGATCAGCATCTCCCCGAGCGCGCGCGGCGGTGTGCCGGGCCAGCGGCCGGCGACCGCCCGCGACAGCTCGGCCATGGTGCGGGGCGTGCCGTCGGCCATCACCTCCCGGCCCGCCGCGGCGAGTTCGTCGAGGTCCACCCCGGCCAGCTCGGCGCGGTAGACCCCGAGCACCTTCTGGCGCAGCATCGCGTCGTGCCGAGACCGCCAGGCCAGGACGTCGTCGGCGGTGACGAGGTGAACCGTACGGCGCATGAGGTGCGTGCGCACCACGCGCCGCTCGACGAGCAGTTCCGAGAGCGCCCCCGGCTCGAAGGCCCGAAGCCGTGACCAGAGCCCGATGAACGGCTCCTGCGGCTCCTGCGCCTGGAGGCCGCCGAGGTGCGCGACGGCGTCGAGGACCGGCAGGTCGGCGCGGTCCAGGAGCAGTTGCCGGGCGAGCGTCGCGCGACCCAGGGCGCGGGCGTCGAGGACGGTCACCGGGCCACCTCCGGCCGCTGGTCTCCGGTACGGCCGTGCGCATGTGACGTCACTGCTCGGTCCTCGCTTCGGGGTGGCGCGTCGTTCGGTCGGTGCCCACAGTGCCAGGAGTAGCGGTCAGGTCGTGTCCGCTACTCCTGGCGCCTCACGGACGCCCCGCCCTGGCCTAGCGGACCCGGTACACCTGCCCGGTCTGCGCGCCCTCGACCGCGCGGACGTACGCCGTCGCGACGCGTGCCGCGGGGACGGGCTCCATGCCCGCGAAGAACGGGCCGTAGGCGGGCAGGGACTCCTCGGCCACCGTGGGGCTCACCGCGTTGATCCGCTGGGGCGGAAGCTCGATCGCCGCGGCCCGTACGAACGCCTCGACCGCGCCGTTGGCCGCGGACGCGGCGGCTCCCGCCACGATCGGCTCCTCCGTGAGGACGCCGCTGACCAGCGTGAACGAGCCGGTCGGCGCCACGTGCCGGGCGCCCTGGCGGACCAGTTCCAGCTGTCCGACGGCCTTGCCGCGGAACGTCGCCGCGAAGTCGTCCGCGGTCAGCTCGGCCAGCGGCTTGAACACGGCGTCGCCCGCCGCGACGGCCACCGCGTCCAGCGGGCCGGCCTGCGCGTACAGCCCGGCCACGGCCATCGGGTCGGTGACGTCGCAGATCAGGTCTCCGCTCGTGCGGCCGACGCCGATCACCTCGTGGCCGCGCTCCGCGAGCGCCTTGTGTACCGCGGAGCCCAGCGTGCCGCCCGCGCCGACCAGAAGAATCCTCACAGCTCACCGTCCGGTGTGTCGAAGACGAACCCCCCGGCGGACACCGGGAGGCCCTGGGAGTGCCCCAGGAGGGGAGCCGGGTGAACCACCCGGCGCATCCGACGCTACGGATCCCGCCACGCGCCCGGAAATGCCGTCTGGGCAGCGACTATGCTTCCCAGGCATGGATGTGGAGCTGCGTCACCTCAAGGCCTTGGCCGCCATCGCGGAAGCGGGCACCGTCACCGCGGCGGCCGCCCGGCTGCACATGACGCAGCCCGCCCTGTCCCGCACGCTCGCCCAGCTGGAGGCGCGCGTGGGGGTCCGCCTCGTCGACCGCTCCTCCCGGCGCCTCGACCTCACCCCGGCCGGGGCGACCCTCCTCGGGCACGGGCGCGCCATCCTCGCCCACCTCGACGCGGCCCTCGCCGACACCCGGGCCGTCGACCGGCCGCTGCGGCTCGGCTACACGTGCGCGGTCCTCGGGCAGCAGACCGTTCCGCTGCTGCGCTCGTGGCGGCGCGGGCAGCCGCACGCCCCGCTGGAAGTCGTCCGGCAGGACAACAGCACCGCGGGCCTGGCCACCGGCGACACCGATGTGGCGGTGCTGCGGACCGTCCCCGCCGACCCGCGCATCCGCACCGAGGCCCTCTACACCGAGGACCGGGTCGCCGCCCTGCCCGACGACCACCCCCTCGCGGCCCGTGACCGGGTGCGCCTGGCGGAGCTGACCGCGGGGCCGGCCCTCCCGCTGGCCCTGTGGCCGGACACCGGCACCGCGTCGGTGGACCTCTGGCCCCCGGCGCAGCGCCCGCACCGCACGGTCGAGGTGCGCAATGTGGACGAGTGGCTGAACCTCATCGCCACGGGCGGCGCGTTCGGCGTCGGCGCCGCGGGCACGGCGGAGAGCCACAGCCATCCGGGGGTGCGCTTCGTCCCGGTCGACGACGCGCCCGCCGCCACGGTCTACCTCGCCCACCCGGCCCACCCCACGCACCCCCGCACGGAGGAGTTCCTCGCGGCGGTACGAGAGGTGGTCAGCGCCTAGAGATCGCCCGACGACACCTCGCCTGTAATACTCAACCCGCACCTTCACTCCTATACTGCGGGCATGCAGGCGACGACAATCAGACGCGCGGTCGGGCAGGACGCGGAGCCCCTGACCGCCCTGGTCCGGAACTCCAGCGCCTACCAAGGGCAGTACGCCCCGATGGTCTCGGACTACCGGGTCACCGCTGACTACCTCGCCCGGCACGAGGTCTTCGCGGCCGTCGACCCGGCCGGGCACCTGCTGGGCTTCTACGCCCTGGTCCTCGACCCGCCGGAGCTGGACCTGATGTTCGTGGCGGACGCCGCGCAAGGGTCGGGCGTGGGGCGCCTCCTGGTGGAGCACATGAAGGGCCGGGCCGCGGCGGCCGGGGTGAGCGGCGTGCGGGTCGTCTCCCATCCCCCGGCCGAGAGGTTCTACCGCCGCCTGGGAGCGGAGCGCGTGGGAACCGTCGCCCCGCTGCTGCCGAAGATCGCCTGGGAGCGGCCGGAACTGCGGTTCACCGTCGCCGAGTGAGCCGCGTACCGCCCGCGCCCGGTCAGCGGTACGCGGCCACCGCCGTGACGTAGAGCGCGCAGGCGCCGCCGGTGACGCCGCCGCCGATGAGCAGGGCGTCCGCCACAGGGGTGCCGCCGCGCCAGGCGGTGAAGGCCGCCGCGCCGCCGAGGTGGAGCGCGGCGGAGAAGGCCAGCAGCAGCGCGAGGAGTCGGGTGGCCGTCATCGGGTGGTCCTTCCGTAGGTGCCCCTCTCGCGGGGCTCGGTCGGGAGGCACACTGCGCGTCGGCAGGCGTGTCCGGCCGCCCTTCGCGCGAAATCGGCCGGCCGGGCTGCGCTCTCGCCGGCGGGGAGCCTAGGCTGCGGGCATCCGGTGCTGACTGTTCGCGACGGTCCGGCCGGAATGCGACGGGAACGGCGGGCGGGGGCGGGCCGGTTTGGAGGACGTGTTCGCACGGTTGCGCCGCGTCGGCGCGCTGAAACGGCACCGGCTGGGCGGCGAGCCGTCGGACCGCCGCCTCGCCCGGGTCGCCGGGGTGTCGCACGGGACGCCGGGCGCGTGGCTCGGCGGCCGGCAGCTCCCGCAGCGCGTCGATCCGCTCCTCGCGCTCCTCGGTGAGATCCGCGCGGAGGCGGCCCGCAGGGGGCTCCTCGCGACTCGGGCCGACGCCCAGGGCCCGGACTCCGTGGGCGAGTTGCTCGACGAGCAGCGCTGGCGCGCCCTCTTCGAGGCCGAGCGCGGGCAGCGGAACGAGCGGTCCCGCCTCGAAGCGGAGCGTCAGCGCGCGCGGGCCGCGCTGGAGCGTGACGGGCTGCGGGCCCGCCAGGCGGCTCTGGCGGACCGGCCCCGCCCCGTGCGCGCCTGGCCGGCGGGCCGACTGGGCGTCCACCCGGCCATCCCCGGCACCCACCCAGCCGTCCCCGGCGTCCACCCGGCCCTCCCTGGCGTCCACCCGGCCGTCCCGCCCGGCGGTCATGCGGGCGCGGGCCGGGGCACGGGCGACAGCAGCTTCGTCCTGCCTCGCTACGTCCCCCGGCAGCACGACGTACGGCTGCGGCGCCTGCTTTCCGCCGCCGTCACCGACGAGGCCCGCCCGGCCCTGGTGGTGGTGCAGGGGCCGTCCTGCACGGGCAAGACCCGCAGCGCCTACGAAGCCCTCCACGAGGTCGTCCCGGAGGGCTTCGGCCTGCTCTTCCCCGCCGACACCGACAGCCTGCTGGCTGTCCTGGCGGCGGACGCGCTGCCCCCGAGGACCGTCCTGTGGCTCAACGAGGCGCAGCACTACCTCATGGACGCCCAAGGCGAGGCCGCGGCGGCCGCGCTGCTCCGCAGGCTCGACGGCGAGGGGCCGCTCGTCGTCATCGCCACGCTGTGGCCCGAGCACGCGGAGGCGCTCACCCGCCCGGCGTCGCACTCCGGGGACACCCACCGGCACGCGCGGACCCTGCTCGCCCAAGCCCACCGGGTGGACCTGCCGCGCACGTTCGCGGACGACCTGGACGCGGCCCGAGCCGCCGCGGCAGCCGACGCCTCCCTCGCCGAGGCCGTGGCGGCCGGTGCCGCCGAACTGACCCAGGTGCTCGCCGCGGGGCCGGACCTGGTCCGCCACTACGAACAGGCCGCCGGCCCCCACGGCCCGTACGGCAGCGCCCTGCTCAGCGCGGCGATGGACGCTCACCGGCTCGGCGGGCTCGGCCCCCTCCCCCTGGCCTTCCTCGAAGCGGCGGCCGTCGGCTACCTCAGCGACGCCGAACGCGCCGCCGCCCGCCCCGACTGGTTCGGCCACGCCCTGGCCCGTGCCCGCACCCTGGTCAGGCACACCACAAGACCCCTCCAGGACGTTCCCCACCCGACCGGCATGGGAAGGCTGCCCGGCACGGTCCGCCTCGCGGACTACCTCCAGCACCACGGCTGCCACGCCCGCCGGTTCCGCTGCCCGCCCGACTCCTTCTGGCACGCGGCACGCGAGCACCTCACCCACCCCGAAGGGCTGCTCCGCCTCGGTGACGCGGCACGGCGCAGGGCCCGGTACGGCCACGCCGTGCGGCTGTACGAGGCCGCCGCCGACGCCGGGGAGTCGTACGCCCTGATCCGCGTCGGGCAGATGCGGGAGGGCGACCTCGACATGGAGGCGGCCGAGAAGCTCTACCAGCGCGCCGCCGACGCCGGGAACACCGACGGCCTCCTCCACCTGGCGGCGCTGTGGGAGGAGGCCTGGTTCTGGGAGGAGGCCGAGAAGCTCTACCTGCTGGCCGCGGCCGCGGGGGACCCCGACGCCCTCGCCTACGCCGGGATCATGTGGGACGAGGCGGGCGAGCCCGAGAAGGCCTGGGCCTCCTACGAGCGGGCCCTTCAGGCGGGGCGGACCGACGTGCTGATCTTCATGGCGCAGTCGCGGTGCCGCGAGGGCTCGCCGCGCCGGGCCGCCGACCTCTACCGGCGCGCGGCCGACGCCGGGCACACGGAAGCGCTCCACCAACTGGTGTGCCTGTGGGAGGAGACCGGACAGCAGGAGGAGGCGGACCGGCAGCTCGACCGGTTCGCCGAGGCCGGGGACACCTGGGCCCTGACCAGTGTGGCCATCATGCTGGGCCGCTCGGGCCGGCCGCGCCGCGCGGAGCAGCTCTTCCTGCGGGCCGCTTCGGCGGGTGACGACCAGGTGTGGTTCCTGCGCGCGTGCATGTGGGAGCAGGCCGGCGACCGCGAGAAGGCCGAGTCGTCCTTCCGCAGGGCCGTGGAGTCGGGGGACGTCTTCGCGCTGCGCAGCCTCGCCCGCATGCGGGAGGCGGCCGGGGACACCTCCGGCGCCGAGGAACTGTACTGGCAGGCGGTCGACGCCGAGGCCGACGGGGAGGACCTGGTGTCCCTCGCCAAGATCCGCGAGGCGGCGGGCGACCGTCCACGGGCCGAGCGGCTGTACCTCATGGCGGCCGACACCGGCCTCCACGACGCGGCCTCGCCCCTGATGGCCCTGGCGCGGCTGCGGGACACACCGGAGGAGGCCTCTCTGCGGTTCGGCCTCGCCGCCGACGGATCCGCGAGCGAGCCGTGGGACTGGCCGCCGACGCCCTGAGCCTGCCCTCGCGTCGCCCCCGGGGCTCGTCGTGACTTGCGCCCCAACCGTCCCTCCGTACCGCCTGATTGACGGCCGTGCCCACCTGCGATAGGAACGCCACACCCATTTGACAGCGTTGTCAGCACCGCGGCGTGAGGAGAGACAGCCATGGAAGCAAGACCGGCGGCGAGCCCCGTCGAGCGGCGCGCGTTCCTGAAGATGCTCGGCGCCGCGGGGGTGACGGTGGGCCTGGCCGGGGCGGTGTCGCTCGCCGGGGCCGCCGGAGTCGCGTCCGCCGCCGAGGAGGGCCGGGCCCGGGCCCCTCATCAGCCGTACATGCACGGGTACAACGCGGCCGGGCTCAAGTCCTGGTCGCCCGCGTCGGACCCGTACGCACGGTACTTCCGCTCGCGGGTGCCGCTCGCCTCCCGCATCGCGCCCTTCGCCGCGACCCAGGCGCGCCCCGCCCTGGCCACCGAGGCCCAGGTCATGAACATGTCCTACGACTACGACAACGCCTTCTTCACGGCCTACCGCCACAACGACCAGTACGCGCGCAGGCTGTTGAGGTTCTGGCAGTACAGCGACCTGTACAGCTCCTGGCACGGCATGCCGGTGGCGGGCTCGTCCACGACCGATCCCGAGCACGGGCTCATCAACCTGCCCAACCCGGCGTACACCGACGCCGCGCACCGCAACGGGGTCAAGTCGCTCGCCGGGTGGTTCTGGCCCCGCAACGGATCGTTCTCCGCCTATCTGGAGCAGCGGTCCGACGGTTCGTTCCCCGTCGCCGACAAGCTCCTGGAGATGGCCGGCTACTTCGGCTTCGACGGCTACTTCATCAACCAGGAGGCGTCCATATCCCGCGCGGACGCGACGCGGCTGATGGCGTTCCTGAAGTATCTGCGGGCCAAGGCCCCGGCGGGGTTCCACCTCCAGTGGTACGACTCGCTCACCACCAGCGGCCAGCTCGCCTACCAGAACCAGTTCAACGACGCCAACGCCCCCTGGGTGCGCCACCAGGGCACCCCCGTCAACCACAGCGTCTTCGTCAACTACGCCTGGAACGCCTCCCGGGTGGCCGCGTCCGTCGCCACCGCGAAGCGCCTCGGCCTGAAGGTCCACGACGTGGTGTACCTCGGCACCGAGAACGAGAAGTACGGCTTCAACCCGCCCTACGACACCCGCCTCGTCTTCCCCGAAGGCGGTCGCGCGCAGACCAGTTGGGCCCTCTTCGGCACGCACATGGCCTGGGCGAACAACCCCGACCGCACCGACCCGGACAAGCAACGGGACACCTTTGTGCGCGAGCGCCGCTACTGGTCGGGCCCCAACGAGGACCCCACCCGCACCGGCAGGACCGAGTACGTCCCCTGGCCCGACGACGGCAGGCCCCGCGACCCCGACAACCACCGCAAGTGGGACGGCGTCGCGCACTACATCGCGGAGCGGTCGGTGATCGGCTCCTTCCCGTTCGTCACCCGCTTCAACACCGGCCACGGCCGGGCGTTCTTCCTCGACGGCGTACGCCGCTCCGACCGGGAGTGGAACAACGCCGGGGCGCAGGACGTGCTGCCCACCTGGCAGTGGTGGGCGCGCGGCGATGGCGACGGCGCGCCGGCCACCGTCGACTACGACCCGTCGACGGCGTACGACGGCGGGAGTTCACTCCTTGTCTCCGCGGCGCGCGGGTCCGCCCGCGCCACCACCGTGCGGCTCTTCAAGACGAGTCTGCGCGTCGAGGGCGGCGAGAGCGCGCGCCTGGTGTTCCGCACCGCGCGGCCCGGCCAGGACAGCGGCCTCGAACTGGGGCTCGTCTTCGAGGACGCGCCGGACCGCACGGCGTGGCTCGCGGCCGGTCCCGCGACCGCCTCCGGCTGGACCACGGCCACCCTGCCGCTCGACGCCTTCCGGGGGCGGACCGTCGCCGCGCTGCACCTGCGGGTGTCGCCGCCGTCCACGGACGCCTACCAGCTCAACCTCGGAGAGCTGGCCCTGCTGCCCGCGGGCCGTACCCGGCCCCCCGCCCGGCCGACCGGCTTCACCGTGGAGAAGGCCCACCCGGACGCGGCGCGCACCACGGCCGAGGCCTTCCTCGCCTGGGACCTCGCGGACACGGGTGTCTGGTACTACGACGTGTGGCGGCTGCGCGGCGACGGCACTCCGGAGCCGCTCGGCCGGGTCTACGACGACGTCCACTACGTCAAGTCCCTGACCCGCGAGGGCGATGAGGCGGCCACCACCCTGGCCCTGGTGGCCGTGGCCCCGGACGGCACCCGCTCGACACCGGCCACCGCGCAGGTGTCGTGGGCCTGATGCGCGCACGGGCGGCCGCCACCGCTCTGGCGGTGGCGTGTTCGCCTCGCCAACAGACCCTTCATCACGGTGAATTACCGGCGATCCACCCCTTCACCACTTCTACACTGATGTAGATTCCTTTGCGATTTCCCTCCGGAAGAAGCTGCGGCGCGCGACTGGGCCGCAGGCCGGACGCGGGCACCGTCGAAGGAAGAAGCCATTGCCTCACGCCGACATGTCGGAGAGTTCCGCCGCCCTTGAGCGCACCCTCGAACAGGCCCTGCGGTCCCGCGAGTTCAGGGCCGCGGCCGGGCGCAGCGACAACGTCCCCACCGCCGTGCAGCTCCGTACGCGAGCACGCACGGCTCGCCGCGCGATCCTGGCGAAGGCGGACGAGGAGTACTCCCGCTATCTGCGCGCGCGGGCCGCGGCCGACCGGTACAGGGCCCGCAGGCGCGGGACGCCGGGACCCGTCGGCGGTACGGCGTGCCGGACGGACAGGGGCGCCGCCGCTCTCTCCACGCTCGTACCGGTGCTCTCGGCCGTCACCGCCGAGGTGCTCCTCCTCACCGGCCTTGCCCTGGCCACCTGCACCGACCAGCGGTACCTGCCGGAGGCGCTCATGACCGTGGGCCTGATCGCGGCGACCGTGGCGGTGGGGTCGGCCCTCCCCGACCTCGCCCGGCCCCGAGGGCGCGCACCACGTCGACACCTCACCCCGGACCGCACCATCGAACAGGCCCGTGCCGCCTGGCACATGGCCCTGCTCGAGCGCGGCGTCATGCCCTTCCTCCTCGGCTGCCTGACCGAGGTCAGACCCGAGGACACGGGGTAACCGTACGAAGTCGGATCCGTGGTGGATCGACGCAACCCGAGGGGACCTCCCAGCGTCCTTGCCGGAGGACGACGCACACCAGCGCGCCGCGACGAGCGATGGAGGATGAGCAGTGGGTGTTTCCCTGTCCAAGGGTGGCAACGTTTCGCTGAGCAAGGAGGCACCCGGCCTGACCGCCGTACTGGTCGGCCTCGGCTGGGACGTGCGGACCACGACGGGTACCGACTACGACCTCGACGCATCGGCTCTGCTGTGCGACGACTCCGGCAAGGTGGTCTCCGACCAGCACTTCATCTTCTACAACAACCTCACGAGCCCCGACGGCTCGGTCGAGCACACCGGTGACAACCTCACCGGCGAGGGCGAGGGCGACGACGAGGCCGTCAAGGTCAACCTCGCCGGCGTCCCGGCCGAGATCACCAAGATCGTGTTCCCGGTCTCCATCCACGACGCCGAGAACCGCGGCCAGAGCTTCGGCCAGGTCCGCAACGCGTTCATCCGCGTCGTGAACCAGGCCGACAACCAGGAGATCGCCCGCTACGACCTCTCCGAGGACGCCTCCACCGAGACCGCCATGGTCTTCGGCGAGCTGTACCGCCACGGCGCCGAGTGGAAGTTCCGCGCCGTCGGCCAGGGCTACGCCAGCGGCCTGCGCGGCATCGCGTCGGACTTCGGCGTCAACGTCTGACCCTGGTCCGACCCGCACCACCGGGACCGGCCCGCGCGCGGCACTCGTGGGCCGGTCCCCGCATGTTCCCGTACGCCGGCCAGGGCGGTGGCGGTGGCGAGGGAACTCGTGCCCGATGACAATCGTTGCATCGGCACACACCCAGCACGAGGAGCCACCCTTTGTCCGCCAGACCGACGGACCCCCCGGGGCACAGTCCCGGACCATCCCGCCCCCCGTCGGCCGGCGCGTCCGCACCGGCTGACCCGGCCCCTCGCGGCACCCGGCGGGATGGTGCTCGATGAGTGCCGCGCTCGGTCTGCTCGCCGTCCTCGTCCTGACGGCGGGCACCGGGTATTTCGTCGCCCAGGAATTCGCGTACGTCTCCGCGGACCGGCTCGCGCTCGCCCGTGAGGCCGAAGCGGGCGACCGCCGCGCAGCCCGCGCCCTGAAGGTGCTCGAGCGGCTCTCCTTCATGCTGTCGGGCGCGCAACTCGGCATCACCGTGACCGGCCTGGTGGTCGGCTTCCTCGCCGAGCCGTCGGTGTCCGCGCTGCTCAGGCCGCTCCTGACCGGCATCGGCATCCCCGAAGGCGCCGTCACCGGCGTCTCGGTCGCCCTGGCCTTCGTTCTCGCCACGGTCGTGCAGATGGTCCTCGGCGAACTCGCGCCGAAGAACCTCGCCCTCGCCGTCCCCGAGCGCCTCGCCAAGTCCCTCGCCGCCTCCACGCTCGCCTATCTGAAGGTCGTCGGCCCCGTGGTGCGGATCTTCGACGGAGCCGCGAACCGGCTGCTGCGCCGCGTGGGCATCGAGCCCGTCGAGGAGCTGCACCACGGCGCCACGCTCGAAGAGCTGGGCCACCTCATCGGCGAGTCCCACGAGCGGGGCGAGCTGCCCGAGGACACCGCCGCGCTCCTCGACCGCGCCCTGGAGTTCTCCGAGCGCACCCTCGGCGAGGTCCTGGTGCCGCGCGTCGACGCCGTCTTCGTCCGCAAAGACGCCGGCACGGCCGAAGCCGTCCGGCTCATCGCCCGGCACGGCCACTCCAACTACCCGGTGCTCGGCGACCACCCCGACGACGTCACCGGCGTCCTGGGCGTGCGCGAGCTGACACGGGCCTCCGCCGACCACCTTCCGGACGCGACCGCCGCCGCCCTCGCCCGCCCCGCCCTGCTGCTCCCGGAAACCCTCGAACTGCCCGACGCCGTACGGCAGATGCGCGAGCGCGACGACGAGTTCGCCGTCGTCCTCGACGAGCACGGCGGCGTGGCGGGCATCGTCACGTACGAGGACATCGCCGAGGAACTCGTCGGTGACATCGCCGACGAGAGCGACCAGGTGGTGCGGGTGGCGGTCCGCGACGGCCACGGCTGGCTCGTGGACGCGGGCCGGCGGCTCGACGAGGTCGCCGAGGCCACCGGCATCCACCTGCCCGAGGAGGACGACTACGACACCGTGGCCGGCCTCGTCGTCGACCGGCTCGGACGCTTCCCCGCCATCGGCGACCGCCTCACCGTGGCACTGCCGGACGGCGCCCGCGTGGCCGTCGACGTCCGCGCCCTGGACCGGCACGTCCCCGAGCGCGTCCGCCTGGAGCTGCGGCCCGCCCCCGACGCGGGGACCGATGAGCGGACGCGCCCCGAGGAGACCCGCTCATGAGCTTCCCCATGGCGCTGTTCGTCACCGTCCTGCTGCTGATCGGCAGCGGCTTCTTCGTCGCCGCCGAGTTCGCGCTCGTCGCCGCCCGCCGCCACCGCGTGGAGAAGGCCGCCGCCGAGGGCCGGCGCGGGGCGCAGGCCGTGCTCGCCGGCATGCGCGAGCTGTCCCTGATGCTGGCGGGCGCGCAGCTCGGTATCACCGTGTGCACCCTGGGCCTCGGCTCCGTGTCCAAACCGGCCATCTCCCATGAACTCGACCCGCTGCTGCACCGCGTCGGCCTGCCCAGCGGCGTCAGCTACGGCGTCTCCTTCGCCCTCGCGATGGTCGTCGTGGTGTTCCTGCACATGGTGATCGGCGAGATGGCGCCCAAGTCCTGGGCGATCGCCCACCCCGAGCGCTCCGCGATGCTGCTCACCCCGGCCTTCCGTACGACGGTGAAGGCCGTACGCCCGCTCCTGTGGGTCCTGAACAAGGTGAGCAACGCCCTGGTGCGGCTGTGCCGGGTCGAGCCGCGCGACGAGCTGACCTCCGTGCACAACCGCGAGCAGCTCACCCACCTCGTCGCCGAGTCCCAGCGCCTCGGCCTGATCAGCCGCGACGACTCCGAGCTGATCACCCGCTCCCTCACCGAGCCCCTGACCCCGGTGGGCGACCTCCAGACCCCGGCCGCCGCCATCACCTCCGTCGACGGCACGGCGACACCGGATGACGTGCTGCGCGTCGCGGCGGAACACGACCGCACCCGTCTGCTCGTGCGCGACGGCGCCCGGGCGCTCGGCTCCGTGCACGCGCGCGACGCCCTGGTCGCCCGGGCCCGGGGGCGCGGCACCAGCGCGCGGGAGCTGGCCCGTCCACTGCCGGAGCTGTCGGCGGACACCCCGCTCGCCCATGCGATCGAACAGCTCCGCCAGCGGCGTGCCTCACTCGCCGTGGTCTGCGACGACTCCGGCCGCCTGACCGGCCTCGTCACCCTCGACGACCTGCTGGCCCGCTACTTGCAGCCGAAGCCGGCCTGACGGCGCCCCTCTCGCGATGGCCGCCCCCTACGCGCCCCTGAGACGACCCGGATCCTTCCCTGAGAAGTGTCAGCGGCCTTTGACACCCGTCGGGCCCGCTGCCAGCGTTGCTGACAGGGGCCGACAGGGGTGAAGGCCCGCTCGGCGCGCACGACTGCCGTCTCGGCGGCGGAAGGGCGGGTCGCCTCGTGAAGGAGGACGTGACGTGGACGGACGACAGGTGACGCTCGCCGAGGCGGAGTGGGTCGGGGGCGTGGGCGCCGCCGGGTTCTTCCTCCTGGCGATCGTGATCGTCTGGCAGCTCGCCGTCACCTGGCGGGCACGGTCGCTCGCGGCCCGCGAGGAGGAATACAAGCAACTGACGCACCGGTACGCGCAGTTGCTGGAGGACAATGTGGAGTTGCACAAGCGCTCGCTCGACGAACTCCAGGAGACCCGCGAGGAGCTGGCCAGGACCCGCCACTCGGTCGGCTCGATGGAGAAGATGATGCGCGAGATCGAGTAGCGCCCCAAGGCGCGACCCGGCTCCTCGTAAGGGGGACAGCTCCCGGGATTCCGCCGCCCGCGTGTGGGCAGGTGTGCCACGATACCGAGGCTCAGTAGCCCAAGGGGAGCCTGGGAGGGATGGTTCGTGCGTGCCAACCCGCTGAGCGCGTGGCTCGCCCTCGGCCACGGCGCTCCCGCGCAGGACGGCGAGGCGGTCCGGGTGACGGCCCTCGCGCCCGCGACCCCGCACGCGCCCTCCACCGTCACCCTGCACCTCGAGCGGGGCCTCCTCGTCGGCCAGGTCGACTTCCGCCTCTGCCACGCCTGCCGCACCGGCCGCATCCAGCAGATCTGGATCAACGAGGGGTGGCAACGCCAGGGACTTGGACGGCAGGCCCTGCACACCGCCCTCACGCAAGGGCCCGGCTACCGCTGGCACACCACGATGCAGTCCCGGCAGGGACGCGCCTTCTTCCGCGCCATGGCCGCGGAGACGGGCGTGCCCCTCACCTCCCGGACCCCGCCGTGCCCGCACCTCATGGGCCGCTGCGCCCGCCTGTGGCGCCAGATGCGCCGACCATGGCGGCGGACCTGACATTCCGCGGCCCCCCGGCGATCGGTGCTCCGGCAGCGCCACCGCCGACCAGGCCCTGCGATCAGTCCGTCGGCTCCACGGGCTCGGGGTGCTCCGGATGCACGGTGGAGGAGTCCTCCTCACCTCGACGCCGAGCCCCGGACTCATCCGGACTCGGCGCGTCCTCGCTGTCCTCCTGCTCCTGCTCGTCCCCCGGCGCCGACAGCTCGTCCCCGCCTCCGGCCTGCTGGTCGGGAAGGTCCCTCGGCACGGGGTGCGGGCTCTCCCCTGGCGTTTCGTCCCTGCGATCGGTCACGACGTACTCCTTCTTCGACTCGGCACCTTTGTACGCCCTGGCGGACGTCTGCACGGGGTACCGCGCCCCGGACCACCGAAACTCAGGCGCTGAAACGGTCCGGCGCAGCCACCAGGGCTCGGTGTGCCGGCCGAGCCAGCCGTGGCCGGCGGCGAGGACAAGGGTGACCTGGAGGCTGGGTGCGGCACCTCCTCGAGCACCGGGCGTCGTACGGAAGTCACTCCTTCCATGACGCCCACGCCTCCCACGGCTACGGCCACGGCGCGCCGCAGCCCTCCCCCGGTCGCGCGCCCCTCACAAGGGCGTGGCCGCATGCAGGATCAGCACCATCGTCACCGTCGAGTTCGCCGATGACATGGCCGAGGCCACCGTCCCCACCGCCGCCGTCCACGCGGCGAGCCCCACGGAGGTGAAGACCGAGGGCCAGCTGCGGGCGGCGGGCGCCGGGCGCAGCAGGGCGGCGACCCGGCGCGGGACCGGCCCCGGGGCGGCCAGCCCGGCGAGGGTCGGGGCCGGGGCGCCCCTGGAGACCAGCGCGGCCTTGCCGATCGCGAGCGCCACGGCCCTGCGGTCGCCGACCGCTTGGGCGGCCTCCTCGTCGGCCCACCGCTCGGTGGTGTAGGACACGGCTGTCCGCAGCGGGCGCAGGAAGGGGTTCGCGCGGGCCGCCAGCTGTACGGCGAGCAGATGCCGGTGGTGCCGGGCGGCGAGGTGGGCCCGTTCGTGGGCGAACAGGGCCCGGCGCTGGGGCGCCTGGAGGCAGGACAGCAGCCCCTGCGACACCACGATCCGGTCGCGGGCCCTCCCGCCGGGCAGCGCGTACGCGTACGGAACGCCGTCGTCCAGGACCACGACGGTCGTGTCCGGGGCGCCGGTCAGTGCCCGGTGGGCCCGCCGTCGCACCCGGCGGTGCCGCCACAGCGTGCGTCCGCACCCCGTGGCCACCACGAGGAGAACGGGGATGGCCACCTTGCCGACGACCTCCTCACCCGGGACGGCCTCGCGCACCTCGGGATCCGACCAGCCGTCGGGCAGCGGGTTGCCGGGCAGCTGTGCCGTGCCCACCACCATCAGCAGGCCCAGGCTGACCGTGCTGCACGTCGCCATCACCACGGCCACGCCGGTGAGCAGGCGCGTGGCGAGGCGCGGGTGCAGCCGCTGCTCGGCGAGGCGCGCCACCGGCCAGGCCGTCAGGGGCAGCACCAGCGGCAGAAAAATGAAGAGCCCCATCAGGCGTCAGTCTTCCCGCCCCGTCTCGGCCTCGCGCAGCAGGTCCCGCAACACCCGTTCGTCCTCGGCCGACAGGGTCGTGACGAAGCTGGCGAGGACCGCTTCGCGGTCCTGCTCCCCGTCGAGCACCTTGCGCATCTTGTGCGCGGCGAGCCCGGCCTCGTCCGCGGCCGGGGTCCACACGAACGAGCGGCCCGCGCGCTCCCTGGTCACCGCACCCTTGGCGAGCAGCCGGGTGAGGATCGTGATCACGGTCGTGTACGCGAGGTCGCCGCCGAGGCGGTCCTTGACCCAGGCGGCGCTCACCGCCTCGCCGGCCTCGCGCAGCGAGGTCAGGACGAGCAGTTCCAGTTCGCCCTGCCCGCGCCGCCGGTGTCGCGACGCGGGTTGACCACGTCCGCCGTCCGCCATGCTCAGCTCCCTTCGGCCCCGGGACCCGTACCCGTACGTGTACGCGCAACTCCCCGCGGCGGGCCACATCGTACTGATCCGTCGACGCGCCGAGGACCGGTCCCGGGCCGCGCGGCGGCTAGGGGCTGTCCTCCTCCAAGAAGCCGACGACCTGGGGCCACAGGTCCGTCCAGGCCTCGTCGGCGTAGTGGTTGTCGTGGCCCATGCCCTCGACGGTGACGAGGCGGGCGGGCAGACCGAGGCCGCGCGCCGCGTCCGCCACGGCGCGTGCCTGGGTCAGGGGCACGACCTTGTCGGCGTCCCCGTGGACGAGGAGCAGCGGGGCGGTGACCGCGTCGAGCACGCGCAGTGGCTGCCGGCGCGGGTCGGCGAAGCGGGCCCGGATCTCGGCGGGGCCGATGCCCGGGCGCCCCGGCAGCAGCGTGCCACGGGCCGCATGCTCGGCGGCGAAAGGGGCCGGGTCGTACAGGCCCACCAGGAGGGCCGCGCGGTGCCACAGGGACGGTTCGCGGGCGAGGGCCAGGAGGGCCGCGTACGCGCCGCGGCTGGTGCCCACGAGGCTCAGGCGCGTGGCGTCGATCTCGGGGAGCGCCGCGAGGTACCGGGCCGCCGCCACGACGTCGTCGATGTCGGCCCCGCCCATGTCGGCGCGGGCGGCGAAGTCCTGTCCGTGTCCGGGAGCGCCGCGCTGGTCGACCGTGAGCACGGCGAACCCGGCCGCGGTCAACGGCGCGTGTTCGCCGGTCTGCGCGTACGAACCGTCGTCGGCCAGGGCCCCGCCCGGCCCCGACGTGCACACCACAACGGCGGGGTGCGGCCCGGGCCCCTGGGGCAGGCTGAGGTGGCCGTACACGGTGAGCCCGTCGGACGAGGCGAACTCGCGCACCGCGATCGTGTCGAGGGTGCGGAGACCGTCGGCCGGGCACCGGTCAAGTTCGTCCGCGAGCAGGCCGACCAGGCCGGTCAGGGTCAGGTTGCGCTGCAACCGCACGGCCGGGACCGATACGCCGAGCGTGTTCTGGAGCAGGACGCGCAGTTCGACCCCCGACAGGGAGTCGATGTCCACGGCCTGGTCACCGGCCAGCTGGGTGTCGGTCAGGCCGGTCACCTGGCGCAGCAGGGGCGCGACGACGTCGGGGAGAAGGCGGAGGCGTTCCTCGGGGGCGGCTTCGCGCAGGCGGCGCAGGACGGACGTCTCCGCGGGGCCGTCCAGGGTGGCGGACGGTACGACCGCCTCGTAGCGCGGCAGGCTCGCGAGGCGGGAGTTGGCCCGTGCCCAGCGGCGCCAGTCGAGGTCGGCCACCGACGCCTCCACGGGCCGGGTGTGCAGCAGTGTCTCCAGCTCGGCCAGGAGGCGGTCGGGTGCCATGCCGACGTGGCCGTTGCGGCGCAGGACGTCGCCGACGGCGCCGCCCTGCCGGACCGTCACCCCGACGCCGTCGATCAGTCCCCAGCCCACGCTGGTGGCGGGCAGTCCCAGCGCGCGGCGGTGGCGGGCCAGGGCGTTGAGGAACTCGTTGGCCGTCGTGTACGCGCCCGCGGCGGCGGCGCCGAGCTGCGCCGCGAGCGAGGAGAAGAGCACGAAGAAGTCGAGGTCGTCCCGCCGGCTCTCCTGGTGCAGGTGCCAGGCCCCGTCGGCCTTCGGGGCGGTCGCCGCGATCAGACGCCGGGGGTCGGTGTCCGACAGCGGTGCGTCGTCGAAGTCGGCCGCGGCGTGGACGATGCCGCGCAGCGGCGGCAGTTCGCGGCGCACCCGTGCGAACAGGTCACGGACCAGGTCGTGGTCCGCGACGTCGGCCCGTTCGACGCGTACCTTGACGCCGCGGGCGGTCAGCTCGCCGATCACCCGCTCGGCCTCGGCCGTGGTGCCCGCGCTGCGGCCGACGAGCACCAGGTGGTCGGCGCCGCGTGCGGCGAGCCACCGCGCCACGACGAGGCCGAGGCCGCCGAGCCCGCCGGTGATCAGGTAGGTGCCGTCCGGCCTGACGGGGGGCCGCGGCAGCGAGGACGCCGGTACCGTCACGGGCTCGCGGGCGACCTTGACCACGACCTTCCCGATGTGCTCGCGGCGCGTCACGGCCCGGAACGCGGCGTCCACCTCGCGGGCCGGCACCTCGGCCACGGGCAGCGGTGTGAACGTACCCCCTTCGCACAGCTCGACGGCGTCGAGCATGCAGCGGCGGACGAGTGCGGGGTCGAGCCGCATCATCTGGTCGTAGTCGAACGCGTGGAACGACAGCGCGCGGTGGAAGGGCGCCAGGCCGAGTCTGTGGTCCGCGGCGACGTCGGTCTTGCCCAGCTCGACGAACCGGCCGAAGGGGCGGAGCAGGCGCAGGCTCTTGCGGAGCATGTCGCCCGGCAGCGAGTTCAGGACGACGTCGACCCCCGCGCCGTCGCTCCAGCGCAGCACGTCGTCGGCGAAGGCCGTGGTCCGGGAGTCGGCCACCTGCCGCACCCCCTCGCGGAGCAGGAACTCCCGCCGCTCCTCGGTGCCGGCCGTGGCGTACACCTCGGCGCCCAGGGACATCGCGATGCGCACGGCGGCGAGGCCGACCCCGCCCGCCGCCGAGTGGACGAGGACGCGCTCGCCGCGGCTCAGGCGCGCGAGGCGCACCAGGGACTGCTGCGCGGTCACCACGGGCAGCAGCGAAGCGGCCTGGGCGAGGGACAGCGTCGCCGGCCGCTTCACCACGCGGGTCTGGTCGAGCGTCACGTGGGAGCGGAACACGTCGCCGCTGTGTGCGAACACCTCGTCCCCGGGGAGCAGGGCCGACACGGCGGCGCCGACGCGGACCACCGTGCCGGAGCACTCCAGGCCAAGCCTGTGCTGCGAGTGACTGTGCTCGCGTGCCTCGGGCGTCAGCAGCCCGGTCGCCTTGAGCACGTCCTTGAAGTTGAGTCCGACGTACGCGACCTCGACCTCGACCTCGGTCGGTCCTGGCGCTCTGCGCGCCGCCGCCGTGAAGACGAGGTCACTCAACCCCGAGGAGCCGGTGCGCAGGCGTACCGGCGTCCGGTCGGTGCGGGTGTCCGCGTGGTGCAGGGGTGACCGGTCGGCGGCGTGCTCCAGGCGGCGGGCGTACCGCAGGTCGCCGCGCAGGGCCACGTCGTCGAGGCCGTCGTGGCACAGCTCGCGGGTCAGCGCCGCCGCCGTGTCCTCCGCTCGTGGGTCCACGTCGATCACTCGGCAGCGCAGTTCGGGCCGTTCGGCGTTGACGACCCTGCCGAAGCCCCACAGGGCCGCCGCGAACGGGTTGGTCGTGGCGTCGTCGTCCGCCACGCTCTGCGCGCCGGAGGTCACGAGGAAGAGCGGGACGGTCTGGTCGGACAGGGCCTGTACCAGGCGCAGGGGTGCGGCGACGCAGGCGCAGGCCGCGGCTCCGGCCGGCCCCGGCTCGTCGACGTAGACCACGCCGCGGCACGCCTGGTCTCCCGGCGCTCCGGACGTCAGGCGCGCGGGCCAGTCGGCCCACGGCGCGTCCTGCTCCGGCACGGTGTGGCGCGCCACGGTGCCGCCCTCGGACTCGATGCGGGCGGTGAGGGCGGCCGCCGTCGCGGAGGAGCCGACGACGACCCAGGTGCCGGTGGCGTCGCCGGCTCGCTCTGCCAGGGGCTGGGGCCGCCAGGCGTGCTCGTAGTACAGGCGGGCGGAAGGCGTCGGTTCGTCGGCGCGGACCTCGGTCGTGCGCTGGGCCCGCAGGCCGATGACCTCCGCCACGACCTGGTCCTCGTCGGTGAACAGGGTGAGATCGCATTCGAGGCGCCCGGCCACCGTGCTGCGCCGGTCCCGCGCGTGCAGCCACAGGCGCTTTCCGGGGGAGCGGAAGAAGCGCAACTCCTCGATGCGGGCCGGGACATAGGTCGCCGTCGGCCCGTCGCCCGCGTGGAACAGGGCGCCCGCGATCACTGCCTGGAGCGCGGCGTCGAGGTGTGCGGGGTGCAGGCGATAGCCCTCGGTGTCGACCGTGTCGACGCGCAGCTCGGCGAAGACCTCTGCGGTGTCGGCGCGGTACCACAGCTGGTCGACGGTCCGGAACGCCGGACCATAGGTGAGGCCGCTGCCCTCCAGGAGTGCGTACACCTGCTCGTGGCCGGCTCGCGGCAGCGAGCGCGCCAGCTCCGCGAGCCCGGCGGCGGGGGCCGGGCCCGGCCTGGAGGAGCCGGGAGCCGAGTGGTGGAGCTGCGCGTGCAGCGTCCAGGTGCCCTGGTCCCGGCTGTGGAGCGTGACGAGCCCGTGGGCGGGGTCGTGGCAGGACCGCAGTGTCGTGACCGTACGCTCCGGCAGGGTCAGCGGGCGGTGGAAGACGATGTCCTCCAGATAGCACGGTACGTCGTCGGGGAACAGGGCCAAGGCCGCCTCGACGTATCCGGAGCCGGGGAACACGGCGGTCTGCCCGATCCGGTGGTCCGGGAGGTAGGGGAACTCGGCGACCGACAGCTGTACGTCGCGCGTCGGCGTGGCCGCCGCCACCGCCCGGCCGGAGAGCCGGGGCCCTGGGGCACCGATGCGTGCCTCGCGGGAGGCCTGGGACTCGATCCAGTGGTGCGTGCGCTGCCAGGGGTAGCGGGGCAGGTCGACGTGGACGCGTGCGCCCGGGTGGACCCGCTGCCAGTCGGGGTCCGCGCCGCCCGCGTACAAGGCGCCGAGGGTGTCGAGGAGTTGCCGCCGCTGGGGTGCGTCCCGGCGCTGGGAGGCGAGGTGGCGGGTGCTGCCGCCGCGTGCGGCCAAGGCTTCGTCGATGGCCGGGGCCAGGACCGGGTGTGGTCCGATCTCGACGACCGCGCCCGGTCCGCGGGTGAGGAGTCCGCGCAGGGCGTCGGAGAAGAGGACCGGCCGCCGGACGTTGCGCCACCAGTAGTCGGCGTCGAGTTCGTCGCCCTCGACCCGCTCGCCGGTCACGCTGGAGAACAGCGCGGCCCGCGCCGTGCGCGGCCGGATGCCGCGCAGCGCCGTCACGAGGGGTTCCCTGATCTCGTCCATCTGGTGGCTGTGGTAGGCGACTTCGACGCGCAGGGGCGTCACGGTGGCGCCGGCCTCGCGCAGGGCGCCTGTCACGGCGGCCATGGCGCCCGGGTCGCCGGCCAGGGTCGTGGCGTGCGCGCTGTTGACCGCGGCCACGCTCACGCCGTCCACCAGGAAGGGGCGTACGTCGTCCGCGGGCAGGTCGACGGCGGCCATGACGCCTCGTCCGGCGAGGCGCGCCTGGAGGTCGGCCCGGTGAAAGGCGATCGTGGTGGCGTCCCGCAGCGTGTACACGCCCGCCGCGTACGCCGCCGCGACCTCGCCGACGCTGTGGCCGACGAGCACCGCAGGCTCGATGCCCCAGTCGCGCAGCACGGCCGTGATCCCCGTCTGCACCGCGAAGTTGGCGAGCTGGGCGTAGCGGGTGCGCGTGAGGCGGGACGTGCTCTGCGGCCGGGCCAGCTCGTCACCGACGGACACGCCGAAGCGCGCCAGTTCCTCGTCGCACGCGGCGACGGCCTCGCGGAAGCGCGGCTCCTCGCTCAGCAGCTCGCGTCCCATCCCCCACCACTGGGGGCCCATGCCGGTGTAGACGAACGCCACGTCGCCGCCGCTCGGGCGGCGCGGGGACACCTGGAGGCTCCGTAGTGCGTCGACGGCTCCCCGCGAGTCGTCGGCGACGACGTACGCCCGCAAAGGGTGGTGCTCGCGCTGCCGTGCGGCCGCCGCGCATATCCGGCGCAGAGTGGGGGCGTCCGCCCCCTCCAGCAGCGTGGCGTAGGCGTCGGCGGAGGCGCGCAGGGCCTCCGGCGCACGGGCCGAGAGCGGGAGCAACTGGGGCCCTGCGGGGGCGAGTTCACGGGGGGCGCCAGGCGCGGGCCGCGTCCGGTTCTCGTTCCGGTCGGCGGGTGCCTGCTCCAGTACGGCGTGCGCGTTCGTGCCGCCGAACCCGAAGGAGTTGACCGCGGCCCGGCGCGGCCCTCTCCCCTCGGGGAAGCGCACCGTCCTCGTGGGCACCCGCAGCGGCATCGTGTCGAACGGAATGGCGGGGTTGGGCCGCTCGAAGTGCAGGTTCGGCGGAATGAGGCCGCGTTGGAGGCACAGGCTCGCCTTGATCACGCCGGCGATCCCGGCCGCCGCTTCGGTGTGGCCTATGTTCGATTTCACCGAGCCGATCCAGTGCGTCATCGGTGAGTTCCCGAGGACGGCGCCTATGGACGTGGCCTCGATGGGGTCGCCGACGGCGGTGCCGGTGCCGTGCGCTTCGAAGTAGCCCACCGAGGCGGGCTCGACGCCCCCGGCGCGGCAGGCCCGCAGGATCACCTCCTGCTGGGCTTGCCCGCTGGGCACCGTGATCCCGGGGGTGCGGCCGTCCTGGTTGACGGCCGTACCGCGCACCACGGCGTGCACGTGGTCGCCGTCCCGCCGGGCGGCCGACAGCCGCTTCAGCAGCAGGACTCCGGCGCCCTCACCCCGCGCGTATCCGTTGGCACGGTGGTCGAAGGACTTGCAGCGGGCGTCCGGGGAGAGGAACTGGCCCTTCGACATGAGCAGCGTGGTCACGGGGCTGACCATGACGTTGACGCCACCGGCCACGGCCAGGTCGCACTCCCCGCGCGTCAGCGCGGCGCAGGCGTGGTGGAGTGCCACCAGGGACGAGGAGCAGGCGGTGTCCATGGTCAGGGACGGGCCGCGCCAGTCGAAGACGTGGGAGAGCCGGGCCGCGAGCATCGTCATGCTCACCCCGGTGGGCGTGGCCGCGCTCACCAGGTGCCGGTTGGTGTCCGCCAGTTGCAGGGTCGCGGCGTCGAAGGTGAAGCCCCCGACATAGCAGCCGACGCCGGTGCCCGCGGTGGCGCCGGGTGGCAGGCCCGCGTCCTCGAAGGCCTCCCACGCGACTTCGAGCAGGAGGCGCTGCTGCGGGTCAAGGGCCGCCGCCTCCCGGGGCGTCATGCCGAAGAACGCGGCGTCGAACCGGTCGACGGGTGTGCGCAGGAAGCCGCCCTGCCGCACCACCGTACGGCCGGGGACCCCGGGGTCCGCGGCGAAGTGGGCGTCCGCGTCCCAGCGGTCCTGGGGGATGTCACCGATGGCGTCCGTCCCCGCGGCGATCACGTCCCAGAAGCTCCGCGGGTCCTCGATGCCGCCGGGGAAGCGGCATCCCATCCCGATGATCGCCACGGGCTCGGACCGTGGGGCACGGCCCGCGTCGCCGCGCGCCTTCGGCTCGCTCGCGTCGGCCGTTCCTGAGGCAGAAGTAGGCATGGGGTGTTTCTCCTCAATGGATCAGACAAGCATGCTTTCGGTGACGAGCGGCGCCGTCTCCGGCACCGATCGGTACCGCCTGCGACGGCCGCACCCGCGCGGGGCGGGTGGTGCGCGCGTCGCGGGCCGGGGCGGCCGGCGGTGGGCACGGGCCTGCTGGACCCGTCGCGGCGAGCGGACTGCCGAGCGGCTCGACAGGGAGTTCCAGGAGTACGGTCAGCGCGTCGCCGGCTCCTCCCCCGCCGGTCCGGCCGGGTGGCGGGCCGGGCCGGCCGCGGCCGGGCGGTCGAAGAGGGCGGCCGTCGCCGGCGGGGCGCCGGTCGTCCCGGGCAGGGCGGGGCGTACCGGGTCCGGCGGCGCCGCAGCCAGGCCGCCGCGAGCCCGGCCGGGCGCGTCACCGGCACCGGCCGCCGCGGGCAGCGGCCGATCGGGCAGGGACCGGTCCGGCAGGGATCGACCCGGCAGGAGCCGAGCGGCGTGGTGGTGTTCCGCCCGGGGCGGTGTGGCGAGCCGGCGGCGCGACACCGCTGCCTCGTGCGCGCTGCCATCGGCGGCGAGCGGTGCGCGCAGGCACCCGCGCGCGAGGCGGCCGGTCGGCGCCGGGACACCGGGGGCCGGCTCCTGCCCCCAGCCCTCATGGCCCACCCCGCCAGGGTGGGCTCCTCCACTCCCCGACATGGCCCCCTGCCCCCGTGCGACGGGCCCTTCGAGCAGCCGCTGCCCCCGGGCCACCCCGCCCACCCGCCCGACGCTGCCGTCACCCTGGCCGTCGTCGAAGGCGGCGGGTGCGTCTGCGGCAGCCGTGGCAGCCCGGCCTGAAGTGGCCGGCGGGGTGTCGTCGTACGCCCGCCGCGCCGCGCTCTCCGGACCGGTCAGGTAGCCATGGGCCGTTGTCGCCATATGTTCCGTTCCATCCTCGATTTCCGTGATCGTGCCCGGTCAGAGCCGGGGTTCGGCCGGGCGCCCGCTCCTCCGGGCACACAGCAGACTGCCGTCCAAAGGCAGGCCGCGCACAGAGACCAGCGCGAATCCGGCCGCGGCGAGCAGCTGTTCGTACTCCTCGGCGGTCCGCTCACGACCCCCCACGTTGCACATCATGTGCAGGTCCCAGGAGACGGCGAGGGACGCGGATCCGTCGGTCGGCAGCAGCCGCTCCACGATCAGCAGGGCGGCGCCGTCCTCCATGCTCGCCGCGCAGCCGCGCAGGATCACCAGCGCGCGCTCGTCGTCCCAGTCGTGCAGGACGCGGGAGAGCACGTAGACGTCCCCGCCCTCGGGCACCGCTTCGGTGAAGTCGCCCGCGACGAACGCGCATCGCTTCGCCCACTCCGTACCGGCCCACTGCTTCCGCGCGGCCTCCACCACGTGCGGCCGCTCGAACAGCACACCGCGCAGATGTGGCACGCGTGCGAGGATCCGGCCGAGCAGATGCCCGTTGCCTCCGGCGACATCCACCAGCACACGGGCCGCCCGGAAGTCGACGAGCCCGGGGATCGGCTCGAACATGGCCGCGCTGGCCGCCATCGCGGAGTCGAAAAGGCGGGCGAGACGGGGATGCTCGGTGAGGTGGTCGAAGTGCGACTTCCCGAAGAGCGTCGCGAAGGCCTCCTGCCCGTTCCGCACGGAGTGGGCCAGGGCTCCGAAGGAGTCGTAGAAGGGCCCGCCGTAGAGCAGGGCCAGCGGACGCAGCGACGGGGTGGCGTCCTGCCGCAGGAGGCCGCCCAACTCCGTCGCCACGTACGCCTCCCCGGCCGGGGTCACCAGGCCCACGGCCGCGAGGTAGCGCAGCAGACGGGCCAGGCCGCCGGGGTCGGCGCCGACGCGCGCCGCCACCTCCGCGACCGTCGGGGCACCGGGCTCCGCCGGGCCCGCGGACGTCCGCCCGCCGGTCCTGGCGGGCAGTTCGTCGATCAGCCCCAGCTCGGCGGCCACGGCGATCGCCTGGGTGGTCCAGGCACCGGTCATCAGCTCAAGGAGGCGCTTCGCCGGATCGGGCGCCGTCGCCCCCTGATGTGCGGTCAGCGCCGGGCGGTGGTGCCCATGGGCGCGCAGTTCCAGACGGCGGGGGCCGGGCGGGGGCGCCTCCTCGCGGCCGAGCGGGCGTGGCCCTCCGGCGTCGCGGAAGTACAGCACTGTGCGGTCCTCGTGGCCGTCGTAGCCTCCGCCGTCCGGCACGAGGCCGCCCCGTCCGCCGAGGAGCGCGCACAGGCCGGACAGGACCACCGCGTCGGGTGCCCCCACGTCGAGGGCGACGTGGGACTCGTTGCGCTCGGCCCGTTCCCTGGTGGCGATCTCGTGCAGAGGTGCGCCCGGCGGCAGCTCCAGGGCGAAGACTTCGAGCGTACGGACGTCGTGGCCCGGCCCCGGGAGGCGGGCGCGCAGGATCACGATGTCCAAGGAGGCGTCGGGCACGCCGTACCGCCGGCTGAGCCGTGCCCGCACGAGGGCGCCGGGCACCGCCTCCCCGACGCGGAGCCCCTCGGCGCGGAGCCCTGCGGTCAGCGCGTCGAGCGAGGGCGGGAACACCAGTGCCGCCACGTGGGCCAGGGCGCAGTGCGCTGCCATCTGGGCCCGCTCCCGGCCTGTGAGCGCGGGAGCCAGCTCGGCCAGCACGCCGTCGGTGTCCAGGCCGCGCACCCATGCCAGGGAGTCGCGGATCAGCCCGAGATCCGCCGGGTCCAGACCCGTCGGGCCGGGGCCGGTCGGTTCGGGGTCGTTCGGTTCAGGTCGGGCCGTCGGAATTCGCTGAGCCGTCAAGGTCAGCTCCTCTCGGTGCACACCGCTGGGGAGACAGCGGCACGCGGTACCACGCCCCCTCCACCCCGCCCCGGCACTTTGTTCCGGCCAGTCTTCGTCTCGTTCTGGTCAGCCTCGGACGCACCGGCACGGGGAGAGCCGATGACGCCCCACCGGCGCGCGGGAAACGCCGTTCCAGGGTTCGTCGTCGGGACGTCCATCCGTCGCTCCGGCTCCCCCACGCACTGGCACTGCGGTCAGGTCCTGGCCAAGAACGAGACCGTGAACAACTCCGACGCGGGTCCCCCCTGGGCGGGGCGGCGTACGCCTCGGCCGCCCGCTCAGGGGCTCAGCCGGACCGGCAGCTCCTTGTGGCCGTTGGAGATGAAGGACGCCAGGGGCCGCAGGTCCGCGGCGGGCACGGCGAGTTCGACGGCGGGGAAGCGGTCGAAGAGCGCGCGCAGGGCCGTGGCGACCTCAAGGCGTGCGAGCGGGGCGCCCAGGCAGAAGTGGGCTCCGTGGCCGAAGGCCAGGTGGTCCTTGACGGCCCGGGTGACGTCGAAGGCGTCGGCGCTCGGGCCGTGCCAGTCGGGGTGGCGGTTGGCCGCCGCGTACGAGGCCAGGATCGCCTCGCCCGCCGCGATGGTGCCGCCGCCGGGCAGGGGGATGTCGGTGAGGGCGTAGCGCAGGGGCAGATGGGCGACCGCCGGTTCGTGCCGCAGGGTCTCCTCGACGACGTCGTTCCAGTCGGCGCGGCCCGCGCGGATGTGGTCGAGCTGCTCGGGCCGGGTCAGGAGCGCGGTGACGGCCTGGTCGATGACGTTGACGGTGGTCTCGTACCCAGCGCTGATCATCAGCACCAGGGTGCCGCGCAGTTCGTTGTCGGACAGGCGGCTGCCGTCGCCCTCCTCGTCGCGGACGTCGATGAGCAGGGAGGTCATGTCGTCGCCGGGGTCGGCCCGCTTGGCGGCGATCAGCTCGTCCACCGTCTCGTACAGGCGGGCGGTGTTGGCGGTGGCCTCCTCGGTGGTGAGGGTGGTGTCGAAGACGCCGTCGACCAGGGCGCGGAAGGCGGGGCGCCGGGCTTCGGGGACGCCCATGAGGTGGCCGATGACGGCGATCGGCAGCGGGTAGGCGAGGTGTTCGCGCAGGTCGACGACCGTCCCGGGCGCTTCGGCCCGGGCGGCGATGCCGTCGACGAGGCCGGTGACGACGTCCTCGACCGCCGGGGCGAGGGCGGCGATGCGGCGGGCGCTGAAGGCCGGGGCGACCATGCGCCGCAGCCGCCGGTGATCGGCTCCGTAGGCGGTGAACATGTTCTCCACCGCGATCCACAGCGCCAGCGGCCAGGTCGCCACGGTCCTCTCGTACGCGGGCCAGTGCGAGCGGGCGTTCTTGGACACGTCGGGGCTGGTGAGCAGGGTCTTGAGCAGGCCGGGGTCGGTGACGGCCCACGCCGTCACGCCGAGCACGTCCACGCGGGCGGCGGGTCCGTGCGCGCGCAGGAGCCGGTCCTCGGCGTGGCGCTGGTTCCCGGTGGGGTCGAGCACGATCGGCTGGGCGGTCATACCGGTCTCCTTCAGCGGCGGGAACGAAGCGCGGGGCGCCGGGCTGTGCCGCTCCGGCCGGTGCTCGCGCTCCCCCGGCCGGGAGGGCCGAGGGAGCATACCCTCACCGGCGCGGGCTTGACGACCGGTCAGTCCCTGCGGCCGAGCGGGCGGGTGGCGGTTCCGCGCCGGGGCCGCGGCTCGGGGCGGGACGGTCAACCCCTGGCAACCCGCGGCCGAGGGCTGGGGAGCCGTAGCGGGCGTGCGGGAGGGCCGCACCGGTCGCGGGCGGCGCCTAGTCCGTCTCGGCCGGCCAGTTCTGCCGCCAGAGCCCGCGCCCCACGATGTGCTGGATCTCCTGGACGAACTCCTTGCGGGCCTGCTCCGACACATGTCCGCGCGCGACCAGCCAGGTGAACCGCCCCTGGCTCTCCACCGGGATCACGACCCTGCCGCCCGGCAGCTGGTCCACGAACTCCATGTCGAACTCCGCCAACGGCTCACTCGACTCGCCCGGCTCACCGGCCCGCTGCGCGCCCTCGTCTGCCATTCCAGCCCCTCACAGCCACACTCGTCACCGCCGCACGGCCGCGACCGTGAGCGGTTGGTATCCGACTGCGCCCCCCAGGCGGCGGATCACCGACTGTGCCACACCGGGCCTCCGGCGGGCCAGAGCGAATCGCCGCGCGTGAGCGCCCCGCACTACCCCGGCGCACCCTCACTCCGCGCGCGCCGACGGGCGAACGTCTCGGCGATGTCCGCCAGTTGCCGTCGCTCGGCGTCCGTCATCTCCTCGATGTGCGCGGCGAGCACCCGCGTCGTGCGGTCCTCGCTCCACACGTACGACGTCATGCCGAGGAACTGCGCCGCCGCGGCCTCCTGGAGCACGCGCAGCGGCAGTTCGAGACCCACCGCCAGGGCGCGCAGCAGGGCCGGGGGCGGGGCGTCGACCGGCCGCCCCTTCTCCACCTTGGAGATCCATCCGAACCGGGCTCGCTCGCCCGCCTCCGGGTCCACGGCCCGGGCCTCCAACTCCCGGAGGCTGATGCCCAGCTCGGCCCGCCGCTCGCGCACGAGGTCGTTGAAGTCCATCCGCTCCTGCTCGCCCATGAGGCTCATCCTGCCTGCTCGTCGGCCTGCCCATGCCTGTGTCGTGGAGCGCGGGTCCGCCACCCCCGCGCCAGGGGGCGAATCCGGAAAGCCCTGTGTGCCTGCGTAGACATCCTGTATACGAGAAGAGCACAGCCGAGGGGCAGTCAACGCCGACGAAAGAAGCGCCGATGCCGTGGGCTCAATTCGATGCGCGGTTCCCATGGAACTGGAGAGTGCGGTTCCTGTCCGACGGAGCCTTCCGTCTCTACGTCTCCGCGGTCTGCTGGTCGGCGGAGAACCTCGCCGACGGCGTCATCACTCCGGGCGAGCTGAGACAGGTGGTCGACACCCGGGCACCGCGCCGCCAGGCCGAGGAACTCGTCGCGGCCAAGCTCTTCGAGGAACTCCCCGGCGTCGGCTGGCGCATCCACGGCTACCACGACTAGGGCCTGTCCGACGGGCCGGCGCGGCGCGGTCCGGACGGGTCCCGCCGCCCCGCTGACGCCCTGATCGCCTAGACTCGACGCCAATGGCCAAGTATTTCGACGTGCACCCGGACAACCCGCAACGACGCAGCATCACCAGCGTGGTCGACGGCGTCCGCTCCGGTGCCCTCATCGCATACCCGACGGACTCCTGCTACGCCCTTGGCTGCCAGCTGGGAAGCCGTGACGGCATCGCGCGGATCCGGGCGATCCGCGATCTCGACGACCGGCACCACTTCACCCTCGTCTGTCAGAGCTTCGCGCAGCTGGGGCAGTTCGTACGCCTCGACAACGACGTGTTCCGCGCCATCAAGGCGGCCACGCCGGGCAGCTACACCTTCATCCTGCCCGCCACCAAGGAGGTGCCGCGCCAGCTGCTGCACCCCAAGAAGAAGACCGTCGGGGTCCGCATCCCCGACCACTCCGTCACCCAGGCCCTCCTGGCCGAGCTGGGCGAGCCGCTGCTGTCCAGCACCCTGCTCCTGCCGGACGAGGAGGAGCCGCTCACGCAGGGCTGGGAGATCAAGGAGCGCCTCGACCACCAGGTCGACGTGGTCGTCGACTCGGGCGACTGCGGTACGGAACCGACGACGGTCATCGACTTCTCCGACGGCCAGGTGACGATCGTGCGCCGCGGGGCGGGCGACGTCTCGCGCTTCGAGTAGTACGCGCCCCGCCGTCCCCCGGCACGGCGGGGCGCGGCCCCCACGGCACGGCAGGGCCTGGCGGATCCGGACCATGAACGGCTGGTTGTCACCTGTTCACGGGCGGGTACATGCCAATACCGTGTGCGGCCTTCGTGTTCTCGGGGGGTCTCGTGAACGGTCTCCGTACGGTCGTTGTCTGCCTGGTGCTCGCGTGTGCCGCGGTGGTGTCGCCGACCGCGGCCGCGGCACCGTCCCCGGCCGCCGCCCCCGGCTGGTCGGCGCTGCCGGTCCCGGCGGCGGACGCGCCGGTGACGGTGAAGGATCTCGCCGCCCGCGGCCCGCACGACGTGTGGGCGACGGGGTACGAGCAGGCCCCCGAAGGGCTGCGGCCGATGCTCTACCGGTGGGACGGCACCGCGTGGAGCCGGGACACCAGCTTCCCCGGCGCCGGTGAGTCGGGCTGGCTCGGCAAGGTGCAGTTCGTCGGCGACGAGGTGTGGATCTTCCACAACCGCGCCGGGGCCGGGGAGATCCTGCGCCGGTCGGCGGCAGGGTGGAGTACCGTGCCGCTGCCGCAGACCCTGTGGACCTACCAGGACTTCACCGCGGTGCCGGGCGGCGCGTGGGTGGTCGGTGAGGACTCCACCGGCCTGAAGGTGCTGCACTACGACGGCTCCGGCTGGACCACGCAGTCCACCCCGGACGACGTGCTGTTCCTGATGGGCGTCACCGCGCGCACGTCCACGGACGTCTGGGCCTGGGCGAGCAGGCGCACCGGGGAGCGGACCGTCCTGCGCTGGGACGGCACGGCCTGGCGGGAGGCGGGGGTGCCGCTGCCGCCGGACAGCAACGTGCACACGATCCTGCTCGAACCCCGCGGCCGGGTCACGATCGGCGGCAGCCGGCGCGCCGACGGCGCGGCCCGCACCTATCTGACCACCTACGACGGACACGCCTGGCGCACCACCTACCCGCCGCTGGGCGACACCTACACCGAGGAGATGGTGCGCGGCCCGGACGGGGCGCTGTGGCTGCCGGTGCGCAGCGACCGCGCGTTCCAGTCGAAGTACGCGCGCCTCGACGGCTCCCGCGCCACCTACTCCTACGGCCCGAAGCGCACGAACGCGATCGAGGTCAGACCCCAGGCGCTGACCAGAGCGGGGACCTCCTTGCTGTCCCTCGGGAGCGTCGAGATCTACGGCTCGAAACCGAACCTGATGAGCGAGCGGCTGGGAGGCTGACCATGGCACGCAGACTGCTCGTGGCGGGCCTCGCCGTCGCCATGGCCCTCGTCACCGCCCTGACACCGGCCACGGCGGACACCGCGTCCTGGCAACACGTTCCGGTCCCGGCGGAGGTGCGCCCGCAGGCCGGCCTCAACCAGGCCGTGGCGTTCGGCCCTGACCGGGCGTGGGCCGTGGGCGAGGACGCCGTCGGCCGCCAGGCGCCGGGCTTCCCGCTGCTGCTGCGCTGGGACGGGACGGCGTGGCAGCGCCAGAGCCTGCCCGGCATCCGCTGGCAGGGAGAGCTGCTGTCCATCGCCGCGACCGCGCCGACCTCGGCCTGGGCGGTCGGCCGCGACGCGGCGGGCGGCTCCCACCTGCTTCGCTTCAACGGCACCGCCTGGCGCGAGAGCAAGCCACCCCGTGGCGTCGTACTGAACGAGGTCGTCGCCGGCGGCGGTGAGACGTGGCTGATCGGTTCACGCGACGGCGCGCAGGCCTTGCTGCGCCGCGACGGGCGCGCCTGGCAGGACCTGCCGGTGCCGCCGGGAACCGTGTACGGCCTGCACGTCAAGGCGGCCGACGACGTCTGGGCCGCGGGCTCCGCGGGCTCCAGCGCGGCGGTGTCGCACTGGAACGGGAAGGAATGGCAGCAGACGATCGTGGACGGGTTCCCGCGGTCGGCCGTGGGCAGCATCCTGGCGGTCTCGCCGACGGAGGTGTGGGCGGGCGGCACGGCCGGGTTCGTCGGCGGCCCGCCGGGCAAGCCGATACCGCCCCTGCTCGTCCGCTTCGACGGGCAGACGTGGCAGCGGGTCGCCATGCCCACCACCTTCGGCGGGATCACCTCCCTCGCGCCCACCGCCTCCGGCGAGCTGGGCTGGGTGGCCGTGGTGCGCTCCCTGAAGTGGGGGCCGCCGGGCAGCAGTCCCCCGCTCGTGCCAGGGCCTGACTTCCTCGCCTGGAACGGCCAGTCGTTCACCGGGTACGACGAACCGGCGGTGGCCGGGGAGAGCGACTCCTCGATGCTGCGTCTCGCACCGGTGCCGGGCACGACGACGGTGTGGTCGGTCGGCCGCGCGGGCGGCCCAGAGGGCACCTTCGCGCCCCGCGTCCAGCGGTTCGGCTGAGAACACGCCCCGGCCGCTCCGGGGCCGCACGCCTCACCGGACATGCGGCGGGCCGCCGAGGGGGGTGTTCGGCGGCCCGCTGAGGCAAGGGTGACGGGGGGAGGTCAGCCGTTGCCCGCGCCGTTGCCGGACAGGGCCGAGATGTCGTCCAGGATGTGCGACAGCGGCTCGTCGCCCTTGGCCTGGGTCGCGTTCTCGGCGCACTGCTGGTTCTGCGGCGCCGACAGGATCGGGATGTCCTGGACCGCGACCGGGACCAGGATGCCGACGATCGCCCCGGCGTTGACCTTGACGGGCAGGCCGATGCAGGGCTTGTTGAGGGAGCCCTGGGCGATCGATCCCTGGAGGCTCATCTTCCCGTGCGTGGAGGAGTTGCCGAACGCCTCCGACGCGCCGTTGCCGCTCGCCGAGGTGGTGCCGCGGTCGTCGCCGATGGCGCTCGCGACGGGCGCCACCGCGCCGACCATGCCTACCGCGGAAGCCGTGACCGCGGTCGCCGCCATAACCTTCTTCAGCACAAGGGTTTCCCTTCTCATAAGCCGTGGCTCAGCCCCTGTCCAGGAGCACCATGGGTAACTGCCGTGGTGGACAGGGGTTGCTCGACTTCGCTCGGACGGCTCAGCACGTCGGTGGCGGCTCGGCTCGCGGGTGATCGCCGGGCGTGTTCTGATCCACGCCGGGCAGGAGCCTCAAGTGCCGCCGCACCGGCGGCACTTGCTGAGAGGGGACGACCATCATCGGTTCCGAGTTCCTACGAAGATGTGCCCGCGCGTCAGCGGCGGTGGGCGGGGCGGCCGCCGTGCTGGCCGCACTGCTCGTCGCGCCCGCCACGGCCGCGCAGGCCGCGCCCGCACCCGCCACGCCCGAACGTGTCTCCCAGTTCACCTTCACCAGCGCCCCCGGCGACCCGATCGGCAGGGGCCGCTCCGAGACGTACACGAACCCCGGGTCCACCTTCGTGGCCTACGGCAACAAGACGTATGTGCACGTCCAGGTCGACACCCCCGGCGGATTCTGGTCCGTCATGCTCGGCGCTCCGGAGGGTGACGTCCTGAGGCCCGGCGTGCACCGCGACGCCGAGCGGCACCCCTTCCAGACGGGCCGCTCCCCCGGCCTCGACGTCGGCGGCGAGGGCCGTGGCTGCGGCCGGATCTGGGGCTCGTACCACCTGAACCAGTACGAGACGGACGCCGAGGGCCGCCCCCTGCTCGTGGACGCGACCTTCGAGCAGCGCTGCGAGGCCGAGGACGCACCACCCCTGAAGGGGCGCGTCACCTGGCAGGCGTATCCGCTGTCCTACACCTACGAGAGCGACCCCACGGACCCGGTGGGCGAGGGCCGCTCGAACGAGCACCTGGGGGCCACCAGCCTGTTCAAGCTCCAGGGGAAGACGAACGAGGGCATCGAGTACGACGTGTCCGGCAAGCGCGAGTACTGGACGGTCAGCTTCCGCGTGCCCAAGGGTCGGACGATCGAGGTCGGGCGCACGTACACGACGGACGACGACATCGGTGCGGACACGGCCCAGCTGATGGTTCACGGCAACGGACGCGCCTGCTCCGGCGCGACCGGGACCTTCACGGTGACGAAGCTGGCGGCACGACCGGACGGCACCATCACGGCCATCGCCGCCCGCTACACACAGAAGTGCGGCCCAGGGACCATGCGCGGGACGCTCCACCACTACGCCTGACGGGTGGGCCGGGTGGCTTGATCGGCACCCCACGACGGCATCCGGCGCCTCTGGAGCGCCGGGTGCCCGCCCTCAGCGCCAGCCGAAGCGGCGGTCCACCACCGCTGAGAACTCTTCGAGGGTCAGCACCGCGTCCCCGTTCTGATCGGCGGCGTCGAACAGCGCCGAGGAGTCCTCGGCGTCCCCGAGGCCCCAGAACGGCAGGTCCCCGGACGCGGCCAGGGACGGGCCCTTGGTCCGCAAGGCGGTGATCACCTCTTCGCGGGTCAAGGTCCCGTTGTGATCGAGGTCCAGGGCCTCGAACAGCTTCCGGGCCTTCTCACTCATCACGTCGCCCTCTTCTCCCTCGTCAGCGGGCGTGCCTATCCGGCTTGCCCGTGAACGACAACGTATGCCGTGCGGGGCCGGTTCCCGCGCCCGGTGCGCGCGGAGCCCTCATCCGGCCTGGCCGGCGCGGGCCCGGGCGAAGTGCTCGGCGACCGCGTGGAAGGATTCCTTGGGCTCCCAGTGCCAGCGCGGCGTCGGCTCGTCCTCGGTCTTCCAGATGGCCTTGGTCAGGCTGTAGCTGGCCATGTCCAGGTCGTAGCGCCTCTCGCGGCGGTGGGGCGACCCAGGCGATGTGAACTCGTACACCATCGCCGCGTGCAGGTTCATCCGCTCGAACACGTCCAGGATCTGGGTCAGATAGCGGGCCTGGGTGCGTTCGCTGCGCTTCAGGCCCTCGCGCACCTCCGGCTTGGGCTTGCTGTAGTCGACGCTGTTCCAGCCCATGCCGCCCGCTTCGGGGGCGCCCTCGAAGGTGCAGGTGCCGCACTCGGTGACGGCCACGGGCTTGCGCCACTTCCGGTAGGGGTCCAGCTCCTTGAAGTAGCCGCGCGGATCGGCGAAGTAGGAGTAGTAGTTGACGCTGACGATGTCGAACAGGCTCCAGTCGACGACGTCCTCGTGCGCGGCGCCGTACGTCAGCGGCCCCCGGAAGACGCGGCGCCCGGTCCGTGCGGCCAGCGGGATGAGCCGGTCCAGCTCGCGCTGCGCCTTCCCGGGGTCCCAGTTGCCCTTGAGCATGTTCTCGACCCGCTCCAGGGCGTCGTCCCCCGGCACGATCCCGGGGACGAACAGGACGAACTCGCAGCCCACGCTGAGGTGGACGCGCGCGCCCTGGTGGCGCAGCCGTTCGGCTTGTCTGCCGGTCTCGGCGAGGTGGTCGAGGATCTGCCGTTCCGGGACGTCGCCCAGGCGTGGCTGGAGCCACACGTGCAGGCCGTGCTCGGCCGCCTCCGCGGCGGTGGCGGCCAGGCGCTCGACGCCCGTGCCGTAGACCACGACCGAGTTGGCGTGCAGCGCGTGCTTGATGGTGCGCATGTCGGCGCGCATCCGCGTGCGGTTCCACGCGATGTCGGGCGTGTCCCCGTCCGCGCACTCGTACATGACGCCCCGGTACGTCAGTCCGCGCCGGGCGGGTGCCGGCTGGGAGCCGGGGCGCGGCGCTGCCGCCGCCGAGCCCGGGCCAGCGAGCGCGGCGGCGCCCGCCGCCGCTGCCGCGCCGGCGAGGAATCTCCCCCTGGTCATGCCCTCGTTCCGCATCACGTGCTCCCCTTGGTCGCGGTCGGTTCAGGCCCAGCTTCGGCCGTCGGTGGCACGCCGCTCATCGGGCATCGGTCCTGCGTGCCGTGGCCGAAGTCGGCATCTGACGGGCCGGTTGGCCACCGTGAGCCGCCCTCGACCGCTACTTCCGCACCCGGCCGGCGCCCCGCCGTCCCGCCGTCCCGGCAGATGTTCATGCCTGATACACGTACATGCCCACCGCGCGTGGCGGGGAGGGCACCGGCCCGCGTGAGGTTCACCGACGACACATCCCCCTCACCGTCCGCCCCTCACCACCCTGGAGCCACGCATGGACCGCAGAACCCTCCTCGCCGCGAGCGGCGGCGCCCTGGCGACCACCGCCGTCGCCCCACAGGCCCACGCCGCTCAGACCGCACACACCGAGGGGTGGCACGGCCGGGACGTCGTACGGTTCAACGTCATCAGTGACATCCAGGGCGACCTGCGTGATTTCGGGCGGGCCCTGGACGACATGGCGGCCGTCAACCCGCACAGCGCGGGCCTCGCGGTCGCGGGCGACATCACGCCGCGCGGCTACGACTTCGAGTACGCGCAGGTCAGTGCCGAACTGCGGCGGCACTCCCACCCGCGCTGCGTGGCCTGGGCGATCGGCAACCACGAGTTCTACGTGCCGAAGTGGCGCGACCCCGACACCCTGGCCCAGGACACCTGGCCCAACGGCGCCACCGAGGACTCGCTGTTCCGCAGCTTCTACCGGTTCGCCAGGCGCGGTTCGGTGCACGCGGAGACCTCCTTCGGCGGCATCCCGGTGCTCTCCCTCGGCACCGAGCGGTACGCGCACTTCCACGACCCCAGGCTCTGGGACGAGGTATGGCTCAGCGACGCGCAGTTCGCGTGGCTGGAGGACCGGCTCCGGCACTGGTCGCGCCGGCGCAGGCCGGTCATGGTCATCACCCACCACCCGCTGCCCAACACGGTCTCCGGCACCCGCAACAAGCTCTACGCGAGCGACTACCTCCAGGCCGACCGCCTGCTCGGCCTGCTCGGGCGCCACCCCGACGTGTTCCTCTTCTCCGGGCACACCCACTGGGACCTCGACCTGTCCGACTGGGTGGTCCGCCGTGTCGTGCCGGGCACCGCCAATCTCGAAGGGTTCACGGTGGTCAACACCGGGGCGATCCAGACCGGATACCGCGACGACGGCAAGGGCGGCGAGACCGCCGTCGAGGGCTCCTTCAACCAGGGCCTCCAGGTCGAGGTGCACCGCGACTCCGTCGTCATCAAGGCCCGCGACTTCGCCCGCCGCGCCTGGCTGAAGCAGATCACGGTGCCGCTGAGCCGGTGAGCCAACGGCCGCGGTGGGGCGCGCCCGATTGCCGGAGGGCCGGTCGGGCGCGCCCTCGGAATTCCGCATCGGGGGACGACACCTGATCAACCCCGATACGCGGGAGTCCACTTCCGGGTCGGGCCGCGCACCACCCCAACTCCGAGCGCGGCTCCGGCAGTTGTCCGCACGGTGAGGTGCCATCACAACCGGTACGGCGACGCACCCGGGCAGCCGTCTCGTCGCCAGGACAGCGTCACGTCGATCGCGGTGTGGAAAAGCAGTCGCTGGACGGGGAATTGATGAGGGCGGGGCTAGGGTGAGCCATCATTCCTTTTGCCGTACGCGGCGCGTTCGGTGGCCATCCCCTTTCGTTTTCGGCCATCCCCGCGGCTCCCCCGAGTTCTCCGCGGGAGCCGTACGCGCCCTGACGCACTGCCCTTTATCCATTCCGCAACTGCGCCCTTTTGCAGAACAGCCCGGCCCGGACGAGTCGGTGCCCGACGAGGAGGTATTTCGTGTACGACGTGATCGTGGTCGGGGCGCGGGTCGCCGGCTCTCCGACAGCGATGCTGCTCGCGCGCGCCGGGTACCGGGTGCTCATGGTCGAGCGCAGCGCCTTCCCCAAGGAGACGCTGTCGACCCTGTACATCCACCAGCCGGGCATCGCGCTCCTCAGCAAGTGGGGCGTACTGCCGGAGGTGGTGGCCACCGGCTGCCCGCCCCTGGACAGGGCCGCCTATACGTACGCGGGCCTGCGCATCGAGGGCTCCTCCTGGCCCGTCGAGGGGCAGCAGGCGTCGTACGCCCCGCGCCGCTTCCTCCTCGACCCGATCCTCGCGCGGGCCGCGGTCGACGCTGGTGTGGAGTTCCGCGACAACTGCTCGGTCACGGACCTCGTCTTCGAGGACGATCGGGTCGTGGGCGTGCGCCTGAAGGCGGGCGGCGGGCCCGAGGTGGTCGAGCGCGCCCACCTGGTCATCGGCGCCGACGGCATGCGCTCCACGGTGGCGGCGAAGGTCAAGGCGCCGTACGAGATCGAGGCCCCCACCCTCACCTGCTGCTACTACAGCTACTGGACCGGCCTGCCCACGCGGTTCCGGCTCTTCCAGACCCGCGGCAGCTGGATCGGCACGGTCCCCACCAACGAGGGCGCGACGCTGGTCGCGGCGTACTTCCCGCAGGCGCGGTTCGCCGAGGTCAAGGGCGACGGCCTCACGGCCCTGCTCGACGCCGCGCGGCGCACGGCCCCCGAGGTGCGGGCGGAGATGGACGCGGGCAGCCAGGTGGAGCGGCTGTTCGGCACCGGCAACCAGCTCAACTTCTTCCGCAGGGCCGCGGGCCCCGGCTGGGCCCTCGTCGGCGACGCGAGCCACCACAAGGACTCCATCACGGCCCGCGGCATCACCGACGCCTTCATCCAGGCCCAGCTCCTGGTGGACCGGATCGGCGACACCCTGCACGAGCCCGACCGGCTGCGGAAGTCGCTCGAGGAGTTCGCCGCCCAGCGGACCGAGACCCTCATCCCGGACTACAAGAGCACGCTGAAGACGGCCGAGCTGAACCCGCCCGGCCACCACGTGGACCTGCTGCGCGCGGCCGCCACGAGCAGCGAGCTGTCCGACCGCTACTTCTCGACGCTCTCGGGCGCCTGCCCGGTGAACGAGTTCATCACGCCCGAGGTCCTCGACCTCATGGTCGAGATGCGCGAACTCCACGACCAGGCCTCGCCCGCGGGCTCCCACTGAGCCGGGTGGCTCCCACTGAGCCGGGTGGGTCCCGCGTCCGGCCGGGCAGCGGGCCTTCCTGGTGCCGCAGGCCGGGACGCGATGGTCGATATGCCACCGTTTGCGCCGTTCGAGGTGGAGTGATCCACTGAATCGGACACCGGTTCCCGCCGCCGGGCCCCCGCCCGGCGGCGGAGGGCCCCGTGCGCTCACGGGCCCGCCGTCCGGCCGGTGGGGAGGCGCTGACCCATGGCGGAGTTCGACCGCGGGCCCACGGCCCAGTTCGCCGACTTGCTGGACCAGGTGCCCGAGCCGCCCGTGAAGGACGCGTTCTGGTTCGACTGGGGGCCGATCTTCTACCGCGGCCGGCTCGACGGCTCCGCGCGCGTGCTGATCGTGGCCTCCGACCCCGGGCCCACCGAGCGGATCGCCGGGCGCAGCCTCGTCGGCAACGCCGGCCAGCGCGTGCAGGGCTTCCTCACCAAGCTCGGCCTGACCCGCTCCTACGTCTGCCTCAACGCGTGGGCGTACGCCGTCCAGCCGAGCCGGGCCTTCGCGATGAAGGAGCGGCTCGCCGACCCGCCGCAGGCGCGGTGGCGCAACGCCGTCTACGACCGGGCGACCGACCCGACCCTCCAGGCCGTCGTCGCCATGGGCTTCATGGCCCAGGAGGCGGTGCGGCTGTGGACGACGCGGCCCCAGGTGACGCTCGTCGAAGTGCCCCACCCGTCCAGCCACGACCCGACGGCCCTGCTGGACGCCTGGCGTGCGGCCGTCACGCAGCTGCGGTCGGTGGTGACGCCGGACCCGGACGGCGACAACACCGGGCCGAACTACGGCAGCGAGTTCCTGGAGTCCGACTACGCCGCGATCCCCGCCCGCGACCTGCCCTTCGGCGCCCCCCGCTTCCTCGGCGACGACGCCTGGGTGCGCGCCGGGGGCGGGGCGAACTCCGTAAGCCGCCCCTCGCCCGACGACAAGCACACGCTGCTCTGGAAGGCGCCGGGCTGATGGCGCTCGTCCTGCGCGGCACGGTGGTCACCTGCGACAGCGAGCACCGGATCCTCGACCCGGGCGCCGTGTACGTCGGTGACGACGGCCGCCTCGCCGCGGTGCGCCCGGCCCGGCAGGCGCCGCCCGCGGGCTTCTTTGGCGCGCCGGTGCTCGACACGGGCGCGCTGATCCTGCCGGGCCTGATCGACCTGCACAACCACCTGCTCTACAACTCCCTGCCGCTGTGGGAGGCGGTCGGCGTCCCCTATCTGCACCACGACCGCTGGGTCGGCGAGAAGCACCCGCCCGACTACGCGACGTCGGTGACCTGGCCGGCCAAGGTGCTCGGCCAGGCGGCGCCCGAGGCACTGCTCAAGTACGTCGAGGTGAAGGCGCTCGTCGGCGGGGTCACGGCCGTCCAGGGCGCGCCGCTGTCCACCCGCCCCGTCGACGGCTGGCTGCTGCGGACCATCGACAACGAGAAGCTGCCCGCGGGCGCCGACATGGTGATGACCGCCGCGCTCCAGCTCGACGCCGAGGAGCTGCGCGAGGAGCGGGCCGCGCGGCTCGACGGCACGCGGCTGCTGATCTACCACGTCGCCGAGGGCAAGCCCGGCTCGATCGTGCGCCGCGAGTTCGAGGACCTCGAACCGTGCCTGAAACCGGGCCTGATCGGCGTGCACGGCACCGCCCTGACAGCGGCCGACTTCAAGAAGTGGCAGAGCGCGGTGACCGCGATCAACCCCGAGGAGAAGGCCACCGTCGTCTGGTCGCCGTTCTCCAACTACTGGCTGTACCACACCACCACGGACGTGGTGGAGGCGGACAAGAAGGGGCTGCGCATCGCGCTCGGCTCCGACTGGTCCCCCTCGGGCACGAAGAACGTGCTCGGCGAGCTGAAGGTCGCCGACGCCGTCAACCGGCACGAGCTGGGCGGCCGTTTCACCGACCGCGAGCTGTGCGACATGGTGACCGCCAACCCCGGCGACGCCCTCGCGACCGCCTGGGGCCCGCAGGTGGGCCGCCTGGAGCGCGGCAGCGCCGCCGACCTGCTCGTCCTCGAACGCCACGACCCGGCGCGGGACCCGTACCGCAACCTGATCGACGCGACCGAGCGCCATGTGCGCCTGGTCCTCGTGCGCGGCCGCCCCTTCTACGGCACGCGGGCGCTGATGGCCGCGGCCGGGGCCACGGACACCAGCGCGCTCACGGTGGCCGGGCTCTCCCGGCGCGTGGCGGTACGCGATCCGCGGCGGGCCGACGCGACCCTCGACTGGCCCGGGGTCAAGCGGGCCCTGGAGAAGGTCCGCGAGGACCCGGTGGCCGCCTGGCGCGCCGCGCAGGACGCGCTCGCGGACTGGGGCGGGCCGCTGGACGACCCCGACGCGCCGCTCGCCCTGTTCGGGGACATGCCCGAGGGCGACACGGGCGCCTTCGCCGCCGCGGGCGAGGTCCCGCTCGACCTGGTCATCCCGCGCCTGGACCCGCTGGTCCACGACGCGGCCTACTTCGCCGCCGTGGCCCGCAGCGGTGTGCCCCAGCTCCAGCACCTCGCGGGCTACTACCCGTGAGGCGCGCCATCGCCGAACCGGACAGGGCCCTGCCGGACTCGGTCGGGCTCGAGGAGTTCATGCGGCGGGTGGAGGCCGACCCGCTGCCGCTCGCGGACCGCTACCGGCTCGTGGCCGCCGCGCGCGTGCTCCTCGAAGAGCTGTACGTGCACCTCCCGCTCAAGCGGGCGATGCACGCCACCGACCCGGTGCAGCGGCTGCGCCTCCTTGAGCGCCGCCTCGCGCCCCTCAGCGAGTTGCAGTTCCACGCCGAGCTGACGGACGTCTTCCGTGGGCTGCGGGACCTGCACACCGTCTACCAGCTGCCGGACCCCTACCGGGGCCATGTGGCCACGCTCGGCTTCCTCGTCGAGCGCTACAGCGACCCCGACGGCACGCCCCACCACATCGTCTCCAAGATCGACCCTTCGCTGGTGCACGCGGGTCTCGACGTCGGTGCCGAGCTGGAGGCCTGGAACGGGGTGCCGGTCGAACGCGCCGTCGAGCGCAACGCGGCCGCGCAGGCGGGCTCGAACCTCGACGCGCGCTCGGCCCGCGGCCTGGAGTCGCTGACGCTGCGCCCGCTGCGGACCGGTCCCCCGCCCGACGAGCACCGCGTGCTCCTGACCTACCGCACCGCCGGGGGCCGCCGCCGCGAGACGCGCGTCCCCTGGCGGGTGCGGGCCGTCGAGCAGCACGGGGGGCGCGCACAGGACCCCGTGCCGACGCTCGCCACGGGCCTCGGCATCGACGTCGGCAGCGAGGCCGCGCGTCACGTCAAGCGCGCGCTGTTCGCTCCGCCCCCGGCACGGCGCTCGGCCGCGCGGGCCCTGCGCAGTGTCGTGCACTACCGGACGGTGCGCGTACGCGGCCGCGCGTACGGGTACTTGCGCGTCTACTCGTTCAACGTCGCGGGGGCGCGGCCGTTCGCCGAGCAGGTGGCGCGGATCGCGGCGCGCGCTCCCAAGAGCGGCCTGATCGTGGACATCCGCGGCAACCCGGGGGGCCACGTCCCGGCCGCGGAGTCCGCCTTGCAGGTGCTGAGCGCGCACCCCGTCGCCCCGGTGAGCTTCTCGCTGTCCACCACGCGCGCCGGGCTCGCCCTCGCCCGGGCCAACCCGGGTTTCCGCGTCTGGACGAACTCGATCCGCGCCGCCGTGGAGACCGGCGAGGTGTATTCGCAGGCCTTCCCGCTCACCGATCCGGAGGCGATCACCGCGGGGCTTCCGCGTTACTGCGGCCCGAAGGTCCTGATCACCGATGCCCTGTCGTACTCGGCCGCCGATATCTTCGCCGCCGGGTTCCAGGACAACGGCCTCGGTCCCGTCCTCGGCACGGCGCGGCGCACCGGCGCCGGCGGCGCCAACGTGTGGACGCACGAGCTGCTGCGCGTGTGGCTGCCCGAGATCCTCGGCGAGCTGCCGCGCGGCGCCGGGTTCCGCGTCGCGCTCCGGCGGGCCACGCGGGCCCGCGGCAACGTCGACGTACCGCTGGAGGACCTCGGGGTCGAGGCGGACGAGCTGCACCGGCTGACCGAGCGCGATGTCACCGGGCACAATCAGGACCTCTTGGCAGCGGCCGCGGCGCTGCTCGCCTGACGTCACGCCGTCCCTCCGTGCTGTCAATCGTGCGCGGAGGTGCCGTTGTTGAGGTGGCGGAGGGTGCCGTCGAGGACGGCGCGTGCGACGTCGAGCAGGGCGCGGTCGTGGCTGTAGGCGTAGGCGCGCAGGCGCAGCAGCGCGGTCTGGAGGGTCAGTCGCTGGCGGGTGGCGATGACGCCGGTGGCCTGGTGGACCTCGGCGCGGTGCAGAGGGGTGTCGGTGGCGTCGTAGGCGGGGGGCCTGTGCAGGCCGACGGTGGCTTCGGGCGCGGTGACGGCGAGGAAGGTGATCGCGTTGGTGAGGGTGATGACGTCGCCGCGCTGAGCGGACGTCAGGGCACCGGGGGTGGCGCGGTGGCCGGTGAGGACGCCGAGGCGGATGGCACCGAACGCCAGCGGCAGGGCGATGAGGGTGCGGGCGCCGAGGCCGAGGGCGGCAGGGGTGAACACGGGCCACCGTGCCGCGGGGGCGTCGTTCAGATCGTCCTGAAGGGTGGCGAGGCCGGTGCGGGCGACGTCGGCCGTGGGGCCCTCGCCGAGGGTGAACTGAAGGTCGTCCAGGGCCGGCCCGACGCGGTCGGCGGGGTCGTGCCAGACGAGTTCGGCGGGGCCTGCGGGGGTGAGCAGAGCGACGGTCAGGCCGTCAAGGCCCAGGGCCTCGGCGCAGTCGGCGGCGCGGAGGCCGGGCAGCCCGGCTTCGGGCGGCGCGTCGTGCAGGGCTCGGGTCAGGGGCGTGGTGGGCGGGGGGTAGCCGGTCATGCCAGTCACCGCCTGTCGGCGGCCAGGTTGTCCTGGCCGCCCGGGGAAGGGTGGGATTACGACAGCGGGCCGGTGAGGAGTTCGGCGGGATCCTCGATCACGTGGAAGGCCAGGTCGGTGAGGCGCCGCCGATGGTGCCGGGCGTACTGGCGCATCCGCTCGAAGGCCTCGTCGAGGCTGATCCCGGCCCGGGTGGCGAGCACGCCCTTGGCCTGTTCGATGACGACGCGGCTGTCCAGCGCGGTCTGGAGCTGTTCGGCAAGGAGCCGCTGGTCGTGCAGGCTGCGCTGGGTGAGGATGGCGATGGCCGCGGCGTCCACGAGTGCCTGGCCGAGGCGCAGGTCGGCGGCGGACATCGGCATGGCCCGGGTGTGGAAGAGGTTCAGCGTGCCGACCGTCCGGCCGCGCAGGCGCATCGGCACGGCGGCGATCCCGGCGAAGCCCCGCGCGCGGGCGAGCGGCGTGAACCGCGGCCACCTCCGGCGGGCCGCGTCGCTGGCCAGGATGGTGTCGGGGACGCGTATGCCGCTGTGGACGCGGTCCCAACAGGGCCCCTGCTCCATGTCGATCTGGGCGAGTTCGAGGCGCCGCGCGGCCTCACTGGTCGCGGTGGCGTCCGCGAGCCGGCTCTGCGCGCTGAGCAGCATGGCGCCGCAGTCCGCGAGGCCGAGCAGGACGACGGCGTGGTCGGCGAGCCGGTGCAGGAACTCCATGATGTCGAAGTCGTCGCTCAGGATGTCGGCCAGGTCGATGAACGCGGCGGCCAACCGTTCCTCGCGAGCCGTAGCCATGACGGGCCACCTTGCGTGGGTGCGGGGCTGCCGTCCGCTGACGGGCGGCAGTTGGCGTGGCCGGGACAGCCCTTACGCATTCCCCCGACCGTCCCCTGCGTCGGGCCGGTCGACGCTCCAGACCTCAGGGAGAAGCCCTCTTCCGGCATCCTTCTCCCCCGGCCGCCCCGGGGCAAGGCCCGTGGGCGCGCCGTCGCCGCCGGGCCGTCCTAGTGCGGCAGCGGGCGGTCGTCGACCACGTGCTTCATGACCAGGGTGGAGGTCAGGCGCTGGACGCCCGGCAGGGTGGCGAGCCGCTGGTCGTACAGCTGCTGGTAGGCGGCCAGGTCGGCGGTGGCGACGCGCAGCAGGTAGTCGGGTTCGCCGAACAGGCGCTGGGCCTGGATCACATGCGGTTCGTCGGCCACGCCCTCCTCGAACGCGGTGACCGTGTCGCTGTCCTCCCAGCGCAGGGTGACGAACACGAGGGCTTCGAAGTTCAGACCGAGCGCGGGCGGGTCGACCACGGCGCGATAGCCACGGATCGCCCCGGACTTCTCCAGGTCGCGCACGCGCCGGTGACAGGGCGAGACGCTCAGCTTCACGCGGGCGGCCAGCTCCGTCACGGTCAGCCGGCCGTCCTGCTGCAGCTCGGTAAGAATCTTCCGGTCCAGGGCGTCCATGCGGAAGATTATCCCCCGCCATGCCGGATGCCGGGGCAATTAAGGAAACACCTTTGGCCGAAAAGCTCCTAGCCTTCCCTTCCGTACGACGAGACGGAGAGGAAACGATTCAGCATGGACACGGGCACGGTGGCGGCTTTCCTGGCGGTCGACCTGCTACTGGTGTGCACACCCGGCGCGGACTGGGCGTACGCCATCTCGGCGGGGCTGCGGGAGCGGTCGGTGGTCCCGGCGGTGGCCGGCCTGGTGGCCGGGTACGCCGGGTACACGCTGCTCGCGGTGGCGGGCCTGGTCGTGATCGTCGCGAGTTCCGGGGCCGTGCTCACGACGCTGACCGTGCTCGGCGCCGTGTACCTCATCTGGCTCGGCTGGGGCGTCCTGGCCCGCCCGGCGACTCCGCAGTCGGCCACCGAGGCGCTGGGGGACTCCCGCTGGCAGACAGCGTGGAAGGGGATGGGCACCAGCGGCCTCAACCCCAAGGCGCTGCTGCTGTACTTCTCGCTGTTCCCGCAGTTCATCCACCCGGGCACGGGCTGGCCCGTCGCGGTCCAGAGCGGCCTGCTCGGCACCCTGCACATGGTCAGTTGCGCGGTGGTCTACCTCGGCGTCGGCGTGCTGGCAGGCGCCGTCCTGAAGGCCCGGCCCGCGGCGGCCCGTGTGGTCACCCGGGCGAGCGGCGCCATGATGATCGCCATCGGCGGCTTCCTCCTGGTGGAGCGCGTGGGAGGGCACTTCGTGGGATGACAGCGCCCGGCGCACGGCCGGGCGACCGCGCGGGGAGACGACGACAGCCGAGGTGCCGAAGAGCGCGCGGACCCTCCGGTGGAGGCCGCCATCCGTACGTAGCATGGGTGATATGCGTGATTTCTTCACGGTTGATCAACGTCGGCTGTCGTTCCTGGACTTCGGGGGCTCGGGCCTTCCCTTGCTGGCGTTCCACGGCCATTACACCGAGGCGTCGACCTTCGCCCCGCTGGCCGAGGCGCTGGCGCCGCGGTGGCGGGTGATCGCTCTGGACCAGCGCGGGCACGGCGAGTCCGACCGCGCCCCGAGCTATCGACGGGCCGACTACGTCGCCGACATCGCGGCCTTCCACCGCCATCTGGGGCTCGGTCCCGTGCCGGTCCTCGGCCACTCCATGGGCGGTGTCAACGCCTTCCAGTACGCCGCGCGGCACGCGGACCAGGTGCCGGCCCTGATCGTCGCGGACGTCGGCGCGGTGATGGACGCCGACTGGTCGATGGCCACGCGGCTGCCGCGCGACGCGCCGTCCCGCGAGGCCTTGGCCTCGGACCTCGGCTCGATCGCGCCCTATCTCGCGTGTACCTTCCGCGAGTTCCCCGACGGCTGGGGGTACTCGTTCGACACCGAGGACACGATCCTGTCCCACCAGGCCCTCACCGGCGACCACTGGAGCGACTGGGAGTCGGTGACCTGCCCGACCCTGCTGATCCGGGGAGCGGACAGCGAAGTACTGGCGCGGGACCACGCCCGGGAGATGATCGCCCGCCGGGGCGGCCGGGCCCGCCTCGCCGAGATCCCGGCCGGGCACGTCGTGCACCAGGACGCCCCCGAGCAGTTCGCCGCCACCGTGCGCGCCTTCCTGTCCCAGGTGGACGGCGACGCCACGGTCTGACCGCGGCACACGGTCCGGCGGCACCTCGGACATGCCCTCGTGTGTGCCCTCGCGGACGTGTCCCGCTCCCGCCTGCTTCGGTACACGTGGTGCGTCAGGTGATCGCTTCCGGCGAGAGGTGCACAGGTGCGGGCCTTCCATCAAGGGCATGCCCATGCGGACGGTCGGACCCCGGGCCGCCCCTCCCCCACGGCATCGTCCCCGCCGCTGACCGGTGCCTGGATCCGGCACATCCAGCGCGTGGCGACCGTGGCCGCGGGACCGCCCGGCGCGGTGCCGGACGTGGACCGCGCCCACGTGCAGCGGGCCGCGCTCGACCGGGCGCTCAGTTCTCCTTCCAAGCCGTTGGAGCCGAGCCTGCGCACGGAGATGGAACAGCGCTTCGGGGGAGCGGACTTCAGCGGCGCCCTCGTCCACGACGGGCCCGCGGCGCGCGAGTCGGCGGCGGTCCTGGAGGCGAAGGCGTTCACCAGTGGCCGCCACATCGTGGACGGCGGCGGGATGTCCAGGAGGGACTGGGCGCACGAACTGGCCCACTGGCAGGACCAGGCGCTGGGAGACGTACCGGGCACGGACAACGGCGCCGACGTCAGCATCTCAAGCCCCGGCGACGCGGGCGAGCGCCGCGCGGACGCGAAGGCCGACGAGGTCATGAGCGCGCCGGCGCCCGTGCAGCGCGCCGGCGCGGACCGGAGCCGGAGCGGGCACGGGGGCGGCAACGCGAGGGCGCACCAGGCCAGTAGTGGGTGCGCGGGCGGGGACGGCTGCGGGGGCGGGGGCGCGCGCTGGGACGGCGGCGGGGGCGGGGGCGGGGGCGCCACCGTGCAACGCCTCCACGTGATCAGGGCCGGCTCCGCGGGGTACCCCACGAAGCAGCCGGACTCCGACGACTTCTTCGTGGGCCAGGACACGAACGAGCAGGGAAGCTGGTTCGACGAGCGGTCGGCCCACGCCCCTCCCAGGCCCCACCTGGTGTACTCGGGCGCGGTGGACCTCGCCGTGTCGGACGGCTTCGACCTGGCCGTGGAACACGCCGCCGGCGGCCAGGAGCCGAAGAACTTCTTCGCCACCGACAAACAGTTCAACGCGTCCCTCAAACGCCTCCCCGGCGCGCATCAGAACATCGGGCTCTCCCTTTCGAAGACCGGCCGGTCCCTGGTCATCGACGGGCCCGGCCGGAAGGTCGTGCTCCACGAGATCGAGCCCAAGTCCCGCAAGGTGAAGGGCGGCGAGAAGTCCAAGGGCCTCGACGTCCTCGTACCGCAGCGCTGCAACGAGATGCTCGGGTTCGTGACCGGGGACATGGCCATGCACCGCCTGGCCGACCGGCGCTACTGGGACACGATCGAGAAGTTCCTCGTGCGCGTGGACTCCGCGGAGCGCTGGAGGGGGAAGTTCGAGGAGGCCGCCGACTTGGCCGAATCGGAAGGCTCGGCGGCGTACCTCAGGGTCACGCATGCCATGAGCGCGCGCTTCCAGCAGTTGGTCCGGCAGTCACCCGAGGCCGCCGAGCGGGCGCTGCGGGAGCTGGAGGCCAACCAGCACGCGGCCGTCCCCCGAGTCGGCGACGGCATGATGACCATGGCGCGGCCCGACGCCGAGCAGGACAAGATCCGCGGCAGTTCGGGCGACGACCACATGGACTACCACTTCGGCGGCGTGGTCGCCGTGAGCGGGAGCGACTACATCACCATGGAGAACTACGCGCGCGAACAGCACCCGGACAGCATGGACACCAGGGGCGGGAACGACCCGCTGTGGTACTTCCGAATGTACGGCAAGGAGTCCGGCCGTACGTGGCACGAGGGCTGGACCAGCTCGTCCCGCAGCGCCTTCATGGGCGCGACCCTCACCCTCACCCTGCGCCGTTGACAGGAGCGCCGCGCGCACCCCGACGGCCCGCGACTTCCCCTGAACGCGCCGGGCACCGCGTGGAGGGACCCGCGCAGCGGCTGCCGATAGCGAGGGGGCCGGCGGACCCCCGCGTGGTCGAGCACCTCCGGCGCCTCCAACGGTCCGCGGGCAACGGAGCCGTCGTACGGATGCTCCGCGTCGGGGACGGGCTCGGACCGCCCGCGAACCTGGCACGGTCAACGGCCTGATGCGGTCACCGGCCTGATGCGGTCACACCGCTCCCCCGTGGACGACGAGGGCGACCGCCGTCACCGCCAGGGCGGCGTACACCGCGGCGGCCACGCGCAGACCGAAGCGCAACAGGCCGCGCTCGGTGACCCCGGCGGACTTCGCGCGGTCGCCGGCCACGGCCAGGATCAGCATGATCATGGGCAGTGAGGTGAAGACGGTGTGGCCCGCGGCGCTGTTCTGCAAGGCGGCGAACCAGGTGTCCAAGCCCGCGCCGTCCGGGGCGAGGCGCTCCTGGAGCGGCATCATCAGCGCGTTGCCGCCGACGTTCGAGCCGGTGAGGAAGCCGCTGAGCATGCCGAGCGCGGGGGCGGCCAGGGCGATGACCAGCGGCGGCGCCCCGGCGACCGCGGCGCCCAGCTCCCCGATCATGCCGCTGTCGGCCATCAGGCGGCCCAGGGCGACGAACCCGGTCAGGGCGAGCAGCGGCCTGCCGACACGGGTCAGCGCGGTGCGCGCGTCCCGGCGGTGCGGGCGGCCCCGGTCGAGGATCAGGGCCGCGGCGAGCAGGGGCAGGCCCGGCGAACTCAGCAGCGCGAAGCTCACGTCGCCCGCGTGCAGGGTGAGGGCGGGCGCTCCCACGGCCTTGGCCACGCGGGTCAGGGCGATGCCGCCGAGGACGAGGCCGTACGCGGACAGGACAGCGCGGGGCGGCAGCAGCCGGCCGGCGGGGCCGGAGCCGGTCCGCCGTCGGCGGCGGGCGGCGCACAGCGCGAGTCCTGCGGCGGTGGTGAGCAGTCCGGCCAGGACGCCCGCGGGCTGGACCGCGCCGATCCGGTTCAGGCCGAGGAGCCCGAGCGCGAGCAAGCCACCCGCGCCCGCGGCCACCACCGCGGTACGCAGTGGCCGTCGCGGGCGGGCCAGGAGCGCGGCCCACGCGGTCACCAGGGGGAAGACCAGGGCGCTCGTGACCGCTGTGGCGGTGCCGAGGTCGGCCGTGCCGGTGCCGGTGAGGGCGGTGCCGATGACGGTGGCGAGGCCGAGGGTGCCCCACGGCATGATGTTCATGCCGAGCATGGCCTGCCGAAGGGCGGTCGCGGGTGGCGCGAGGGCGAGCAGCACCGGCACGGTGACGAGGAGCGAGACGCCGAAGCCGGTGAGGGCCTCCACCGTGGGGGCGATGCCCGCCACCACGAGGGCGGTCGTCGCGGGTGCCGGCAGCGGGAGGCCGCGCACCCACTCCTGGAGTGCCTTGTGCACCGCGCGGCGGGTGAGCACCTGACTCAGATAGACGCCCGGGACCATCACCGCGGCGGCGTTGAGCACCAGGAGGGCCGCGCCTTTCGCGCTCTGCGCGGCCGCGTCGCCCGGCAGCGCGAAGTCCGGCAGCCACCAGATCAGGAGGGCCGCGATGAGCGCCCCCACGACCGCCGCCCAGTGCGCCGCCCGGCGCAGCCCCGTGATCATCCCCAGGACCACGACCAGCGGGGACACCGCCATCGCCCACACCATGTCCGTTCAGCCGCCTTCCGTCTCTCCTCGTACGACGGGGCCAGCCTGGCGCGGCGCGCGACGGGGGTCTTGAACGAAAGTCGGGCCGACGCCGTCAGGGCCGGATGGCCCCCGGGGTCACGCCGAAGTAGCGCTTGCAGACGCGCGTCAGATGCGCCTGGTCGGCGAAGCCCGTGGCGGCGGCCACCTCGGCCGGCCGCTGTCCCGCGAGGAGCAGACGGCGGGCGCGGTTGGCGCGCAGGCGCAGGAGGTAGGCGTGCGGGGGCAGTCCGTACGCCTGCCGGAAGGCGGCGATCAGGGAGGCACGCGGCATGTCCGCGGCCGCGCTCAGCTCCGCGACCGTGACGGGCTCGGTCCAGCGGTCGTGGAGCAGCTGCCGGGCCAGGTCCGGGCCCCGGCGCGGCTCCCGCCGGGGCCCGGTGGCCGCGACCGGGCCGGTGCTCGCGTGTCGGCGCAGCACCGTGGTCAGCGCCCCGAGCAGCAGGGACTCGGCGGTGAGGGGGTCGTCGGCGCGCTCCTGGGCGCGGTGCACGCGGCGCAGGCCGGAGAACAGCTCGGGGTCGCGCACCGCCGCCCGCGCGAACCAGACGTCCCGGACGCCCAGGTGTTCACCGGCCAGTTCGTCGACCATGGCGGTGTCGAAGTAGAACATCCGGTAGCGCCAGCCGGAGGCCTCGGCGGCGAAACCGGTGTGCACCTGCCCGGGGTTGAGGATCACGAGCTGTCCCGCGGGGATCACCACCTTGCCCCCGGCCAGGTGCAGGCCCTCCGCGCCTTCCTCGATGACGCCGACGGACAGCTGTTCGTGGCTGTGCCGGTCGAAGGCGAAGCGCTCGAACCGCGCGGAGAGGAGTTCCACCTGCGCGCTGCCCGGCGCGGCCCAGAGCCGTGCGTGTTCGCCTTCCTCAGCCATCGGCGCATGGTCGCAGACGGCTGCGCGCCGGCCTAGGGCCCTGGTCACAGTGGGGGCATGGTGCCTGCGCGCGTTCCCCGTAACCAACGATCTTGCTCCGCGTTGGTCCGCCCGGGAGTCCGTGGCACCTGGTCACGGGCGTTGCGATTCATATGAGGGCGGCTCACCATGCTCGACATCACCAGGAAGATCGTCGCGGGGATCGGGGCGGCGGCGGCCGCGCTCGGCTGCGTCGTCGCCACCGGCCCCTCGGCGGTCGCCGACGGCAAGTGGTGCAACCACTCGGTCTGCATCGAGACCTACGACTCCGGGACCTACCTGGGCCGCGTCGAGGTGTCGGTCACCAACACCAACCAGCCCAACCGCATCAGCGCGCGCGTGTGGACCACCAACGGCTGGAGCGCCCGCACGAAGGTGGAGGACGTCGCCAAGTTCCGGACCTACCGGGACCAGGCCTATCCCCAGCGGCACTTCCCCGCGGGCACGCGGCTCTGCGCGGAGGGCTTCCGGGGCGGCGCGAGCGTCGGCCTGCCCTGTGTGACCCTCACGAACTGACCCCGCCGCGCCCGGGATCGCCCCGGCTCAGCCCGGCCCCTGCCCGGACCTGCTCGTCCACGCGAGCAGGTCCTCGGCGCTCCAGGTGGTGACGACGCGTTCGGCCGGCACCCCGCACTCCTCGGCGCGGGCGCAGCCGATGGCCTGCCAGTCGAGCTGGCCGGGCGCGTGCGCGTCGGTGTCGACGGCGAACAGGACCCCGGCGTCGACCGCCCGGCGCAGCAGCCGCTTGGGGGGATCCTTGCGCTCGGGCCTGCTGTTGATCTCCACGGCGGTGCCGGACTCGGCGCAGGCGGCGAAGACCGCGTCGGCGTCGAAGGTGGACTCGGGGCGGCCGCGGCCCGTGACGAGGCGGCCGGTGCAGTGGCCGAGGACGTCCGCGTGCGGGTTGCGCACGGCCTTGACCATGCGGCGGGTCATCGCCGCGGCGTCCATGCGCAGCTTGGAGTGGACGGAGACGACCACGACGTCCAGTTGGGCGAGGAGTTCGGGCTCCTGGTCGAGGCCGCCGTCCTCCAGGATGTCGCATTCGATTCCGGTGAGCAGGCGGAACGGGGCCCACGTCTCGTTGAGGGCGGCCACCACCCGCAGTTGTTCGCGCAGCCGGTCGGGCGACAGGCCGCGGGCGATGGTCAGGCGGGGCGAGTGGTCGGTGAGGACGGCCCACTCGTGGCCGACGGCGGCCGCGGCCCGGCCCATCTCCTCGATGGGGCTGCCGCCGTCGGACCAGTCGGAGTGCAGATGGCAGTCGCCGCGCAGCAGGGCCCGCAGCTCGGCGCCGCCGGCGACCAGGGGCTGCTCGGCCTCCTCCTCAAGGCGGGCCAGGTAGCCGGGCACATCGCCGTCGAGGGCCTCGCGCACCACCGCGCCTGTCTTGGGGCCGATGCCCTTGAGGGCTTCCAGGGTGCCGGTGCGGACCCGCTCGGCCAGCTCCTGCGCCGAGAGGGCGGCGACGGTGGCTGCCGCGGTGCGGAAGGCGCGTACCCGGTAGGTGGGCGCGTGGACGCGCTCCAGCAGGAAGGCGATGCGGTTCAGTGCCTCGACGGGGTCCATCGGTGCCACCTGCCGGTTCCCGGGGCGCTCAGGCCCCGTGCCACACGGTGGTGGCGTTGCAGAACTCCTTGATGCCGTGGCCGGACAGCTCGCGGCCGTAGCCGGAGCGCTTGACGCCGCCGAAGGGGAAGGCCGGGTGCGAGGCGGTCATGCCGTTGAAGTAGACCCCGCCCGCCCGCAGATCGCGTACGAAGCGCTCCTGTTCGGCCGGGTCGGTGGTCCAGGCGTTGGAGCTGAGGCCGAAGGAGGTGTCGTTGGCCACGGCGACGGCCTCGTCCAGGTCCGCCACGCGATAGACGGTGGCCACCGGGCCGAAGGTCTCCTCGCGGTGGACGCGCATCTCGAGGGTGATGCCGGTCAGGACGGTCGGCTCGTAGTAGAACCCTCGTTCCAGTCCCTTGGGCCGTCGTCCGCCGCAGACGGCGGTAGCGCCACGGCGTACCGCGTCGTCGACGAGTTCCTCCAGGTCGTCGCGGCCCTGCTCGCTGGAGAGCGGGCCGACGTCGGTGCTCTCGTCCGTGGGGTCGCCGACGGTCAGCTCCCGCATGCCCGCGGCGAACCGCTCCAGGAAGGCGTCGTACACGTCCGTGTGCACGATGAACCGCTTCGCGGCGATGCAGGACTGGCCCGCGTTCTGCGTCCGCGCGGTGACGGCCGTGTCGGCGGCCGCGGCCACGTCGGCCGACGGCATCACGACGAAGGGGTCGCTGCCGCCCAGTTCCAGGACGGTCTTCTTGATCTCGTCACCGGCGATGGCGGCGACCGAGCGGCCCGCGCCCTCGCTGCCGGTGAGGGTGGCGGCCGCCACCCGGGTGTCGCGCAGGATGCCCTCGATGGCGTCGGAGCCGACGAGCAGGGTCTGGAAGCAGCCTTCGTCGAAGCCCGCGCGGAGGAAGAGGTCCTCCAGGTACAGGGCGGTCTGCGGCACGTTCGACGCGTGCTTCAGGAGCCCCACGTTGCCCGCCATCAGGGCGGGCGCGGCGAACCGCACCACCTGCCACAGCGGGAAGTTCCACGGCATCACGGCGAGGACCACCCCCAGGGGGCGGTAGCGGACGAAGGCACGGGACCCGCCGGAGTCGCGTACGTCGCCCTCGTCGGGCCGCTCGTCGGCGAGCAGGGCCTCGGCGTGCTCGGCGTACCAGCGCATGGTCTTGGCGCACTTCGCGGCCTCCGCGCGGGCCGCCTTCAGGGGCTTGCCCATCTCGGAGGTGATGGTGAGCGCGATCTCGGGCGTGTCCTCGTCGAGGAGGTCGGCGGCGCGGCGCAGCCGCTCGGCGCGGTCGGCGAAGCCGGTGGTGCGATAGCGCTCGAAGGCCGCGGCGGCACGGCTCAGCCGCTCCTCGATCTCCTCCGCTCCGAGTGGCTCGAAGGTCAGCTCGGTCCAGCCGGTCGCCGGGTTCACCGTTGCGATGGGCATGTCTGTGGCCTCGCCTCCGTCTTGTACGCCTTCATCGACCTTCGCGCCTCGCCCGCCGGGGCGCAACGCAGGACCGCCGCGTACCCGGTGGGGGCGGGGCCATGCGGGGCGGGTGCCGCCGCCGGCCGCGCCGGGCACGGGGGCCGACGACGAAGGGGTCGTCGCGGCGGGCCGGTCAGGCGCGGGTCAGTTCGGTGGCGCCGAAGGACACGTCGAAGCGGTCGCACCAGAGGGTGACGCTGCGGTACTGGTCCAGGTCGAGGCCGGCGGGCAGGGTGTAGTTCTGGTCGCCCTTGTTGCCCTTCAGCTCGCCCAGGCTGACGTGCCGGCCGTCGTCGAACACGTGCCAGCCGTCCTTGCCCGGCTTCACCTGCGCGTCGGTGAGCCAGACCCGCAGGGCGGGACCGTTGCTCGTGTTCAGGTTCGTCAGGCGGAGCACACGGGTGCCGTCCGCGAGGCGCAGGACGCGGACCGAGCCGCTGGTCTCGTGCTCGTGGCTGATCAGCTCCCCGCGGGCCAGGGTCTTCGGTGGGGCCTCTGCGCCGTCCCGGGCCGCCGCCACGGGCAGCGGGTCCCGTACGGTCTCGTCCACCCACAGCTTCCACGGCTGGAACCAGTACAGGCCCGCTCCCGCGAGCACGGCACCGGTGCACAGCACCGCGATGAACCAGGGCCTGCCGAGTGTGCGTCGTACGCGTCCCATGCGATGCCTCCGCCTCAGAGATCGAGTGTGCTTCTGCCCTGTACGACGTCGGCGGGGTGCCCGGCACTCCCGGAATCCCATGACGAAAGTCTTACGTGCCCCGGGGCTGCCCCGGACCGTTCCTCCGGCGCCCCCGTACCGGCACGTGTCACGCTGGGCCGGCCCGTGTCGCGCGCAGCCAGGAGGACGCCCCATGTCGACGGAATCGGACCGGCGGATGCTGGGCACCGCCCTCGCGGAGGCTCGCGCGGGCCTGGCCGAGGGCGGCATCCCGATCGGCGCCGCCCTGTACGCGCCGGACGGGTCCACCCTGCTCGGCCGCGGCCACAACCGCCGCGTGCAGGACGGCGATCCGTCGGCGCACGCGGAGACCTCGGCCTTCCGGGCGGCGGGACGGCAGCGGACGTATCGCGGTACGACGATGGCGACGACGCTCTCGCCGTGCTGGTACTGCAGCGGCCTGGTGCGGCAGTTCGGCATCTCGCGGGTCGTCGTCGGCGAGGCGCGGACGTTCCACGGCGGGCACGACTGGCTGGCCGCGCACGGCGTGGAGATCGTCGTCCTGGACGAGCCCGCGTGCGTCGCCCTGATGGCCGACTTCACGAAGGCCCACCCGGAGCTGTGGAACGAGGACATCGGAACGTAGGCCGCCGGTGGAACCTTCCGGGCCGGGCCCCCCTCTTCTCGTGCGACCGCCCTTACATGCACATGCACAGGAGAACAGGCCGTGGCCGACAACGACGTTGAGCAGACCGGCGAGCTGGGCCACGACCCGGGGCCCTGGTGGGCGGATCCGGGGACCTGGGGCGCCGGCGTCCTGATCGTCTTCGGCGGTCTCGCGGCCGCGTGCCTCTTCCGGCTGCCCGGCACTCCGCAGGAGCTGGCGTCCGGCTACTTCGGCGCCGCCAAGGTCATCGCCGTCGGCCTGGTGATGGTGGGATGCACCTTGCTGGGCCGCCGCCGTACGCGGGCCTAGGCCACCGGTGTCACATGGGGGTGCTCGCCCTGCGGGCCGACCAGGACGAGCACTTCCGCCGGACGGCTGTCGGCGCTGCCGATCCAGTGGGGCACCCGGGTGTCGAACTCCACGGCCTCACCGGCGCCTAGCAGGTACTCCTGCTCGGCGAGCACGAACCTGACCTGGCCGTTGAGGACGTAGAACCAGCCGTAGCCCTCGTGGGTCTGCCGTGTCGTGGTGGACGCGGACCCCGCGGGCGGGTAGATCACCTTGTAGGCCTGGATGCCGCCCGGTCGCCTGGTCAGGGGCACCATCACGAGCCCGGACCGCCGCACCGGCCGCAGATGCACGCGCGGGTCGCCGGTGGGCGGCGCGGCCACGAGGTCGTCCAGCGGGACCCCGTGCGCCCGGGCCAGCGGCAGCAGTTGCTCCAGCGTGGGGCGGAGCTTGCCGTTCTCCAGGCGGGAGAGGGTGCTCGCGGTGAGACCGGTCTCGGCGGCCAGCGCGGCGAGCGTGGTGTCGCGCGCCCGGCGCAGGGCGCGCAGCCGCGGCCCGACCCGGGCCAGCACGTCTTCAGCGGGGTTGTCCATGCCGACCGATTTTGCGCATCCGCAACTTTCCTTGCAAGGGCGGAACGGGCGTGGCGATGCTGTCGGCACAGGGCCGGGGCCGAGCCGGCGGTGCGCGCCCGCACCGCGCTCGCGCCGCGTCCGCGCGGCTACCGGCTACCGGCTACCAGTGACCGGCATTCCGGCTTCCGGCTTCCGGCTTCCGGTGAAGACGAAAGGGCACCTCAGATGAATTCCACGGACCACCCCCGGTCCACCGGCGACACGACGGAGGAGACGGAAGAGGACGCCGCCCAGTTCTGGGAGCGGGTCCACCGCGCCCGGAACGGCTGGGCCGCACGCGTCAACCCCCTGCTCGCCGAGATCGCCGCGCCGCTGCGCCCCGGCGCCGCCCTGGACCTGGCCTGTGGCCCCGGCGGTGACAGCATCTGGCTGGCGCGACAGGGCTGGCACGTCACGGCCGTGGACATCTCCGCCACCGCCGTCGAAAAAGTGCGGGCGCGGGCGCGTGAGCTGGGGGTCGCGGAGTTGGTCACCGCCGAGCGGCACGACCTGGCCGACAGCTTCCCTGACGGCCGGTTCGACCTCGTCTCCGCCCAGTACTTCCAGACCCCGTTCGCCCTGCCCCGCGCGGACATCCTGCGCACCGCCGCCGAGTCCCTGCGGCCCGGTGGCCGCCTGCTGGTCGTCGACCACGGCTCCACCGCGCCCTGGTCGTGGAACCAGGACCCCGACCTCCACTACCCCACGCCCGAGGAGACCGCCGCCGGCCTCGCCCTCGACCCGGCGCGCTGGTCCGTGCTGCGCGCCGACATGCCCCGCCGCCGGGCCACGGGACCCACGGGCGAGACCGCCACCGTCGTCGACAACGTCCTGCTGCTCCAGCGGTCGGCCGGGTGATCGCGCGAGGGCGGGGACGCCCTCAGCACTCCCCCGCCCGCGTCCGCCGCGCGTAGGCGCGGGCCGCCCGGGCGCGGTCGCCGCAGCGCGTCGAGCACCAGTGGCGGCGGCCGTGGCGCAGCAGATAGCGGTTGCAGGGAGTCGAGCCGCAGGCGGTGAGGCGGTCGGCGTCCGGCCCGGTCAACAGGTCCGCGGCGTCGGCGGCGAGGGCGGCGAGGGCGTGCTCGACGATCTGGGTGGTGGGGTGCGAGGCCGCCCGGTACAGGCCGCGGGTGGGGTCCCAGTGCAGCAGGGACGCCGCGGGAGCCCGGGTCAGCGCCTCGTTGACACCCGCGAGCGCGCTCGCGGGTGCGGGGTGGCCGTCGACGTGGGAGGCGAGCAGGGACCGGATCTGTTCGCGCAGCGTCCGCAGCTGAGCGGCGCACATCTCCTGGAGCCCGGCGTCGACGGGCGCGAGGCCGTGCTCGGCGAGCCATCGGTTCGTCGCCGCGGGGCTGCCGAGCAGATCGAGGAACTGGCCGCCGGGCAGCGCGATCGCGCTGTTGGCGAAGGCGAGGGCGGGGTGCCGCTCGGCGCCCGGGGCGGGCGGCGGCTCCGGCTCGGCGGTCACGCTGTCCTTCATGACTCTCATGGTATGGCTTGCGCTCATCCATGAGAAACAACTAGCTTCACCTCACGGATGCACCCCTACTCATCCGTGAGGTGTTCTCTTCCATGGCTCCTTCCGACCCGTCCGTGGCCGTTCCCGGCCCCACCCCGCCTCCGGTCGGCGCGTCCCACGAGCGGATACCCGTACGCGTCTTCGGCGGCCCCACCGCGCTCTTCGAGTACGGCGGTCTCACGTTCCTCACCGACCCGACCTTCGACCCGCCCCGCGCGTATCCGGTTCCGGGCGGCGAGCTGGTCAAGACGGCGCCCGCCGCGGTCACGCCGGCCGAACTGGGCCGCGTCGACGTCGTCCTGCTCTCGCACGACGAACACCCCGACAACCTCGACGACTCCGGCCGGGCGCTCCTCGCCGAGACGCCCCTCACCCTCACCACCCCCAGCGGTGCCCGCCGCCTGGGCGGCGCCGCGCGGGGTCTGGCCCCCTGGACGTCGGTCGACCTCGACCGCCCCGACGGCAACACGGTGACCGTGACGGGCGTCCCCGCCCTGCACGGCCCGGAGGAACTCGGCGTCGAGACGGTCGAGGCCGCCGTCGGTGAGGTCGTCGGCTTCGTCCTGACCGCCTCCGACCTGCCCACGGTGTACGTGAGCGGGGACAACGCCTCGCTCGGCCGGGTCCGCGAGATCGCCGCGCGCTTCGGCCCGGTCGACACCGCCGTCCTCTTCGCCGGAGCGCCCCGCGTCCCCGTCCTCGACGGCGCCCTGCTGGTCCTCGACAGCGCCCAGGCCGCCGAGGCAGCGGCGATCCTCGGGGCGCGCCGGGTCGTGCCCGTGCACTGCGACAGCTGGGCCCACTTCACCGAGGGCCACGACGACCTCGTGGCCGCCTTCGAGGCCGCGGGGCTCGCCGACCGCCTCCAGGCCCGGTGACGGGGGAACGGCCACGGGATCCGGTGCCGGCGCGGCCGAGGGGACACGGCCGTCCGCCTCTCCGACACCAAAGCTCTCCAACTCCGTCACGGCGCGGGTAAATTGACCTTGCCGCCCACGGCGGGCGTGCCTCGTCGGGGGGTTGGGGTAGGAGATGCGCGGCACGGTCCTGGACGGGCGGTACACGCTCACGGAGCGGATAGGCGCGGGAGGCATGGGCGCCGTCTGGCGGGCCCGGGACGCGCGCCTCGACCGGGACGTGGCCGTCAAGCTGCTCGGTCTGCCCCGGCACACGTCGGGGCCCGAGCGGGAGCGGATGCTGGCGCTCTTCGTCCGGGAGGCACGGGCCGCGGCGGCGCTCGACAGCTCGTACATCGTGCCGGTCTTCGACCACGGGGCGGACGGTGACGTGCCGTACCTCGTCATGCCCCTGCTCACGGGCCGTACGGTGAACGCGCTGCTCACCGAGGGCGACGGCCTCGCGCCGGAACGGGTGGCGGACATCGCGGGGCAGGTGTGCCGGGCGCTCGCCGTGGCCCACCGTGCGGGCATCGTGCACCGGGACATCAAGCCGGCCAACGTGATGGTGACCGACGAGGGCACGGTGAAGGTCCTCGACTTCGGCATCGCCAAGTTCCTCGACGCGACCGGAGCGACCGGCGCCTACCTCACCCGCACCTCCGACTCCCCCATCGGCACGCTGCACTACATGGCCCCCGAGCGGTTCACGCGCGGGCCCGCCGACGGGCGCACCGACGTGTACTCGCTGGGTTGCATGGTCCACGAGATGCTCACCGGCTCGCCGCCCTTCGACGCGCCGTCGGAGGCCGCCCTGATGCACTGTCACGTGTACGAGGCCCCGGAACCGCCCTCCGCGCGGCGGCCGGAACTCGTCCCCGAGTGGGACGCGTTCGTCGGCCGGACCCTGGTGAAGGACCCCACCGGCAGACCCAGTGCCGAAGAGGCACGTCAGGCTCTTGAGGTCCTCGCGCGCACGCCCGGCCTGCGGCCCGCTCCGGTGCCGCCGCCCCCGGCCCCGGAGCCGGCCGTGGCGAGCGAGTACCCCCTCGCCCCGCCCATGCCCCAGGGCCCGCCGACGCCGTGGCCCGTGCCACGGCCGCCGGTCGCGGCCGACGGCGCCCGCCGCCCGTGGTGGCGCGGATGGTGGCTTCCGGCGGGGGCGGCCGTCGCCGTCGCCGCGCTCGTCGCCGTCCTCACCGTCGTCAACCCTTTCGACTCCTTCGACCCCTTCGGCAAGGACGGCGACGGCTCCGACCGGCGGGCGCGGGGCAGCGGCTCGGGCAGTTCGAACGGCCGCGAGGCGGGCGGCGGAAGCGGCGTCAAGGGCCCCGCGGTGGCCGAGCGGGCCAGGACCGAGACGCTGGCCATCGGCACGGCGGCGGATTCCATGGGCCCGTCGCCCGCCGTCGGCGGGGCCCGCAGGGGCGGCACCGTCACCGTCCTCGACCCCTACGACCTCACCACCATCGACCCCGGCACGCTGTGGACGGGCACCGACCGCCTGGTCTCGCGCCTCGTCTACCGCAGCCTGACAGGCCTGAAAACACTGCCCGACGGCTCGGTCCGGCTCGTCGGCGACCTGGCCACCGACGCCGGGCGCCCCACCGCGGGCGGCAGGACCTGGACGTTCACCCTCAAGGAGCGGCTGACCTACAACGACGGAACTCCCGTGCGGGCCGAGGACTTCGCCCACGCCGTCGAGCGCACACTCAACCCGCGGTTCTCCCTCGGCGACGCGACCGTACGCCGCTGGCTCCTCGGCAAGGACGACAGCACAGGAACCGGCACCCGCAAGCTGCCGACGGGCGCCATCGAGACACCCGACGACCGCACGGTCGTCTTCCACCTCAAGAGCGCCCGGCCGGACTTCAACGTCGCGCTCGCGGGCCCCGCGGGCGCGCCCCTGCCCGCCAAGGTCAAGGACACCCCGGTGAATTCGGGGACGCTGCCGTCGACCGGCCCGTACCAGATCAACGCCTTCCAGGGCGGCGGCAAGGACCTCGTCCTCACCCGCAACCGCGCCTGGAAGGCGGACACCGACCCGCTGCGCACCGCCTACCCGGACACGTACCGCATGCAGGGCGGCGTGTCCGCCGACCAGATCAAGTCCCGCACACTGGCGGCGCGCCCGGGCGAGGCAGTGATGACCTTCACCGGCTCCCTCAGCAAGGACGGACTCGACAAGGCCTCCGGCGCGGGCCGTCTCTCGGCGCCCTCCCCGTATGTGCAGGCGTACATGATCAACACTCGGCGGGTGAAGGACCGCGCCGTCCGCAAGGCCATCGCGACGGCGCTGCCCGCGGCCGACGTCCTCGCGGCCAGCGGCGAGAGCGGCACCGTCCACCACAACCTGCTGCCCCCCGGTGTGCGCGGGGCCCGCGCCTTCGACCTGTACGGCGCCGGGGAGCGAGGGTCCCCCGCCCGGGCGCGTGCGCTCCTGAAGGAGGCGGGCAAGAGCGGCTACCGGCTGACTCTGGGGTACGGGACGGAGGCGGACGGCAAGCGTGCCGAAGTGATCGCGGCGGCGCTGAAGCAGGCCGGTTTCCGGGTCGACCGGAAACAGGACAAGACGACCGACTACTTCAAGAACGCGGGCGAGGGCAAGTACGACCTGTTCCGTCTCGCCGTCGGCGGCGGCCTGCCCGTCGCCTCCTCGTTCCTGCCGGACTACTTCGACAGCGCGGCCACCGCCCCCACCTCGTCGAACTACTCCCGCCTCAAAAGCGCGGACGTCGACGAGGCGATCGAGGCGGCCGGCGGCGCGGACTCCGTGTCCGCCGCGGGCGAACTGTGGTCCAGGGTCGACCGCCGCGTGATGGAGGAGGCGGCGGTCGTGCCGGTCTACGTACCGACGCGTACGTTCCTGCACTCCAGGGCGCTCGCCGGCCTCCAGGTCGACCTGGACGGGGTGTCGCCGCTCAACGCGTACGTGCGCCGCTGACCCGCCCGGGCGTCCTCGGACCTCGGACGTAGGTCCTGTGCCTCATGCGCGGCCCCCTGTCACTGGCTACGGTCGGTCCCCATGACGACTGACGACACGCGCCGCGACGTGCGGGAACGCACCCGTGACACGCGGGAGCGCCTCGGCCGCGAACGGGACGTCTGGGTGTCCACCGCGCACCCGGACCGGGGCCCGCACCAAGTACCGCTGTGGTTCTGGTGGGACGGGAGCGCGCTGTGGCTGTGCACCGGCGAGGCAACGGCGACCGTGCGCAACCTCCGCGCGGACCCGCGCGTGCGCCTGGCCCTGCCGGACACGTTCGACGTGGTGCAACTGCGCGGGTCGGCGGACTGCTTCGCGGCGCGGGAGGTGCCCGAGGAGGGCGCGGCCGGGTTCGCGGCGAAGTTCGGCTGGGACCCGCGGGCGGAGGACGGGGCGTACGTCTACGTCCGGGTGACCCCGGAGACCGTGCTGGCCTGGCGCGGCGAGGGCGAGCTGACCGGCCGGGTGCTCATGCGCGGGGGCGCGTGGCTCGGCTAGCCGCCCCTCGCACCGGCTTTCGGCCTCTTCCTGAGAAGGTGCGCGTATGGATGTCCGGCAGCTGGAGTACTTCCTCGCGATCGTCGACCGTGGCGGGTTCAACCGGGCGGCCGCGGCCCTGTACGTGTCGCAGCCGTCGCTCTCGCAGGCCGTCCAGGCCCTGGAACGTGACATCGGCACGGACCTCTTCCACCGCATCGGCCGCCGGGCGGTCCTCACCGACGCGGGCAGGGCCCTGATCGAACCGGCGCGCGCGGCCGTGCGGAGTCTGCACACCGCGCGGGCCAGTGTCGACGCCGTGCGCGAGCTGCGCGCGGGCCGCCTGGACATCGCCTCCATGCCGTCGCAAGCGGTCGAGCCGCTCACCACGCTGATCCGCGCGTTCAGCGACGACCACCCGGGCGTCTCGGTGGCCGTCAAGGCGGCCTTCACCGCACGCGACGTCATCGACATGGTGCGTACGGGCGCGGTCGAGCTGGGTCTGCTCGCGACCGCCGGGGCGGTGCCGGAGAAGGAGGTCGCCGCGCACGTCCTCGGCCGGCAGCGGTTCGTGCTCGTGGTGCCGCCCGGCGGCCCCTTCGCCGGGCGGGACGCGCTCGACTGCGCGGAGCTGGCCGGGCAGCGGCTGATCGTCGGGCAGCCGGGCACCGGCATGCGCGCTTACGTCGACGCGCTGCGCGAGCGGGGTGTCGACTTCACCGCGGCCGCCGAGACCGAGCACCGGGTGGCGCTCCTTCCGCTGGTCCTGGCCGGGGTCGGGCTCGCCGTCGTCACGGACTCCTGGCGGGAGTTCGCCCGGCGGGCGGGCGCCCGCGTCCTGGACATCGAGCCCGCGACCACGCTGGACATCGCCCTGGTCAGCAGGCGCGGCGTGCTGTCCCCCGCGGCCAGTGCCTTCGCGGCGGCCGCCGTCGGGCCCCGCGCCGCGGCCGAGGCCTCCTGATAGGGCCCGCCTATAAGGCAGATCCGGTTTGCGTCTTGGACGCCGGAGCGGGCGCGTTGCTGGAATCGACGGCATGACGAACCACCGCATCGCCCTGATCCCCGGCGACGGCATCGGCACCGAGGTGCTGCCCGCCGCGCAGCGGGTCCTCGACGCCCTCGCCCGCCGGCACGGCTTCGGCCTCACCTACACCTCGTACGACGACTGGTCCTGCGAGCGGTATCTGCGCGAGGGCGCGATGATGCCGGACGACGGCCTCGACCAGCTGCGCGACAAGGACGCCATCCTGCTGGGCGCGGTGGGCCACCCGGAGGTGCCCGACCACGTCTCGCTGTGGGGTCTCCTCATCCCGATCCGGCGGGGCTTTCGCCAGTACGTCAACCTCCGGCCCATCCGCGTCTTCGAAGGCATCGACAGCCCGGTGCGGGCCGCACGCGCGGGCGACGTCGACTTCGTGGTCGTCCGGGAGAACGTGGAGGGCGAGTACAGCGAGGTCGGCGGGCGCTTCAACAGGGGCTTCCCCGATGAACTCGCCGTGCAGGAGTCCGTGTTCACGCGGGCCGGTGTCAGCCGTGTCCTCGACTACGCCTTCGACCTCGCGGCGCGGCGGGGCGGGCGGCTGACCTCGGCCACGAAGTCGAACGGCATCGTGCACACCATGCCGTTCTGGGACGAGCTGGTCGCCGAGCGCGCGACCGGGTTCCCGCGCGTCGCCTGGGACCAGGAGCACATCGACGCGCTCGCGGCGAAGTTCGTCCTCGATCCCGGCCGGTTCGACGTGGTGGTCGCCTCCAACCTCTTCGGTGACATCCTCAGCGACCTCGCGGCGGCGATCGCCGGGTCCATCGGCATCGCGCCCGCCGCGAACCTCAATCCGGAGCGGGAGTTCCCCTCGATGTTCGAGCCGGTGCACGGCTCGGCGCCCGACATCGCGGGCCGGGGCGTCGCCAACCCGCTGGGCGCGATCTGGTCGGCGGCCCTGATGCTCGACCACCTGGGCCAGTCGGCGGCGGCCAGGGACGTCACCGACGCTGTCGCGGGCGTCCTCGCCAAGACCGACGTGCGCACCCGCGACCTGGGCGGCACCGCCACGACCGCCGAGTTCACCGACAAGGTCCTCGAACTTCTCTGACCTCCGCCCCGTGAGCCGCCGGCGGCCGCCGCGAGCAGCCCAAGGCCGGTTGCGCCCGTTCCCCGACGAGGAGAAACGTCATGGCAGCACCCGCGTCCCTCGCCCCGGCACCCGCTCCCGCGCCCGGGCGGCCCTGGTACCGGCAGCTGTACTTCTGGGTTCTCACCGCCATCGTCACCGGGGTGCTCACCGGCTGGCTGTGGCCCTCGGTCGGCACCGCCCTTGAGCCGGTGGGCACCACCTTCGTCTCCGCCATCAAGATGCTCATCGCGCCGATCGTCTTCCTGACCGTCGTGGCGGGCATCGGCGGCGTCGACAGCCTCGGCCGCGTCGGCCGCGTGGGCCTGAAGTCCCTGCTCTACTTCCAGGCAGGAACGCTCGCCGCCCTGCTGGTGGGCCTGGTCGCCGTCAACGTCTTCCGGCCCGGCGCGGGCGTCCACGCCGACCCGGGCACGCTGCGCATCGAAGGGGACGCGCGAAGTTACGTCAAGGACGGGCAGGACCAGGACTGGTGGCACTTCCTCACCGACATCGTCCCCGACAGCGCCGTCGGAGCGTTCGCCGAGGGCAACATCCTCCAGGTCATCTTCCTCTCGGTCCTCTTCGGCGTCGCGCTCAAGGCCGTCGGGCCGGTCGGTGAACCGCTCGTCGAAGGCATCCACCGCCTCAGCGCCGTCGCCTTCAAGATCCTGCACTACGTGATGCTGGCGGCTCCCGTGGGCGCCTTCGGCGCGATGGCCTACACCATCGGCGCGTACGGGATCTCCACGCTGACCAGCCTCGGTCAGCTCATCGGGCTCTTCTACGGCACGTCCGCGTTCTTCGTGATCGTGGTGCTCGGCGCGGTCACCGCCGCGCTGCGGATCAACATCTTCCGGCTGCTCCGCCATCTGCGCGAGGAGTTCGTCCTCGTCCTCGGCACCTCGTCGTCGGAGAGCGCCCTGCCGCGCCTGATGCAGAAGCTCGAAGGGCTCGGCATCCGGCGGGACATCGTCGGACTGACGGTCCCCACGGGCTACTCCTTCAACCTCGACGGCAGCTCCATCTACCTGTCCCTGGCCGCCGTCTACATCGCCCAGGCGACCGACACCCCCTTGAGCCTCGGTCAGCAGCTCGGTCTGCTCGCCGTCATGATCCTGACGTCGAAGGGGTCCGGCGGCATCACAGGGGCCGGTTTCATCGCCTTGGCCGCGACCCTGTCCACGGTGGGCACCGTCCCGGCGGCGGGCATCATGCTCATCTTCGGCATCGACAAGTTCATGTCCGAGTGCCGCGCCCTGACCAACCTCGCGGGCAACAGCGTGGCCACGCTCGTCGTCGCCCGCTGGGAGAACGACCTCGACACCGCGCGCGTCAACGCGGTACTCAAGGGCCGCGCCCCGGATCCCGCCCCCGCAGATGAGGCCGACGACCGGGCCGAGGCCCCGGTGGAGCAGCCGGCCAAGGCCTGAGCCTCCTGGCCGCGGGCGCCGCGCGGCCTTCCTCTAGAGTGCTGAGGTCCCCTGGACGCGCGCGGCCCCGGCCGACGGCGCGTGCCGACCCCGACCGAGGAACGACCGTGAGCGACATGGCGCCCCTATCCCTCCAGCAGGAGATCGCCCGGGATCTCCAGGTGAGCCCGACCTTCGACGCGGAGCAGGAGATCGAGCGCCGGGTGGCGTTCCTCGCCGGCCGGCTGACCTCCACGGGCCTGCGCTCGCTGGTGCTCGGCATCAGCGGCGGCGTGGACTCCACGACCGCGGGCCGGCTGTGCCAGCTGGCCGTCGAGCGGGCCCGCGCCACCGGGCACGACGCCGCCTTCTTCGCGATGCGGCTGCCGTACGGCACCCAGGCCGACGAGCACGACGCGCGTCTCGCGCTCGACTTCATCCGGCCCGACGAGACCCTGACCGTGGACGTGCGGCCCGCGAGCGACGCCGCCCTCGATGCCGCCGTCGCCGCGGGCACGGCGTTCCGCGACGCGCACCACCGGGACTTCGTGCACGGCAACATCAAGGCCCGGCAGCGCATGGTGGCCCAGTACGCGGTCGCGGGCGCGCACGACGGCCTGGTCGTGGGCACCGACCACGCCGCCGAGGCGGTCTCCGGCTTCTTCACCAAGTTCGGTGACGGCGCGGCCGACGTGGTGCCGCTGACCGGCCTCACCAAGCGGCGCGTCCGCGCCCTGGCCGACGCCCTCGGCGCGCCGGCCTCCCTGGTGTGGAAGACCCCGACCGCGGACCTGGAGACGCTGAGCCCGGGCAAGCCCGACGAGGAGGCGCTCGGCGTCACGTACGACGACATCGACGACTTCCTGGAGGGCAAGCCGGTCGACGGGCCCGCCTTCGAGGCCATCGTCCGCCGCTACCGGCTCACCGAGCACAAGCGGCAGCTGCCGATCGCGCCCTGAGACCCGGCCGGCCGCTCAGCGGGTGGTGTGCGCGCCGCCGTTCACGTGCAGGACCTGGCCCGTGATGTGGCGGGCCGCCGGTGAGGCCAGGAAGGCCACGGCACCGGCGATGTCGTCGGGGGTGCCCGCGCGGCCGGTGGCGGTGGCCGCCACCAGCTGCTCGCGGCGCTCGCCGGTGAGCTTGTCCCGGAAGAACTCGGTGTCGCCGATGTAGCCGGGGGCGACCACGTTCGCCGTGACGGAGCGGGCGCCCAGCTCGTCCGCGAGGCTGATGTTCCAGGCGGCGAGGCCCGCCTTGGCGGCGCCGTAGGATCCGGCCCCCTGGTCGGCCGCGATGGAGCCGATGTGGACGACGGCGCCGCCCTCGGCGAGGCGGTCCGCCACCGCCCTGGTGGTGAGGGCGGCGCTGATGAGGTTGGCCTCCAGGTTGCCGCGGAAGTCGCGGGCGTAGGAGGCCAGGTCGGACGCGCCGTCGGCGTCGAAGTCCACGTTCCCGCCCGCGTTGTTGACCAGGACGTCCAGGCGCGCGGGCAGTTCGTCGAGCAGCCGGAGCAGTTGATCGGGCCGCGTGTGGTCGCAGACCAGGGCGCGTGCGCCGGTCTCGGCGGCCAGCTCCTCGATCGGGCCGGGGCGGCGGCCGGTGACCGTCACTTGGTCGCCCCGCGCGGCGAAGTGCCGTGCGACGGCCCTGCCGATGCCCGTGCCGCCGCCGGTGATCAGGATGGTGCGTGCCATATGCTCAGCTCCGAATCACGTTCGTATAGGTCTAAATTTAGCTCTAAACGTAGTACGAGAGGGCTCCCCGTGACAAGTGATCCACACGACGCGCAGGAGGTCGGCGTGCAGGACGCCGACGCGCAGGAGGTCGGTACGCCGGAGGTCGGTACGCCCGAGGCCGCCGCGCGGGAGACGGCCGCCTCGGAGACGGCCGCGCGGGAGGCCGCCGCCCTCCCCACGGCCCCGACCATCGCCGAGGCCTGGCAGCGCGAGCGCCCCGGCACCCCGGTCGACTCGATCGGGATCGTCACCCCGATCTGGCAACTGGCCAAGCTCTTCGGCGACGACCGGCGGGCCGTGCTCGCCCGCGCCGGGGTCGATCCCGCGACGCTCGACCTGCTCAGCGTGTTGCGCCGCAGCGGCCCCCCGTACACGCTCACCACCCGGGAGATCGGCCACCGCTGCCTGGTGACGGCGGGCGCGGTCTCCCAGCGCGTCGCCCGCGCCGAACGCGAGGGGCTCGTGACCCGCGGCCCGGCGCCGGACCGCTCCCGCGCCGTCCTGGTCGCCCTCACCCCGGCCGGGCACGACCTCGTCGAGGCCACGGTGGACCAAGTCCTGCACCGCGACGCCGAGTTGATCACTTCGCTCACGCCCGAGCAGCAGACCCAGCTCGCGGACCTGCTGCGCGTCCTGCTCGACGACGTCCAGGACCGCGTGGGCGACCACCGGGTCACGCAGGTGGGGCAGCTCTGAGGCCACGCGCGAAAGGTGCGGCGCGGACGCGGAGATCCCGCGCCCGTGCCGCACCCGCTCCGTCAGAGGCGTGTGCGCCCGGTCAGCGACGGGCTCCCGCGGTCTCCTTGTGCTCGTGGTGGTCCGCGTGCTCGTCGCGGTCGGCGGACTCCTGGCGGTCTGTGCGCTCCTGGTGGCCTGTGCGCTCCTGACGTCCCGTCAGGGGTGCGTCGCCGTCGGGCGCCGTCACCGTCCCATGCCGTTCGACCCACGCGGTGAGGGCCGTCGAGCAGGCGTGGTCCAGGTGCCGGAGCCCCGACAGGTCCAGTTCGGTCCTGCGGTCGTCCGGCAGCGCCTCCAGTTGGTCGAGGATCTTCGGCAGGCGCAGGAACGTGGCGTTGCCGACCACGCGGACGCGGATGGTGCCGGTGCCCTCCAGGCCCTCCACCTCCAGGTGCACGTGGGAGGTGTCCCAAGCCGTCTTCACGATGGCCAGGGCCAGGCCGATGAGGACGCCCTCGAACATGTTGGTCGCCACGATCGCGAGCGCGGTGACCGCGAGCACCAGGGCCTCCCCGCGGTGCTCGCGCCACAGCGGCCCGAGCGCCTTGACGGGGATCAGCTTCCAGCCCGCGTGGATCAGGACGCCGGCGAGGGCCGCCACCGGTATGACGCCGAGCGCCGCCGGGAACGCCGCCGCGAAGGCGAGGAGCCACACGCCGTGCAGCACACGGGACGCCTTGGTCCTGGCGCCCGCCCGCACGTTGGCGGAGCTGCGCACGATCACCGCGGTCATCGGCAGCGCGCCGAGGGCCCCGCAGACCGCGTTGCCCGCGCCCTGCGCCATCAGCTCCTTGTCGTAGTCGGTACGCGGCCCGTCGTGCATGCGGTCCACGGCCGCCGCGCTGAACAGCGACTCGGCGGACGCGATCAGGGTGAAGGCGAGCACGGTGCCGACGGCGCCCGCGAGGGCACCGCCCTCCACCAGGGCGGAGAACGCGTCGCCGCCGGGCGGCTGCACGGCGTCCACCAGGCCCTGCACCTCGACCTTCGCCACCGGCAGGTCGAAGGTGAACACGGCGAGCGTGGCCAGGGCGACCGCCGCGAGCGGCGCGGGCAGCACCCGCCCCGCCTTCCGCCACCGCGGCCACAGCACCAGGACGGCGATGGTGCCGGTGCCGACGGCGAACGCGGCCAGGGCGTCGCCCGACCCTGCCGTGTCGGCGGCGAGCCGGGGCAGTTCGGCCAGCTTGTCCAGTCCGGAGGCGGGCGCCTTCGCGTCGACGAGCGCGTACAGCTGCCCGGCGATGAGGACGAGGCCGATGCCCGCGAGCATGCCCTGGACCACCGCCACCGATATCGCCCGGAACCAGCGGCCGAGCCGCAGGGCTCCCATGGCCAGTTGGAGGAGCCCGGCGATCAGCACCAGGGCGCCGAGCGCCGCGAGGCCGTACTCCTGCACGGCTTCGTACACGAGGACGGTCAGGCCGGCGGCCGGGCCGCTGACCTGGAGGCTGCTGCCGGGCAGCAGACCGGTCAGGAGGCCGCCGACGATGCCGGTGACCAGACCGAGTTCGGCCGGTACGCCGGAGGCGACGGCCACCCCGACGCACAGAGGGACGGCGACGAGGAAGACCACGATCGACGCGGTGAAGTCCGCGCGCAGTGTGGACAGGTCACGCACTGGGGGCCTTTTCATGGTCGGTACGTCAGCTTTCATGGGTTTCACCGGATCCCTCTGGGCTCACAGGGGGAGGAACAGGTCGGTCTCGGCGTGATGCGCCGCCACCAGGCCGGTGTGGACCTCGTAGTACCAGCCGTGCAGGCGTACCTCCCCTGCCTCCAGGCGCTCGCGGACGCACGGGTAGTCGCGCAGGCGGGCCAGTTGCTCGCGCACGTGGCGCTGGACGGCGGCGGCGACCGCGGGCCCGTCGTCGGCGGGCAGTTCGCTGGACAGCTGGCGGTCCAGCCAGTCCCGTACGGCGGGCAGCTCGGCGAGGTCGTCGCCGCGGGCCTTGGCGCCGACGGCGCCGCAGTGCGAGTGGCCGCAGACCACGATGTCGGCGACGCGCAGGACGCGCATCGCGTACTCGATGGTGGCGCCCTCCGCACTGGCGGGCCGGTCCGCCTCGTACAGGGGCACCGCGTTGCCCGCGGTGGGCAGCTCGAAGAGGTCGCCGGGGCGGGCGCCGGTGATCAGGGAGGGGACGACCCGGGAGTCGGAGCAGGTGATGAAGAGCGCGAGCGGGGACTGCCCGGCGGCGAGCCGCCCGAACGTCTCCTGTTCCTCGCGGCGTTCGGCGATGCGGGCGGTCATGCCGCGGGCATGCGTGATGAAGGTCTCCATGGCGAAGACGCCTCCTGGGGGGTGTCGGTGTGGGGTGTGCGGTCGACGGGCGGGGCCCGGCTTCCGCTCAGGAGCGCGATACGCAGTGCAGGCGGAGCAGTTGGGCGCCCGATCTGGTGGGCGCGGGCGCGCCGGACCGGGGGTCGTGGGGTCTGAGGGCCGCGCCGGCGCCGGCGGGCCCGGCCAGGGCGGAGTGGGCCCGCGCGGCGGCGGCTCGCAGGGGCGCCGGGGTGGTGTGCGCACGGCCCCGGACGAAGTGAGGGGGCGGGTGGGGGACTTCGCCGTCCCTGAGCGCGCGTTCCCGCGTGTCCAGGGTGACCGGGGGCGGTTCCGGCGCGACGAGCCGCGACGGGGCCGCCGTGTCGGGGGCCGCGCCGGTGACGGCGGGCGCTGCGCCGCCGCACAGGAGGGACAGCAGGACGATCAGGGTGGTGACGGCCCAGCGGCGTGCCCGTGCCGCGGGGCCCGGCCGGGTGCGGCGTACCGTCGCCGTGTCCGGGCGGTCGGGGGTCAGGGGTTTCATCGTCGTCAGGAGGCTTCGGGCGCGGCGGGGCGCGCGGGGCGGAGGGACACCAGGAGCACCGGAAGGACGGCGAGGGCGAGGACTCCCCCACCGAGGGCGAGCAGGGGGAATCCGCCGGACGCGGTGACCACGCCCGAGGCCATGCCGCCCGTGGCACCGGCGACGGCGATGCCCACGTCGACCAGGCCCTGCGTGCCGGCGCGGGTGGCGGGCGGCACGGCGGCCGTGACCAGGGCCGTGCCGCTCAGCAGCCCGAGGTTCCAGCCGAGGCCGAGCAGGACGAGCGCGGTGGCGAGGCCGGGGACGGAGTGCGGGGGTGTCAGGGCGGCCGTGGCGCCCGCGGCGAGCAGCGTGACGCCGGACGCGGCGGCGACCGGGCGCGGGCCAAGGCGGTCGACGAGCCGTCCCGACAGCGGCGAGGGCAGGAACATCGCGCCCACGTGCAGGGCGATGACGAGTCCGGTGAGCTGTGTGTCGTGCCCGTGGGCCCGCATGTGGACCGGAGTCATCGTCATGACGGCGATCATCACAAGCTGGGTGAGCACCATGACGGTGGTGCCGGTGACGAGGCCGCGCCCGTCGGTGGCCGTGTCGTCCGCCGCCGCCTCGGCCGCCCGCGCCGCGTCCGGGTCGCTCGCTCGCGCGGCCCGGGAGCGGGCGAGGAGCAGCGGGTCCGGGCGCAGGAAGCAGCCGAGGACGACGGCGGCCGCGGCGAAGGCCGCCACCGCGAGCAGGAAGGGGCCGCTGAGCCGGGGCAGTCCCCAGGCGTGCGCGACAGATCCGGACAGGGTCACCAGGTTCGGTCCCGCCACGGCGCCGAGGGTGGTGGCGAGCAGGACCGTGCTGATGGCGCGGCCGCGCCGACCGGGCGATGCCAGGTCGGCGCCGGCGTACCGCGCGAGCAGGTTGGTCGACGTACCGGCGCCGTAGACCACGAGGGAGGCGAAGAGGAGGACCGCGCTGTCGGTGGCGGCCGCGACGACGACGCCGAGGCTGCCGAGCGCGCCCACCGCGTAGCCCGTGGCGAGTCCGGGGCGGCGGCCCCAGCGCTGGCAGATCCGCCCCACGGCCACCGCGCCGAACGCGGCGCCGCCGGTGAACAGGGCGGCGGGCAGCCCCGCGAGGGACGTGGAGCCGAGCATCTCCTCGGCGAGCAGCGCGCCGACGGTGATCCCCGCGGCAAGTCCCGCGCCGCTGAGGATCTGGGACACGACCAGGACGGTCAGGACGCGGCGCTGCTCGGGCGGGTCGGCGGCGGGAGGGGTGGCCTTCGCGGGCGCCGGACCGTTCGGCGGGGCGGCCGTGCCGGCGCGCGGGTGCCCGTTCAACTGCCGCCCGTTTCCTGGGAGGCCGCCGACGGGGTCAGCGCGCTGATCTCGGAGAGCGGCATGCCGAGCTGCTCGTGGAGGAAGCGCACGATCGTCCAGTGCGGCAGCGCTCCCTCGTCGAAGGGGCCGAACTCCCGCACGTACAGCGGGATCCAGCGCAGCGCCTCCTCGATCGCCTGCTCCCTGCCCGGCTCGCGCTGGTAGTCCTCGTACGCGATGCTGCGGTGCTCCACGAAGAAGCCGCCGGGCAGCCGCTGTTCGCACAGGGCGCGGTACTCACGGGTCTGGAGGATGAGGTAGTGCCAGATCTCGTCGATCTCCTGCTCGACGGGGAGGAAGAGGCCGCTGAGCCGGTCCGGGTGGCGGGAGACGAGGTAGAGGTAGCGCAGACACTCGGTGACCTGGCGCTCGACGTACTCCCGCGGCGCGTCGGTCGCCGCGGCGAAGTGGGCCACCACCTCGGCGTGCAGGGCGTCGCCGAGCAGGGACGCGAGGTCGGCGGCGGACACGTGGTCGACGGCGGGCGCGAGGGGGGCGGCGGACGCGATCGGCTGCGTGGTCATGGTGCTCCCGTAAGGCGTGGCGGAGGGCGGGGTGCGGACTCAGGCGTCCTGGGCGAGCCAGGCGTACTTGCCCGATGTGCCGATGGGGATGTGCTCCTGGTGTTCCAGGTCGCTGTCCCGTCCGGTCAGCTCGGCGACGCCGTGGCGCAGGGTGTCGGCCTCCACGGGCGCGAGCGGGGCGCCGTCGAAGGTCGTGTAGCGCAGCAGCGCGCGGGACGGGTCGCGGGCGTCGAGCTGGTGGACGAAGACGCGGGGCGACGCGGCGGCGACCACGTCGTCGAGGTCGCCCTGGGCCACGGGCCCGTGCGGGGTCTTCAGGAGTTCCTTCTCCCGGCCGCAGAAGCGCGTGATGCGGGCGGGGTCCGGTGAGCCGTCGGCGGTGCGCACGCAGTCGCCCGAGCGGTAGCGCACCAGGGGCATGTGCGGGTTGCGCACGCTGGTCACGATGAGGCTGTGGATGCGACTGCCCGGCTCCACGGGGATCAGTTCGACGCTCATCCGGTCCAGGTACGGGTGGTAGCGGCCGGTGCGGTCGCTGTAGAAGAGGTAGCCGAGTTCGGTGCTGCCGAACAGGTCGACGACCGGGCAGGAGAAGTGGTGCTGGAGGTAGCGCCGCACGTTGAGCGGCGCGTACTCGTAGGCGTGCACGATGCTCGCGGGCCGGGGGAAGGAGGGCCACAGGCCCCAGTCGACGGCCTTGCGGACCAGGTGCGCGAGATGGGGTCCCGAGCAGTCCAGGTGGTAGCGGCCGCGGGGGTGGGCGGCCTGTGCGGTACGGATCTCCTCGACCATGCGCTCGACGTCCGCGCGGTCCCACAGGGCGGGGTCGCGGCGCAGGTTGACGTAGAACGTCCGCTCGTCGAGGCGCCGCTGGTCGAGGTCCGGCAGCGGGTCCGGCTCGGCCTGCGGGCCGCCGCGCCGCCGGGCGTTGACGCGGGCGACGTGCTCGGTGGCGAGGACGGTGGTGAGGGAGACCCGCCGGCAGCCCTCGTGCCAGGTGTCGGAGATGTCGGGGTGCTCGCTCCACAGCCGGTAGTAGGAGTTGAGCAGGAAGTACGGGGGCCGGATGATCTGCATCCGCGCGTGGTTGGTGCCCGTGGAGAGCACGAACTCCGCTTCGCCGGCCGCGAGGGCGGCCGCCAGGGTGGGGGTCATCCAGTTGTCGGGAAAGCCTCGGGCGATCTCCGGCTTCTCCAGGATGGGGAAGTGGCCGCGCTCGACGTGCGGCCGGTAGAGGGGGATGTCCTGGATCTGGGCGATGACGTCGGCGCTCGGCTGACCGTTCATGACCACCCTTCGGGGCTGCGGGGCAGGTGGGGGGGCGGGCCCGGCACGCCGTGGGGCGTGCCGGGCCGTTAGTAGCGGCGGCAACTGACGGTCGTTCAGGAAATACAGCCGGACTTCGCCGACGCGCTGATGCAGCCGGACTTGTCCGCGCTGATGCAGCCTTCCTTTCCGGACACCTTCGGCGAGTTGAGGGCGGTCCACTGGTTCCAGACATCGTCCTTGGCCATCTTCGCGATGAGCTTTTCCATGACGTACCTCCAGGAAAGGTGTGGGTGCGCGGCGGGGTGGATGCGCGTTCGCCGCCGCAATCGAAAGTAAAAGCAACACCAAGTGGAAGTCAAAGACGCGCAATGCGACACTGGCTCAAAAGCCGTTCGAGGCGGAGACTTTGGCTTGATCCTTTGGGGCGCGCGGGGCGCTATTCACTCCCTCTTCACCAACGCGACAGGGAATGTGCACGGGTGGGCCCCGGAGATCAAAAGGGGTCAATCAACTGGAGAGCACTGAACGGATCGATAAAGGGCAGACCGGCCGGAAGGGCCGCGCCGGCAGGGAGGCGCGGCGGCCGGAGCGGGGCGATGCGGGTGTTACCGGCCGGTGGACGCCGTGCGCCACAGGAAGATCTCGGTACTCGGCCGGCGCTCGGCGAAGCGGCCCGACGGGGAGGACGTCCGCAGCAGGCCGCGCAGCTCCGCCTCGAAGTCGTCCCGGCGGGGCCCGAACAGGTGCGGCGCGGAGTACGACATCGAGAACACCGCGGCCACGACGTCGCCCTCCGTGCGCTCAAGGGCCTGCCCCGCGGGAACCACGAGACGCTCCGGCCCGAGGTAGCCCGCCCGGGCGAACACCGCGGCCTCGCCTCCCGGCGTCCCTTGCGGCAGCACGCCCCTGCCCGCCCGCCTGACCGGCCCAAGACAGCGTCTGACCAGTTCGTCGATGGCGGCGTACGGCACCGGCGGGTGCGCGAGGCCCGCGACGGACCGGTCCTCCGACTTGAGGTCCGAGATGTGCGCGAGCGCCCCGCCCGGGCGCAGCATCCCCCGCACCGTGCGCGCCACCAGGTCGCGGTCCATCCAGTGGAAGGACTGGGCGAAGGTTGCCACGGTGAAGGTGCCGAGCCCCGCGGGCAGGTCCTCGGCCCGGGCCTCGACCCAGGTGGCCTTTTCGGCCACTCCCTGCTCGGCCGCCCCGCGCCGGGCCTCGGCGATCATCCCGGCGTCGGGGTCGAGCCCGACGATCTCGCCGAACGCGTGCGCGAGCCGCAGCGCGACGCTGCCCGGTCCGCATCCGACGTCGAGCAGCCGCCCGTGGCCGTCGAGTCCCAACGCCTCGGTGAGCGCGTCCGCGAGTCCGGGGGCGTACGGGAGCCGTCCGCGCTCGTAGTACGCGGCCGTGCCGGCGAACAGGGTGTCGTCCCACTGCCAGTCAGCGGCCACGTCAGCACACCACCGTTCATGAGTCACGAGGAGCCGGGCGCAAGCTGCCGATGATTCCACGGGCGGGGCGGGGTGGCGACGTCATTTCCGCGGGGCGGGCCCGGGCGGGTGACGCGCAGGGCCCGGGACGGTGGCCGCTGTCCGCCCGGGCGCGGCCCAGGCCGAGGGGCCGAAGACACCGGTGACCCGGGCGGCGGGGTCGGCGCCGTCGAGTGCCTCCAGGACCGGTACGAGCATCACGGCACCCACTCACCTCGGGCACATCGCGTTCACATTTTCCGGTCATTGAGGGGCCTCAAAGCGCCATCTCCGTAGGAAACCGTCCCTTCTGGCCCACGGCCGGTGCCAGAGTCCCCGTGCGGCGCCCAACAGGGCGCCGGTGGATGAACTACCTGACACCAAGGAGTTCTTTTCGTGGGGAAGAAAACCGCGACGCTGCTCGCGACCGCCGCTCTGGCCTCCATCACCCTCGCCGGCCAGGCGAACGCCGCCCCCGCACACCACGCCGCCACCCCCGCCACAAGCGCGACCACCCCGGGCATCCTGGCGAACCAGGTCCGGTACGCGCCCTTCACCCTCAACCACAACCAGTCCGTCAGCTCCGACACCGCCCGGCTGATCATGCAGTCCGACGGCAACCTCGTCATCTACGACGAGTTCAACCGGGCCAGATGGGCCACCGGCACCGTCGGCCAGGGCTGGACCATGCGCTTCCAGGAAGACGGCAACCTCGTCGTCTACACCCGCAGCGGCCGGGCCGTCTGGGCGTCCAACACCGATGGGCACCCGGGCTCACGCCTGGTCGTCCAGGACGACGGCAACGTCGTCATCTATGACGGCAGCCGGGCCATCTGGGCGTCCGGCACCGACCACTAGCGGACGACGCCAGTCCCTCCAGCCGTGCCACCGGCCGGGCCCGTGCGGGCCCGGCCGGTTCCATGAGCCCCTCCCCCCTCGCCGGTCCTCGCCGGTCTTCACGGGGAACCGGCAGGCGACCTGTCGTCGAACACGCCATGTACGGCTCATGCACTCTCCGCACCGCCTACAACCCCAGCCCTCGTCCCCCGCGTCGAACTCCGTGCCGGTCCGTGGGCCCCGCCGACGGACCGGTTCCACGCCCATCGAACCCACGGAGTTCACGTGCACCCGCGTTCACGCTTATCTGTCACCCGGCTGATGGCCACGGCCGCGCTCGCCCTCGCCACCCTCGCCGTCGGCGTGCCGTCCGCCCAGGCCGCGGACCCCGCCCCGACGGCACGTCACGCGCCGGACGACCCCTTCGTAGTGACCCTCTCCTCCTCCGTCTCCACGACCGACTTCGCCCACCGCAAGGTCGACCTCAGCGGCACCGTGACCCGGGCCGACGGCACCCCGGTGGCAAGCGCTCCGGTCAAGCTCCTGAAGACCGTCCTGTACGACACCTGGAACCCGTGGGGCGACCCCATCGACCCCATCGAGCGGGAGACGCTCCCCCTGGGCACCCTGCACACGAACGCCGAGGGGCAGTTCAAGGTCTCGGGCGTCCCGGCGGACCGCTGGCTGGACCGGCCCAGCGTCCATCTGTTCCCCCGCCACGAGGTCGAGTTCCAGGCCTCGTACGACCCGGGTGGCCCTTCGGACGGCCAGTTCGCCTACGCCGAGACCACGGTCGACGTCCGGACGGTCCCCAGCACCCTCACCTACAAGGTCAACAAGACCAAGGTGCGCGCCGGTGACACCCTCGTCGTCACCGGCAAGGTCAGCTGGCCCGCCGGGCACGGCCCGGTCGCGGGCACCCGCGTCCTGCTCCGGACCTACTACGAGTCCGCGTACGACGCGAAGACCACCACCGACGCGCGCGGCAACTTCACCGTCCGCGCCAAGATCCGTGGCTACGACCACAACTTCGTGCTCTTCTCCGCACCCAAGGACTACTACGTCGCGGGCGTGAGCAAGGAGCTTCCGGTCAAGAACGTCACGCCGCGGCCGGCACCGGCGGCCTGAGGTTCCCTGTCATGGTTTGACACACCTCACACAGATCCGTACGGGCGGGTTCCGATTGCCGACGGCGGCAGGGAGCAGGAGAAAGGACGAGGAGAGACAAGAACGAGACCCGCGAGGGGCAGGGCCGGCCGTGGCGCCGCGCCCCTGCCCCGAGAACGTACGGAGGTCCCATGACCCGCGCCATCGCCGTCGGAGTGGACGGATCCGCCGAGAGCCTGGCCGCAGCCGACTGGGCGGCGGCCGAAGCCGCGCTGCGCGGCGTGCCCCTGCGGATCGTGCACGCCAGGCTCAAGGCGTCGACCGACGCGGCCGTCACCCAGGACAGGGACGAGCAGGCCACCGCCGCCGACGCCTACGTGCGGGAGGCCGTGACGCGCGTGTCCGGCCGCCACCCGAACCTCACGGTCACCTCCGACGTCGTCCGGGCCGCCCCTGTCGACACCCTGCTCAAGGAGGCCGAGCACGCCGAGATGCTGGTGCTCGGCTCGCGCGGGCACGGGGCCCTCGTCGGCTTCCTGCTCGGGTCGTACGGACAGCAGGTGATCGCCGACGCACCAGGCCCTGTGGTGTCCGTACGGGCCGGGACGGGGACGGGGACGGGGGCCGCGGCCGGATCCGAAGGGGCCGGCGAGGTCGTCGTGGGGCAGCACGGGGAGCCGGAGGACAGCGAGGCCGTGCTGCGGTTCGCCTTCGAGGCCGCGGCCGCCCGCGGCGCGCCCCTGCGCGCGGTGCGGGCGTGGGCCCTGCCGCCGATGTACGGCTACAACACCGGCATGCTGCACGTCGCGGACGAGGCCGGCGGCCTCGAACCGCTCGAACAGCAGGCCCTGACGCGGGCGCTCGCCCCGTGGCGCGAGCGCTTCCCCGACGTGCCCGTGACCGAGCACGTCGAGATCGGCAGCGCGGGCCAGGTCCTCCTCGCGGCCACCGCCGACGCGGACCTCCTCGTGGTCGGCCGCAAGACGCGCCGCTCCCCCATCGGCACCCGCATCGGCTCCGTGGCCCACGCCGCGCTGCACCACGCGGGCTGCCCGGTCGCGGTCGTTCCCCCGGCCTGAGCGCGGGCGCGGCCCGGTGGGTCCCACCGGGCGGCGTGCCCTCAGCAGGTGGTGCCGTCGGGAACCTCACGCAGCCCGACCAGGTAGTCGTCCACGCGCCGCGTGACGCACGCGCCGCCCCGGCCGTAGGCGGTGTGCCCCGGCGCCTCGTACGTCAGGAGCATGCCGCCGGGGAACTGCTCCGCCAGGCTCTCGGCCTCCTCGTACGGGGTGGCCGGGTCGCCGGTGGTGCCGACCACGAGGACCGGCGGCGCTCCCCCGGCCTCCACCCGGTGCGGCCGCTCCGCGCCCGTGGGCAGGTCCTTGCACGCCAGGACGCTCAGCACGCTCGACGCGCCGTACAGGCCCGCCTTCTTGTCGGCGCGGTCCAGGGCGTCCCAGTACGGCTGCGCGGTGCGGGGATAGGCGGTGTCGGCGCAGGAGACGGCGAGGATGGCGGCGTCACTGTTGTCGGCGGAGTCAGGGGAGTCGGGGGCGTCGGCGGGGCCTGCCGGGCGGCGGCCCGCGCCCCGCGAGCGCGCCGCGCGCTCTTCGCCGTCCGGCTCGTCGGCCTCCGACAGCTCCGCGAGCTTCGTACCGTCGCCGCGGGCCGCCGCGCGCAGGGCCGCGGAGAGCGGCTTCCATTCCTCCTCAGGCGTGTACATCGCCAGCGAGACGGCGTCGACGACGTCTGCCGTGCCGAGGCCCTCCTCCTCGCCGTCGACGGGCAGCGGATCGTGTTCCGTACGCGCGTACAGGCGCTGGATCAGGCGGCGGATCTCGGCGGGGTTCGCACCGGGGCAGCCGCTGCCGACGACGTCCGCGCACTGCGCCGCGTAGTCGTCGACGGCCCTGCGGAAGCCGGTCGCCTCGCTCAGGGCGCGCTGCTCCCAGCCGAGGGAGGGGTCCACCGCGCCGTCCAGGACCATGGCGCGCACCCGGCGCGGGAACTGCTCGGCGTAGCGGGTGCCCAAGTGCGTGCCGTACGACCAGCCCACGTAGGTCAGCTTCCGCTCACCGAGGGCGGCGCGCAGCACGTCGAGGTCACGGGCGACGTCCCGGGTGCCGACCTGGCGCAGCAGGCCGCGGCTGCCCTTGCGGCACGCGGTGGCCTCCGCGCGCGCGTCGGCGAGCGCCCGGGCCCGCGCGGCGGCGGTGCGGGGAACCGGAGGCTGGTCCTCGGCCCCCTCGTCGGCGACGGCCTCCTCGTCGTCCGGGCAGTCGAGCGCGGGGCGGCTGCCCGCGACGCCGCGCGGGTCGAAGGAGACGATGTCGAAGCGGGCCCTAGCCTTGGCGCCGAACGACTCGGCCCCGCCGTCCTTGAGGTCGGCCACCCCGGACTCGCCCGGGCCGCCCGGGTTGTACACGAGGGTGCCGACGCGCCGTTGCCCCGCGGTGGTCGCGGCTTTGGCCACCGGCAGGACGAAGGTCTTCCCGTCGTCCGGGTGGGCGTAGTCCCTGGGCACGGTGAGCCGGGCGCACCGGACGTCGCCGCAGTCCTTCCACTTCAGCCGCTGCCCGTAGAAGCGCCGGAGTTCGGGCCGGGTGGCGGGGTCGGCGGCGTCCGCCCGCGGCCGCGCGGGGTCGTCGCCGCCCTGCGTGGTGCAGCTCGTGAGCGACAGGGCGGCGACGGCCGGGAGGGTCAGGGCGAGCACGCGTATCCGCGCGGGGTGCTTCAGGGACGTCAGGTACTTCGGGTACTTCAAGGGGGTGCTCCTGTGTTTCGGTACGCCCCAGGGTCTCTCATCCGCCGCTCAGCATCGGCAGCAGCACCGCGGCCGACCAGCTGAAGTGGGGCGAGTTGAGCGGTGCTCCGGTCAGCGGGTCGTAGTTCTCCATCACCGGGCCCCGGCCCGTGAGCCCGGCCGCGTGGGTGAGCAGCCGGTCGGTCAGGGCGCGGGCATCGGCGGTGTGGCCGTACCGCCGCAGTCCGGCCTCGGCGAAGTACGCCTGGTCCAGCCAGACCGGTCCGCGCCAGTAGCGCCGTGGGGCGAAGTAGGGCGAGCTGCGGGCCACCGTCGGGAAGGGTACGGGCGTGGCGAACTCGCCCGGGTCGGTGAGCTTGTCGCGCACGGCCGCGGCCTGCGCGGGTGACGCCGTGCCGGTCCACAGCGGGACGGCGCCCTCGATGCCCCGCCCGCGCGCGGTGAGCGGGGAGCCCTCGGTCAGGTCCGTGTCATGGAACCAGCCGCTCCGCGGGTCGTACATCCGCGCGCGCACCGCCGCGTGCGTGGCCCGGGCGCGGGCTCGCCAGTGCCGCTCCCCCGCCTTGTCCCCCAGCTCCCGCGCGATGGCGGCGAGGTGGGTCTGGTCGGCGGCGAGGTAGGCGTTGAGGTCGACGGACTCCTGGGTGAGGGAGTAGCCGATCACGCGGCCCGACGCGTCCCGGTTGGCGACGACGGAGGTGCCGAGGTCGGCGTCGAAGCGCGGCGCGTTGTCCATGCCGCTCTCCCAGGCGGCGGCGAGCCTGCGCTGCTCCGCGCTGTCGTTGGCGGGGTCGACGGTCGCCCCGTACTCGGCGAGTCCGTCCCGGTCGTGGTCACGGTTGCGGTACCACCACGCCTGGTACGCGGCCAGCTTCGGGTACATCTCGCGCAGGAAGCCGCGGTCGCCACTGCGGTCGTGGACCTCCCGGACCGCCCACGCGGCCAGCGGGGGCTTGCTGTTGCGCTCGTTCCAGTTGCCGCCGCCGTCGGAGGGGGCGTTGTAGAAGACCGCGTCCGGGACCATCCCCGCGTCCTGCGGCCTGCTCGTCGAACCGGGGCGGATCTGGTGGTCGAACATGGCGCGGACCTGCGCCTCGGCGAGCCGCGGGTCGAACCGGGCGGTGCCGACGGCCTGCTTCCAGGTGTCCCAGGCCCAGACGCCGCCGGCGAACCACTTGTACGACAGCGAGGGGCTGATGGCGTCGTGCCGGATCCGCCCGGCGGCCGAACGCCAGTTGGTGACCAGTGTCTGGAGCGCCTTCACGGCGACGCGGCGGCGCGCGGGCGGGACGGGGCCGGTGACGGCGGCGACGTAGCGGCGCCAGCGCGCGTCCCCGGCCGCCGCGACGGCGGCAGGGCGGGACAGGGCGCGGCGTACGGCGGCCCGCTCGCGCGCCCGCTCGGGGGCGGTGAAGGTGTAGCTCTCCGTCCAGGCCAGGGTGCGGGCCGCGCCGGGGGCCAGGCGGAGCGGAGCGGTGAGTTCGGTGCGGTAGGTGTCGTGCGCGAGCGTGGTGCGGACGGGCTCGCGGTGGGTGATCTGGAAGCGCTCGGTGCCGTCGGTGAGGTAGTCCCACTTCTCGCGCACGCGCGCGAAGTCGACGGCGACGCCGCGCGGCGTGGTGGTCAGCGAGGGCGCGTCACGCTGCGGTCCTTCCTCGGGACGCAGCAGGCCGCCGGACCAGTCGGCGGCCAGGGTGCGCGTCGCACGGCCGCTGTTGTGCACACGGGCGCGGACCAGCGCGGTGCGGTCGGTGGCGAACCGCAGCTCCAGCGTGAGGTCGAGGCCGTCGAGGCGGTAGCGCTGGCGCAGCAGCCCCGGCAGCGACGTGAAGCGCGGAGAACCTCCCCCGGCTAGATCGAGCGTTCTATCCGCTTCCTTCAATCGGATCCTGCTGAAGGATCTGCTCAGCCACCAGGGGTACTCCTGGGCCATGTACAGGGGCCCGGTGAAGCCGCCGTACGTCGTCGGGTCGGCCGTCTCAGGCAGGGCGTACGCGTGCCAGGCGCCCCGGTCGGCGAACACGCCGACCGGGTTGAACTCCCCTGGGAACGCGGACTTGGGGGTTCCTTCGAGGTCGAGGACGTTCTCGTAGGCGGCCGGGCCGCCCGGCTCCGGGGTGTCACGGGCGCCCGACGGGGACGCCGTGCCCACGGCGAGGACGAGCGCGAGGAGGAGCGCGGGCAGGCCGCGAGAGGGAGTCACCGTGAACTCACCCGCATCGGGATGCCGTCGGCAGCCCAGAGCACGAACCGTTCGATCGGCGTGACCTCGTGCCCGGGCACCGGCCGGAACGTGAGGCGTTTGAGGAGGACCGCCAGGACGAGTTGCGCCTCGACCGTGGCCAGTCCTGCGCCTTCGCAGCTGCGGGGGCCGAGGCCGAAGGGGATGTAGGCGAACCTCGGCCGCTTGGCCGTCTCTTCCGGGGTGAAGCGCTCGGGGCGGAACGTCTCGGGCTCGGGCCAGTGGTCGGGGTTCAGATGGACGGCCCAGAAGGGGTAGAAGAGGGTCGTGCCCGCGGGGATCTCGTACCTCCCCAGGGTGAGGGGCTCGGTCGTCTCCCGCGCGCCGTACGGACCGGGCGGGTAGAGCCGCATCGCTTCCTTCAGGGTCATGTCCAGGTACGTCAGCTGCCGCAGATCGGCGTACGTCGGCGCGGCGCGCTCCCCGAGCACGCGGTCCACCTCCTCGGTGACGCGTGCGGCCACCTCAGGGTGCCTGCCCAGCAGGTGCAGGGTCCAGGAGACGGCCACGCCGGTGGTGTGGTGGGCGGCGAGGAGCGTCATCATGACGGTGTCGCGGATCCGCGCGGGGCTCTGGCCCGCCTCGACGAGCGCGCCGATCAGATCGCTCCGGTCCGCGCGGCCGCCGGAGCGGTGTGCCGCGACGACTTGGTCGACCGTCGCCCGGAGATAGGCGAGCGCCTCGTCCGCGCGCCGGGCCCGCTCGTCCTGGGTGCCGGGGACGGGTGCCTGGTAGAGCCGTCCCAGGTATTCGGTGAGCACCGTCTCGAACGCGCCGCTCACCTTGTCGGGGTCCGTGGAGTCGCCGCCCAGGGAGTAGGCGCAGATCATCCGCAGCGTGAGGGCGGTGAGGTCCTTCTGCAGTTCGACGGGTTCGCCTCCGGACCGCGCGGCCCAGCGGTCCGCGAGGGCCGTGGCCAGCTCGGTGAACCGCGCGAAGTGTCGCTCGTGGGAGGGGCGTCCGGCGAAGACGGAGAGCAGCAGCCGGCGCCACGGGCCGTGCTGGTCGGCCGCGAGGACCTGGAGGTTGTCCGCCTCGCACAGCGGGTCCAGGAACGCGAAGAGCCGCTCGGGCCGTTTGTCGATGTGGGCCGTGGCCTCCAGGAGCACGGGGTCGGCGATCGACACGGCGTCCTGCGCCCCGGGGAGCTGGAACCGTACGACGGGTCCGTACGCGGCGTGCAGACGCAGTTGATAGGTGTGCAGTCCGCCCGCGTCGGCGATGGCGCCCACGCCGCCGTCCGGTCGGGGCTCGGGGCCCGGGATCTCCATGGCCGCGTTCCTTCCCACCCCGCGGGTCGGACACACGTCCGTATCCGGAGATTACGCGGACGCCCCGCTCACACCCTGCGCCAGCGCGCGCTCGCCCACGAGAAGACGCCGAAGGCCATCAGCGCCACGGCCAAGGCGACGAGCAGCCACGGCCCGGCCGCGGTGTGGCTGAAGGAGCGCAGGGTGTCGTCCATGCCCTTGGCCTCGCCGGGTTCGTGCCGGACGGCGGCCACGACGAGGAACGCGCCGGCCGTCGCGAAGGCGCAACCCCTGCCGCATCCGCCCACCACCCCTAGGACGTCGACGGCCCGGCGCACCGGAGCGGACATCTCCCCCATCTTCAGTCGGCGGCGGTACTTGCGCAGGGCGGCCCTGGCGATCATCCACAGCCCGGCGGCCACCACGCCGAGGCCCACCGCGCCCACGATCCACTGCCCGCCCCGCCAGTCGAGGACGGTCGCGGTGACGTCGTCGACCTGGCGGTCCGACGAGCCGCTGCCGCTGCCCTTGTCGCCCGTGACGTAGGCCAGGACCAGATAGCTGACCACGCCGTAGAAGACGAACCGGCCCGCCGACAGGAGGCGTTTGCCCGCCTTGCGCCCCTCGGGGCCCGCCTGCCCGAACAGGGCCTCCGAAAGGCGCCACAGCGCCATCCCCACGAGGCCGAGGCCGAGGAGCCACAACAGGGCTTCCCCGAAGGGCTTCTGGGCCAGCTCCGTCAGCGCCCCGCCCCGGTCGGCCTGCTTCCCGTCGTCGTCGGAGAGCGCGATGCGCAAGGCCACCACGCCGACCAGCACATAGATCGCCCCGCGCGCCATGAATCCGGCCCGCGCCGCGATGTCCACCACCCGGCCGCGGGCCACCCGTCGCGCCCGGCCTGCCCCGTTTCGCACTGCCCCATCAAAACCCATGGTGGCCGGATCCCCCGGGACCTCCCGGTCATGCCCCTGACGCGCCAAAGAGGGACGTACGCCACCGGGAGCAGGACGACCTATCGGCACACAATGGTCCAGACCATATGTTTTCGCTTGACTATGCGGGCGCTCGCAATTCTACGCGGGTAGCCCCTTCCCGCCTCTTGCGACGGCCGCAACCCATCTGCCAGATTCGCCACAGCCTTTGATGGCATGCACGCGACAGGAATACCCACCTTCCGCGTGTACTCGTAGTCGCATACCTATGCGGCTCAGTCCTCATGACGGACGCTCCACCCCCACACAATGGAGACGAACGTGCGAATATCCAGACTTCTCCCGGCATGCGCGGCCGTAGCCCTGACCGTCCTCGGGCTCGCCCCCACCGCCGTCGCGCAGGCCTCCGCGGCCGAGCGCGCCCCCGCCGCCCCGGCCACCACGTCGGCCCAGCCGATCATCGGCGGCGGCTACGCCAGCAACGCCCCCTGGGCGGCCCGGCTCTTCTCCAACGGACGGCAGACGTGCACCGCCACGATCGTCGCCCCGACCTGGATCCTCACGGCCAAGCACTGCGTCAGCGGCGGCGGCCTCTCCTTCCGCATCGGCAGCCTCGACCAGACCACGGGCGGCACCACGGCCAACGGCGTCAGCGTCACGAGCCACCCGTCGGCGGACATCTCCCTGGTCAAGCTCGACCGCTCGGTGTCGGCCACCTACTCGCCGCTCGGCCAGCCGGGTTCGGTGACCGTGGGCCAGTCCGTACAGGTCTACGGATGGGGCGCGACCTCCCAGTGCGGCCAGGAGATCAACTGTCAGTCCCGGCTCCTGAAGGTCGCCAACGTCACCGTCACCGGTGGCTGCCGCGACGCCTACCAGGGCCAGGCCATCTGTGCCCGCCGGGGCAACGGCATCACCGCGGGCGGCGACTCGGGCGGCCCCATGATGGCGGGCGGCGTCCAGGTCGGCGTGGCCTCCACGAGTGACCGCCAGACCACCACCGCGTACACGAACGTGACGGCGTACCGCTCCTGGATCCAGAGCGTGGCCGGCGTCTGAGCCACCCCTCCCCTCCGCGCGGCGCCGCGCGGAGGGGAGCCAGCTCCCTGTTCGGCCGGCTCCTCGCCGAGATCCTGGCCCTGGACCCGCGGCAGACCGCGGAGTTCGCCCTCGCCGAGGCGCCGGAGGTCCGGGCCTGAGCCCGCCCCCGCGTGCGGCGCCCGCGACGCCGAGCCGCTCACCGTGCAACCGCGGAACCGCGGAACCGGGCACGGACTCAGGAGCCACGACGACCGCACTCGCCTCTCGCCGCGTGCGGGACGCGCGCCGACGCCGCGCCCGGCACCACGACGGGTCGGAAGCAGGCCCCCCGGGCCCCGGCCGCCACTGCCGGGGTGTGCCCCGAACCACACGCATCAATTCCCCCGGGTGCCACCACGGGCACTTCAGAAATCGAACGAGGAATCGCCTTGATTCCCGGGAATAAGGCGGTACAAGAAAAGGCTTTCGCCGCTACACTCGCTCACCTGGATATCCGGCTTCGGGGGATTTCGGGGGAGGATCACACATGGCCGATGATCCACGTTCACAGGATTCGACCGCGCGTCGCGGACGCCGCCGCCCCTGGGCGCGGGAAGTGCCTCCGGAGGCCGCGGAAGCCATCATGGGAGTTCTGCAACTCCTCGGTGACGCAGCGATCAAAATCGCCCAAGTACCGCGCCCGTTGCAGCTGAAGAAGCTCACCTTCGACGAGGTCGTCCGCTATTTCGTGGAGGAGCGTCCGGACGCGCCTCAGGTGCACCACGGCGCTCTCCTCACCCGACAGGGGCTTTCCTACGGATTCCCCTGCCTCCAACTGTTCGTCGACCGGGGCAACAGACCCTGCCTGCAACCCTCAGGGGAGCCGTACGGCAGGTTCGTGGTGGCGAAGGAGCTGGACGGTGAACTCCTGGGGATGTTCGGTGGGCGAGAACTCATCATCTTCGAGTAGCGCCCCGCCCGGGAGCGGGCCAGTGCGGGAGGAATCGATGGGGAAATGGGTGGCCGTGGCCGCCGGATTGGCCGTCGCGGTGCCGTTGCTCGTGGCGGGGTTCCGCGCCCGCAGGAGGAGGCGCCACCCGGACACAAAGATCGACCAAGCGGAAATGAACCGCTGGTTCCGACGGCGTCGCTGATACCACGACGGGCATCCGTGACGAGTCCGTAGTCACATCCGAACGACAGCAGCAGAGAAACGAACAGTATCGGGGGGAAAGAAACCTATGGATCCACTCTCCCTCATCGCCGCGATCGCCTTCTTCGGCTATATCGCGGTGGTGATCGTCTCCATCACCGTGGAAATCATCACGGAATGGTTCCGGGCGCGCGGCAGGATCAAGGCGGACAACGCCGACGCGATCGCCTTCTCGCTCGCCGAGCGCATCGCCAACAAGGACTACGCCAAGGTGGGCGGGGTGTTCGACAAGACCCCGACGGCCGCGTCCACACGGATCGTGCAGGGCTTCTTCGACGAGCGGACCGGACGGGTGGTCGAGGCGCGGGCGCTCGCCAGCAGCCGCCAGCCCGGCGCCGACGTGGTACGCCACCACGCGGCGGGCCGCGGGCTCGTCGTCTACACCTGAGGGGCAGCGGTGGAACCCATCAGCCTCATCCTGCTCCTGATGGCGGGGGGCTTCGCCGCCGGGGCCGTCCTCGCCCTGGTGACCTGGGAGATGGTGGACGGCTGGATCTCCGCGCGAGCCGTGCGGGGCGGCTACGCGGAGATCCTGTCCGAGCGCCTCGCCACCGGCGACTACCACGTCGTCGGCGGCATCTTCAGCCCGTACGGCGTCAGGACGGCGACCCAGATCTGGGACGCCCACGCCATCGACCCCGAACTCGCCCGCAGGCTCCGCACGTCGAGGGGTGTGATCCGTGTCCAGACATGAGCGCGGCCTCGAAGACCACGGCACGGACCACGGTTCCTGGTCCACGCCCCGCCTCTTCCTGAGCGGCTTCCCCGCGGACGTCCCCGACCGGGAGCTGGTGAAGTTCCGGGTCCGCCTCTTCGCGATGCTCGGCGAGATCGTCGACCACCACCGGCCCGGCCCCTTCGTCCTGAGCGCGGGGTACGGCACCCTGCCCCCGCGGCCCGGCCAGGCGCCGTCGCCGTGGCCCGCGCAGGAGGAGCCGCAGCCACCCGCCTTCTCGACGGTCGAGCCGCTGTACACCTTCGACCAGCTGGTCCTGCCCGAGGAGACGGTCAGCAGGCTGCTCGACTGCGTCTCGCTCGTGGAGGTGGCCCCGCTCGTCTTCGACACCTGGAACCTGCGCTCGATCGAGCCCCATCCGTCCACGGCGGTCAACTTCCGGGGCCCGCCCGGCACCGGCAAGACCATGGCCGCCCACGCCATCGCGCACCGGCTCGGCCGGCGCATCCTGTCCTGCCGCCTCTCGGACCTGGAGAGCAAGTACCACGGCGAGGGACCCAAGAACCTCGCCGCGCTGTTCGCCGCGGCCAAGGAGCAGAACGCGGTCCTCTTCGTCGACGAGGCCGAGTCACTGCTCTCGCGCCGGTTCGCCCAGCCCCAGCAGGCCGCCGAGAGCGCCATCAACTCCATGCGCACCGAGCTGCTCATGGCGCTCGACACCTTCCAGGGCCTGGTGATCTTCGCGAGCAACCTGCCGCACAGCTACGACGCGGCCGTCGAATCCCGGTTGCTGCACGTCGACTTCGCCCTGCCCGACCACGCGGCCCGGCGCCGCATCTGGCAGACCCACCTGCCCGCCGAACTGCCGGTGCACGAGGACGTCTCGGTGGAGGAGCTGGCCGACGTCGGCGACGTCTCGGGCAGGGACATCAAGCTGGCGGTCATCCTCGCGGCGGTCGGCACGGCCCGTCGCCGTCAGGACGCCGTCACACGGGACACGCTGCTCGCCGCCCTCAAGGAACAGCGCACGCCCCCGCCCACACCCCCGGCGCCGGACGGGCCGGGGGCCGAACTCTCCGCCGAACTCTCCGACGAGAGCAAGAAGTCGGTCGCCGACCAGCTGCGCCGACGCCTCGCCGACGCGCGCGCCGAAAGCGGCGCGCGGCAGGAGGAGGACGGAGGTGACGCGGACGCCCCCGCCTGAGCCGCGCCGGGACAGGTGCGCGTGGTCTGCCGCGGGCGGCGCCCACGGCGGGCCGCGCGCTCAGGCGTCGTCCTCCTCGGCGTCGTCCGGGGTGAGGGAGGGGGCCAGGTACAGCAGGAGGTTGGGCGAGCCCGGACTGACCTTGAGCACGTTCGGCGTGGCCGCGTCGACGAGCCGCTGCTTCAGCTCCGCCGGGGTGCTCTTCTCGTCGTCGTCCAGGGCGAGCAGGACGGCCCCGGTGGCGTAAGGAGCCGCGAAGGACGTGCCGCTGACCGTCGCGGAACCGCCGCCCATCCTCGCGGTGACGACCTCGTGCCCCGGGGCGTACAGGGTGACGCAGCGGCCGTAGTTGCTGGTGGGCGACTGGATGTCCCTACGCGTGCTGTTGCCGACGGACACGACGCTCGACGCGCGCGCGGGCGAGCGCAGGCAGGCGCTGCCGCCCTGGTTGCCCGCGGCGGCGACGGTCAGGATGCCGTGGTCCTGCGCGAGGGTGTCGACGGCCGCGTCGGTGGTCGGGAACATCGGCGAGCTGAGCGAGGAGTTCACCACCGAGGGCCGCACGGCGTTCTTCGCGATCCACTCGTAGCCCGCGAGCAGGCCCTCACTGGTGCCCCTGTTCTTGCAGTTGAGGACGCGCACCGACACCAGCTTGGCCTTCCGCGCGACCCCGTAGGTGGCCCCGGCGGCGAGGGAGGCGACGCTGGTGCCGTGGCCGTAGCAGTCCTTGCCGTCGTCGCGGAAGGCGTCGAAGCCCAGCGACGCCCGGCCCTCGAAGGCGGCGTGGTCGAAGTCGATGCCGCTGTCGAGGATGTACGCGGTCGTGTCCTCGCCGTCCTCGCCGGGGGTGAAGGAGCCGTCGAGGGGCAGCCCGCGCTGGTCGATGCGGTCCAGGCCCCACGAGTCGGTGGGCTCCCCCTGGCGCCGCCAGGCCGTGCCGCGCGGGCCGGAGATGACGCCGACCTGCTCCACCGCCACCACGCCCGGCAGCCGCCGTACGACACCCAGCTGGCGCGGGCTCAGATCGACGGAGAAGCCGTTGAGCACCTCGCGGAAGGTCTGGCGCACCGGGAGGCGCCACTGCCGCGCCGCCCGGTCGGACGGCACGTCCGGAGCCAGGGTGACGATGTAGCGGCCCGGCAGGGCGTGGGCCGCCTCGTGCACGGGGGCGGGTGCCCGCTGCCCGGCCGTCGCGCCGGGGGCGGCGAGGAGACCGGTCGTGAGGGCGGCGGCAGCGACGGCGACGACGGCGCGCCGGGGTGGACGGGGCATGTGGTGCTCCTGGTGGGGGTGGGGGCTTGTCTCACACGGCCGGCAGGCCGCTCTGTATCTCTCACCGGGCCGCGGTCCGGTCTACCCGCCCGTCCCCCCGATGGCGCACGCCCCCGTTGACCCACGGAACAGCGGGACGCGGCCGGTGGTGTACTCCCGGGGCGGCGGCGACGCGCGCCCTCCCGGGCCCCGCGGCGCCGGGCTGCACGGCGAGGGCCGCCGACGGGGTCGGCCCCGACGGGCGTGTCACCATCCAGCTGTGGCACGGGCAGACCGAGATCGCCGCCGCGACGCCGTGACCGTCAACGGCCGGGTCCGGGCGGTGCCCGCGCTCCTGGACAGCACCTCACGCGGGCCACCGGCCTGGCGCGGGTCGTCGGCCTGAGCCACTCCGTGTACTGGACCCTGCGGGACCTGGCCGAGCTGCTCGGCCTCCCGTACGACGAGATCACGTACCGCGCGGCGGGCGTGCGGCGTTCTTCAGGGTGGCCTCCTCCGGGATCCCGCCCCTGTGGGGCCCCGGCCGTTTAGGATCCCACCGTTCCGCCGCACAGCCAGGAGGTGCAGATGCCCGCACCGGAGAAGCCCCGCCTACTGGTCTCCTTCGATCAGTACCTGCCGTACGTGTCCTCCGAGCAGACCGGAGCGCTGTGGAAACTGGCGGAGGAGGGACGGCAGCTCGACGCCAACCTGATCAGACTGCCTCCGGCGGGCGGCGTACCGGCCCATGTGGAGCACGCCCTGGACGTCCTGCTGGTCGTGGTCGCGGGCGACGGCCATCTGGACGGTGACGGCGAGCAGCTCGCGCTGGCCGCCGGGTCCGTGGTGTGGCTGCCGCGCTCCTCCCGGCGCGCGCTGAGCGCGGGAGCACACGGTTTGGTGTACCTGACCGTGCACACGCGCCGCCCGGGCCTGAGCGTCGCCGCGCGGGAAGGCGGTGAGGCGCCGTGCTCCCTGGACCGGGTCTGCCCGGAGTGCGGCAGGATGCGGGCCGAGTCCGGGGCACCCTTCTGCGCGTGGTGCGGCGAGCGGGTGACCGCCGCGACCTAGAGCCGGGCCCACGCGCGACGGACGTACAGCCTCCGTGACGGCCCCGCCGCCCCGTCGCGCCTTCGCGTGCGCCAAGGGCCGGGTGCAAACTGGTGTGGCATGACGCGACTCACAGGCCCCGAGGCCCATCAGCCGACGACCGAGCCGGAGTTCCCTCCTGAGGATCCGAACAGCGGCGCCTCGGCCTGACGCGTACGACGCCTTCGGCAGGAAACGTTCGCGGAAAAGTGTTGTCCCCGCGCCTCCCGCTCGGTCTCCCCTGTGTCGGATCGACCGGCGATCACCACAGAGTGGAGCGGACATGCATCTGGGCAAGGGCAGCGCCGACGAGGAGCGCGGGCGTCATGGGCGGAGCAGGCGTGGGCTGAAGGTCCGTGTCCTGGCGGGCGGGGCCGTGGCGGCGGCCGCTCTCGCGTCGGTGGGTACGTTCGCGCTTGCGGACAGCTCGGGCGACGAGAAGCCGGGCGCCACCGCCCCGCGGGCCGAGGAGCCGTCGAAGCGCCCGGCGCTGGGCAAGACGGCGCGGTATCAGAAGCAGCTCCTCACCCTCGTCAACGCCGAGCGGGCGAAGGCGGGTTGCCGGCCGCTGCGGCTTGACCGCAGGGTGCAGGCCGCCGCACAGGCCCACGCCAAGGACATGGCGGCGCGCGACTACTACGACCACACCAGCCCGGAGGGCAGGAGCGCGGGCGACCGCCTGCGGAAGGCGGGCTACCGGGCCGGGGCGTGGGGCGAGAACATACACAAGGGGCCGAAGGGCCCCAAGGCCGCCATGCGGGACTGGATGCGCAGCTCCGGGCACCGCGCCAACATCCTGAACTGCGCGTACAAGGACTTCGGCGCCGGCGTCAGTCTGAAGGCCAACGGCCCGTGGTGGGTGCAGAACTTCGCCAGCAAGCTCTGACGCCGCGGACCCCGGGCCCGGGGGGGGGGGGGGGGGGGGGGGGGGGGGGGGGGGGGGGGGGGGGGGGGGGGGGGGGGGGGGGGGGGGGGGGGGGGGGGGGGGGGGGGGGGGGG